>JBBSOU010000110.1:0-11611 GCA_038259445.1 Lysobacterales bacterium | reverse complement strand
AGCTCGTGCAGGGATTCGCTTTCGGTCGGCTCGACCATCAGCGTGCCGGCCACCGGAAAACTCAAGGTCGGCGCATGGAAGCCGAAATCGATCAGGCGCTTGGCGACATCTTCGGCGCCGATGCCGGTGGCGTCCTTGAGCGCGCGCAGGTCGAGGATGCACTCATGCGCAACGAGGCCGTTGCGTCCCGTGTACAGCGTCTCGAAATGCGATTCGAGGCGCTTGGCGACATAGTTCGCATTGAGCAGTGCGACCTGCGTCGCCTTGCGCAAGCCGGCGCTGCCCATCAGCGTGATGTACATCCAGCTGATCGGCAGGATGCTGGCACTGCCGTAGCTCGCGGCGGAGACCATCCCGGGGCGATGCTCTTTGTGAGAAGTGCCGCCATGGATGGCGGCTTTTTGACTCTCGCCGGCATGGATGCCGGCAAAAGTAGCTGGCAGGAATGGAGCCAGATGCGCCTTGACCGCACACGGACCGACGCCCGGGCCACCACCGCCATGCGGAATGCAGAACGTCTTGTGCAGGTTGAGATGCGAGACGTCCGAGCCCCACTTGCCGGGCTTGGCCACGCCGACCAGCGCGTTCATGTTGGCGCCGTCGGTATAGACCTGTCCGCCATGCGTATGGATCGCTTCGCAGATCGCGACCACGTCTTCCTCGAATACGCCGTGCGTGGACGGGTAGGTGATCATCAGCGCGGCCAGGCGATCGCCATGTTTGGCGGCCTTGTCGCGGATGTCGTCGATATCCACGTTGCCGTTGGCGTCGCAACGCGTGACGACGACGCTCATGCCGCACATCTGTGCCGAGGCCGGGTTGGTGCCGTGCGCCGATTCGGGAATCAGGCAGATGTCGCGATGGCCCTCGCCGCGCGAACGATGGTAGGCGCGGATTGCGAGCAGACCGGCGAATTCGCCCTGTGCACCGGAGTTCGGTTGCAGGCTGACCGCATCGTAGCCGGTGCATTCGACGAGCATCGCCTCGAGTTCTTCGATCAGCTGTGTATAGCCGGTCGTCTGCTCGGGCGGCGCCAGCGGATGGATGTTGCCGAATTCCGGCCACGTGACCGGAATCATCTCGGCCGTTGCGTTGAGCTTCATCGTGCACGAACCGAGCGGGATCATCGTGCGATCCATCGCCAGGTCCTTGTCGGCAAGCGCGCGCATGTAGCGCAGCAACTCGTGCTCGCTGTGATGCGTGTTGAACACCGGATGGGTCAGGAACGGACTCGTGCGCAGCAGCGCGGACGGCAGGGCATCGGCGCAGTCGCGATCGAGCGCGTCGATGTCGTCGATGCGTGCCCCGAACACTGCGGCGAGCGCGACGATATCGGCACGCGTGGTCGTTTCATCGATGCTTATGCCGATGCTGTTTGCATCGATTGCGCGCAAGTTGATGCGCGCAACACGCGCACGTGCATGCAGGGCATCTGCGTTGACGCCGACCACGTGCAGCGTGTCGAAAAAGTCCGGCCCGACCGTCACTCCGTTGGCGCGCAAGGCGCCAGCAAGGATCGCGGCCAGTCGATGCGTGCGCTGCGCAATGCGCGTGAGCCCGTCGGGGCCGTGATAGACCGCATACATGCTTGCCATCACCGCGAGCAACACCTGCGCAGTGCAGATGTTAGAAGTGGCCTTCTCGCGGCGGATGTGCTGCTCGCGCGTCTGCAAGGTCAGCCGGTACGCAGGCTTGCCCTCGGCATCGATCGAGACGCCGATCAGCCGTCCCGGCATCGAGCGCTTGTAGGCATCACGGCAGGCCATGAACGCGGCGTGCGGGCCGCCGAAACCGAACGGCACGCCGAAGCGCTGACTGTTGCCGATGACGATGTCGGCGCCCCAGCTGCCGGGTGCCGTGATCAGCGTCAACGCGAGCAGGTCGGTGGCGACCGCAACGAGCGCGCCGCGCGCATGCGCAGCGTCGGTCAGTGCCGCGTAGTCGTGGATCTGTCCGAACGTGTTCGGGTACTGCAGCAGCACGCCGAAGCTGTCGATCTGGGCGGCGTCGGCGTCATCACCGACGTGCAACTCGATGCCGAGGCCATCGGCGCGCGTGCGCACTACTTCGAGCGTCTGCGGATGCACGCCGCTGGAGACGAAGAACACGTTGGACTTCGACTTGCCCGAGCGCTTCGCCAATGTCATCGCTTCGGCCGCCGCAGTCGCTTCGTCGAGCAGCGATGCATTGGCGATTTCCATGCCGGTGAGGTCGGCGACCATGGTCTGGAAATTGATCAGGGCTTCCATGCGGCCCTGCGAAATTTCAGCCTGATACGGCGTGTAGGCGGTGTACCAGGCTGGATTCTCGAGAATGTTGCGCAGGATCACGTTGGGCGTGTGCGTGCCGTAGTAACCCTGGCCGATGAAGCTGCGATAGACCTCGTTGCGGTCGGCGATCGCGCGGATCTTCGCCAGCGCCTCGACTTCGGTGATCGCCGCGGGCAGCGCAAGCGCGGACGGCGACTTGATCGACGCCGGCACGATCGCATCGGTCATCGCATCGAGCGAGGGTTGCCCGATCACGTCGAGCATGTGCTGGATCTCATCATCGTTCGGACCGATGTGGCGGTCGACGAACGCCGAGTGGTTTTCGAGTGCGAGCAGGGAAGGCGAGCGGGGCTGGGTCATTTTCGAGGCGTCCGGAAGCGCTCAACAGAGCAACACGTGCGAAGCCGCACGTCGGGCGCCCCTCTGTCCTTTTGCCTGAGAGTTTGCGAAGCGCGATTCAGTGCGCTTCTTGCCCCTTCGGCGCCGGGTTTGACCGGTCTCTCCAGAGTGTGTGCACGCGGCGGTCTCGAGCCTGAGCGATTACGGGCGTTGCGCCTTCGGCAGCGGGTTGCCCCGCTTCTCCCACCGCGTGTAACGCCGCCATGATAACCGGGAATCCAGCCTTGCTCGCACGTGCTGCGACGCCATGGGCGATCCAGGCATGCTCTTATCACGTCCGCACAGGCGCCAGCGCACTGCCTGCGCGCAGATCAGGGCGTGGCTCCGACAAGCAGACTGGCCGTCTGTCTACTCGCCACAACGCCGAGCTGCGCGCAGGCGGTGCGGCCGCAACCTTCTGAATTCAATGACGGGGTGATGTCCACAAGGCCCTCTGCCGGCGCGCGCCGCTTGCCCAGGCCACCCATCTCACGCGGCGCCACGCACACCACCCGGCGAGCCTTGTGGTCATCATGCCGCCTGCACACGTGAACAGAGCATCCACAGAGCTTCGGCGAATCGCGGGCCGCGCTCGAATCGCCTGGGTTTGCGCTTCTGAAAACGCGCTCGCAGACGACCAACGACCTGTGATGGGCCGTGCCGGATGCGGCGTTGGCACCTTTTCTAACCGCCACCGCCGCAGCGGAATCTCAGAACGGCTCTTCGATCCGATAGGCGCGCGGGTAGCTCTCTTTCGTGTGCGCGCGGGCCAGCGGCTCCAGTTCGAGCACTGGCGCCGGCTTGTCACGTCTCGGCAACTGCTCGAGAACATGCTGGATCAGATTCAGACGTCCACGCTTCTGGTCATTGAAATCGACCACATGCCAGGGCGCATGTGCTGCGTGCGTGGCACGCAGCATCACATCGCGTGCCTTGCCGTACGCCACATAGTGTTTTCGTGCGCTGATGTCGACGGCTGACAGCTTCCAGCGTTTGCTCGGATTGCTGGCGCGTTCGGCAAAGCGCTGTTCCTGCTCGGACTGATCGCAGCCGAGCCAGTACTTGAGCAGGATCAGGCCATCGGCGGTGATCAGCCGCTCGAATACAGGGCAATCACGCAGGAACTGCTTGTACTGCGCATCGGTGCAAAAGCCCATCACGTGCTCGACGCCAGCGCGGTTGTACCAGCTGCGATCGAACAGCACGAGTTCGCCGGGACTTGGCAGGTGCTCCACGTAGCGCTGGAAATACCACTGTCCGCGCTCGCGGTCATCGGGTTTCGACAAGGCCACGGTGCGCACGTAGCGATTGTTGAGCGGCCCTTCGATGGCCTTGATGACGCCACCCTTGCCGGCCGCATCGCGTCCTTCGAAGATGATTGCGACACGCTGGCCGCTGGTGATGATCCATCGTTGCAGGTCCATCAACTCGGTATGCAGATGTTCAACCGCTTCGTCGTACTTCTTGCGCTTGATCGATGTCATGTCTGCTCCGGTTGATGCCGCGGTGAGTCAGCGTTCGCCGAGTCGCGAACGCAAACCGGCCAGGTTGCACGGTCGCGTGCGTGCATCGAGCTGGCTGGAAATGATCTTTTCCCACGCGGTTCGGCACGCCGAGGTCGATCCCGGGACGCAGAACACGAAGGTCTCGTTGGCGAGTCCGGCGAACGCGCGTGATTGCAGCGTGGAGGTGCCGATCTCGTCGAAACTGAGTGCCCGGAACAGCTCGCCGAAGCCATCCATCTGCTTGTCCAGCAGTGGCGCTAGCGCCTCGGGCGTGGAGTCGCGACCGGTGAAGCCGGTGCCGCCGGTGACGAGAATGCCGTGTACATGCGGTTCGGCAATCCACTTCGAAACGATCGCGCGCAGCAGATACTTGTCATCGCGCACGATCGCGCGTTCCTGCAGCCGATGCCCGGCCTGCTCCAGTGCGCCGACCAGATAATCACCCGAGGTGTCGTTGGCCGACGTGCGCGTGTCGGAAACCGTGAGCACGCAAAGGCTGAGCGCAGCGAAATCGTTCTGTGCAGTCATGCGCCGAGACTAGCGTGCAGGTTCGGTGCCGTCGATAGGCGAAGGCGGCTCGCCGACGCGATGGCGCTCGGCCATGCGTTCCAGCAGAGCAGCCAGGTCGCCGGCGAATGAAGGCATATCGAACAGTCCGCTGTCGACGCGTCGAGCAGCCAGGCGAGCATGCAATGCGTTGCGCGCGTCGACGTCGCTGCCGATACGCACGGCATGGTCGACAAAGGCCTCGTCATCCTCGACATTGAGTTCCGTCAGTCCGAGATGATGGTTGAGGCTGCCGGCAACGCGTGCGGCGAATGTTTCGCCAGGTGTCGTCAGCACCGGGCAGCCGGCCCAGATCGCATCGGAGGCAGTGGTGTGCGCGTTGTACGGCGTGGTGTCGAGGAACAGGTCGGCGTGGCGATAACGTGCGAGGTATTCGTCGTGCGGCAGCTTGTCCATGAAGACCAGCCGGTCGGGGTCGACGCCGTGCGCACGCGCATGCTCGCGCAGCGCCTCGTCGGAGCGGCCCGGTCCACGCAGCAGCCACAGGATCGATTGCGGAACGCGCAGCAGGATCGCGAACATGCGCTGCATGCTGCGGCGATTGAGCTTGTAGCTGTTGTTGAAGCTGACATAGACCGTGCCGTGTTCGGGAAGTCCGCATTCGATGCGCGAAGGTGGTGTGGCGACCACACGCGTCGGATCGGATGGCTGGAAGCAGCGCGGCAGCCGGGCGACATGCTCGGAGTAGTGCGCGCGCAGTGCATCGGGCAGGACGAAGCGATCGGCAATGACGTAGTCGATCCACGGCGCGCCGGACGTGCCTGGGTAGGCCAGCCAGTTGACCTGTACGGGTGCGGGGCGCATGGCCAGGGTCGCGGCGATATTCCCCCCGCCCCAGCCGCGCAGGTCGACGAGCACCTCGATTCCGGCTGCACGCACATGTTCCGCCATGTCCCGGCTGCTCATGCCATGCAGTGCATGCCATGCCGAAGTGGCCACGGCCAGGCGCCGCTCGATCGCCTTGCCGTCGGCGGCGCCGGTCGAGAACAACTGCACGTGCATGCCGCGCGCATGCAGCGCTTCGAAGAGGGCAACTGTCAGCAGTCCGGTCGGGTGGTTGCCGAATCCGTTCGAAACAAATCCGATGCGGACCGCCTCGGCGGTCGTGCGGCTGGCGTGTGTGGTTGTCGGCTCGGCGGCGACGGCACGCGCGAAGGTGCGCGCACAAAGCAGCTGTTCCGCAGCACTTGCTGTCTCGGCGAGGAAGCCGAACGGCGAGATTCCGTCGGCGCCTGACGCGACAGCCGCGCGCAGGCGTGCCGACAGCGGCTCGATGTCGGACCAGTCGCAGCGTTGACGCTTGATGAAAACCAGTTGTGCCAGCGCACGCGCCATGTCGGGCTCGAGTGTCAGCGCACGCTCGAATGCGGCGCATGCCTGATCGATGCGCTTCTGCTCATCGGCGACAAGGCCGAGCTGGTAGTGAAAGCGCCCGTCGGCCGGCGCAAGGCGCAGCCCCGCCGTGTATGCAGTTTCCGCGTCTGCATGGCGCCGTTGCGCAAGCAGTGCGTTGCCGAGCAGCAGATGAACTTCGGGATGCCCGGCGCGGGTGAGGATCATGCGCAGGATGCGCTCGGCTTCGGCTGGATTGTCGAGCGCAAGCTCGGCGCCGGCGAGGTTGATCCATGCGCCAAGGTAACCCGGTGCGGCGCGTGTTGCTTCAGCATAGGCGTCGCGCGATGCGAGGTATGCGCCGCGCGACGCATGCGCGTTGCCGAGACCATTGAGTACGCCCGGATGTGCGGCTTGCATCGAACGCGCATGGTCGAGGATGTCGATCGCCCTCACCGAATCGTCCCTGGCGAGATGCGCGCTGGCCAGATTGCACAGTACTTCGACGGAACGCGGGGCGAGGACACGCGCTGCACCGAGAATGTCGATCGCCGCATCCACGGCGCCGGACTGCAGCAGGGCGATGCCGTGCAGGCGGGCGAGTTCCGCATCCTGGGTGAACCGCACGCGCGCACTGCTGGCGGCCTGCGCCGCCTCGTCGAATCGACCGTGCTGGATCAGCGATGCGAGATGCTCGATGACCTGGTCACGTTCGCTCATCCGACATCCTTGCGCGTCGTCGACGGCCAGTCGATGGCACTGGGGCAGGCCGCGCCATCAGCGCTCGGCAAACGCGAGGTCGCGGCCATGGGATGGATGATGTCGAACATCGCAATCTCCGCCTATCACGGGGGCAGGGTGGCGCGGCAACACGTTGCATTTTCGTCAGGTGATGCACGACGGATCACGCACTGAAGGAGGATCCATGATCCACGCGGTCCTGAACGCGCTCGCCCGGTTGGCGTTGCCGATGCCGTCGCCGTCGATCGGGCCCGTGCGTGCTTCAGTGCAGGTCCGAAAGGCTCGCCAGCTGATCGGTCTGATCTTCGCGCACGAGGGTGTCGACCAGTTCATCGAGATCGCCCTGGAGGATTTCGGGCAGGCGATACAGTGTCAGGTTGATGCGATGGTCGGTGATTCGGCCCTGCGGGAAGTTGTAGGTACGAATGCGCTGGCTGCGGTCGCCCGAGCCGACCTGCAGCCGGCGTGACTCGGCCTGTGCTGCGGTCTGCTTGCTGCGTTGCTCATCGAGCAGGCGCGCCTTCAGCAGCGACAGCGCGCGCGCGCGGTTCTTGTGCTGTGAACGCTCGTCCTGGCATTCCACGACGACGCCGCTCGGCAGATGCGTGATGCGGATCGCCGAATCGGTCTTGTTGACATGCTGGCCGCCGGCACCTGAGGCGCGGAAGGTATCGACCTTGAGGTCGCCCTCCTTGAACTCGATGTCGTCGATCTCGTCGAGTTCCGGAAGGATTGCCACGGTTGCTGCAGACGTGTGGATGCGGCCTTGCGATTCCGTCGCCGGGACGCGCTGCACGCGGTGCGTACCCGACTCGAACTTGAGCCGCGAGTACGCGCCCTTGCCTTCGATACGTGCGACGACCTCCTTGTAGCCGCCGTGCTCGCCGTCGCTGGCGGACAGGATTTCGACCAGCCATCGGCGCCGCTCGGCGTACTTGAGGTACATGCGCAACAGGTCGCCGGCGAACAGCGCCGCTTCGTCGCCACCGGTGCCTGCGCGAACTTCGAGGAAGAGGTTGCCGTCATCACGCGGATCGCTCGGCAGCAACAACAGGTTGAGTTGCTGGTCGAGTTCCAGTCGGCGCTGCTGGAGGGCGTCGATTTCCTCGCCGGCAAGATCCGACATTTCCGGATCGTTCAGCATCGCATTGGCCGCCGCGAGCGCTGCACCGACCTCGTCGAAGGCGGCGAGCGTGGTGGTCAACGGCGACAGCCGCGCATGCTCCTGCGAAACCTCGCGCAATCGCTTCGGATCGCCGCCCACCTCGGCGCTCGCCATCAGGTGCTCGAGTTCCTGATGGCGCTCGGCGAGCTGTTCGAGCTTGCGGCGGATGGTCGGAGTCATGGAAGTTCCAGGTACCGCGTCGTGTCGCGGCGCGCATGATACGCGAGAGCGTAATGGCAGCGGGTCTTGTGAACCGCGACGACTCGCGCTGCGCGCCAAGCATCGTCGAACGCGACGCACTCAGGCCTTGTCGCGATCCGATGCCATGGCGGTGTGCTGTTCCACGCCGGTATCGAACAGTCGCTCGGCGGCGCGCAGCAGGTCGATGTCGCCGCGCATCGCGGCACTGCGCAGGTTCGCGCTCGGTGCGTGCAACAGCTTGTTGGTCAGGGTGTGGGCGAGGAAGTCGAGCGCTTCTTCGGGGGATTTGCCGCGTGCAAGCATCGCCCGCGCCTTCGACAGTATCTCGTCGCGACTTGTTTCCGCGCCATGACGCATGCTGCTTACCGGGTTGTGCAGGTCGAGCGAGCGCCACCAGTCCATGAAGTGCTCGACCGACAGTTCGATCATCGCTTCGGCCTCGCGCGCAGCCTGCTGGCGCGAGCGCAGGTTTTCGTCGATCACTTCGCGCAGGTCGTCGATCGTGTACAGGAACACGTCGTCGAGGGTGCGCACATCGGCCTCGATGTCGCGCGGCACGGCGATGTCGACGAGGAACATCGGACGCCGCCGCCGCGCCACGATCGCCTTGGCGACCATCGCGCGAGTCAGCACGGGTTCGCGCGAAGCGGTCGAGGTGATGACGATGTCGGCATCGGCGAGATGCTTGTCGAGATCGGGCAGGGCAATCGCCGATCCACCGAAGCGGCCGGCCAGTGCGACCGCGTTGTCGAGCGTGCGATTGGCGACGATCAGGCGACGCACCTTCGCTTCGGTCAGGTGGCGCGCCGCCAGCTCGATCGTTTCGCCAGCGCCGACCAGCAGCACGCAGGCACCGGCGAGGTCGGCGAACACGCGTTCGGCGAGACGCACGGCGGTAAACGCGACCGACACCGGATTGGCGCCGATACGCGTATCGGAGCGGACGCGCTTGGCAACGGCAAAGGTGTTCTGGAAGAGTCGCTCGAGCGGCGCATCCAGTGCGCGGGCAGTGCGCGCGAGCGCATACGCATCCTTGACCTGCCCGAGGATCTGCGGCTCGCCGAGGACGAGCGATTCAAGGCCGGTGGCGACCCGGAACAGATGGCGTACGGCGGCCGCATCATGGTGCCGGTACATGAACTCGTCGAGATTCGCGACGGTCAGGCTCTGGTGGCGATGCAACCAGGCGAACGGCGAGGCTTCGGCGCCCGCGTCGACATTGCAGTAGAGCTCGGTGCGATTGCAGGTCGACAGGATCGCCGCTTCGCGCACGCCCGGTTGCGCGATCAGCTCGGAGAGTGCCGCTCCCGTGAATTCCGGCGCGAAGGCAAACCGTTCGCGAAGGGCGACTGGCGCGGAGCGATGGTTGAGTCCGAGTGCGATCAGGGCCATGCGTGCAACAATCAGCTAAGCTTGCCCGTGAACGAAGCGTGCGCGGCACGGTCGGGATGTTGCTGGCCGCAATGCTGGTGCGCGTGTGAACAGATCGCGGCACCACGCCGGATTGTGCGGGCGCATCCTCACAAGTTCAAGCAATCCTGTTTTGCGAGGTCTTGCGCGCGTGTCGAATCGGCTCCTGATCGTTTTCTGCTGCTGCGTTCCGCGACGCAGTCATGTGTGGCTGATCGTCGCGCTGACATGCCTGCTCGGCGCCTGCGCGAGTGCGCCGCCACGTCTGCAGGCATCGACCATCATCAGCCAAAGCGTGCAGGCGGTGGATGCGGACCAGGACGTTCCGCTGTTGCTGATCGGTGCCGAGCTGGCGCTGCAGCAGTCGGATCTGCCACTCGCCGCACAACGCTATGCGCAGGCGGCGCATCTATCGATTGATCCGGCAATTGCGGAACAGGCAACGCGGCTCGCTCTGGCGGTCAAGGACGCTGCACTCGCGCAGTCGTCGCTGTCGCGATGGCGCGAGCTGACGCCCGATGCGACTGGCGTCGCGCAAGCGACGGCATCGCTGGCATTGGCCAACGGCGAACTCGAACGCGCGTACGAGCAACTGCAGCAGCTTTCTGCGCGTGACGTCGAGAATCCGTGGCGCGCGGTCGTCCAGGTACTCGCCGCCGCGCCGGACAAAGCCTCCGCAGCAGACTTGCTGAAACGCCTGGCGACGCCGGAGCGCCTCGGCGGGGTCGACACCTACTGGATCGCGATGAGTCAACTGGCCACGCGTCTCGACAACGCAGCGCTCGCCGAACGGCTTGCCGAGTCGGCCGTGGCGAAGTTCAAGAGTGCCGAAGCATACGCGTGGAGCGCCAAGCTCGCGCTCGATCGCGGCGACAAGACAAAGGCGCGCCGACAGTACGAACTCGCGCTGCGCAGTGATCCGGCCAATCTGCGCATGCGGACCGCATACGCGGCGCTGCTCGGTGACAGTGGCGACAATCGCGCGGCTGCTCGTGTGCTCGGCGTTGGTGCGCAGAGCGATGTGACCTATGGCGCCCGCGCCGCCTACGCCGCGCGTGCCGAAGACACCGCGATGCTCGGCGCGCTGTACCGTGAAATACAGGCCTCCAGCGAAGAGCGCACCGGCAAACGTCTGTTCCTGCTCGGGCAGGTCGCCGAGACGATCGAGCGGCCCGAGGACGCACTGCGCTGGTATCTCCAGATTTCCGAGACTGACGAGCGCTGGCTCGACGCCGGCATGCGCATGGTCGTCCTCAACGACGAGATCGGCGACGGCGCTGCGGTGCGGTCACGCATCACGATCCTGCGCCAGTCTGTCAGCAGTGATCCGGCAGCGCTTGGTGACCTGTACCTGCTCGAGGCCAGCCTGCTGACGCGCAAGACACGCAGCGCCGACGCGCTGGCCGTGTATGCGCGCGGACTCGAACAGCTGCCCGACGATCCACGCCTGCTCTACGCGCGCGCCATGCTCAGTATCGATGGCGGCGATATTGCCGGTGGCGAGGTCGACCTGCGACGGATCATGAGCATCGAGCCCGACAACGCCGATGCCCTCAATGCGCTCGGATACACGCTCGCGGACAGGACCACGCGATTCGTCGAGGCCAAGCTGTTGATCGATCGCGCGATTGCGCTCAAGCCCGGCGAGGCGGCCATCATCGACAGCCTCGGTTGGGTCAACTATCGGCTCGGCAACCTCGACGAGGCCGCGCGATTGTTGCGCAAGGCATTCGCGATCACGGCGGATGCCGAGATCGCCGCGCATCTCGGCGAAGTGCTGTGGGTCAAGGGTGAGCGCGACGAGGCACGCCGTATCTGGGCCGAGGCACGCAAGAAGGATCCGGACAACAAGATTCTGGTCGAGGCGATCCAGCGGCTCTCGTCATGAGCATGTTGATGCCAGCGTTTCGAGCGCGCGCCCGCCTACTTTTCGCGGTGGTCATCTGCCTGGTCGTTCTGGCCGGGTGTGCTGCGCAACGTCTGCGTCCGGATCAGCAACTGCTCGGCGCGCAGGCGCAACGTGAGCAGCAGCTCGCCGAGGT
>JBBSOU010000109.1:0-11644 GCA_038259445.1 Lysobacterales bacterium | reverse complement strand
TGTCAGCCGCATCCGCAATCCGATCACGCTGGCGCGTGCTGTCATGCAGAAATCGCCGCATGTGATGCTGGTCGGCGGCGGTGCAGAAGCATTCGCAAAGAGTTCCGGCATCACCTTTGTCGAGCCGGAGTACTTCCGTACCGAGCGCCGCTGGCAGCAGTTGCAGAAAGCGCTGGAAGAGTCACGCGCCGGCGCCGCGCATGCCGATGTGGAGACCGCGAAGATGATCGGCACGGTCGGTGCGGTGGCGCGCGATCAGCGTGGCCATCTCGCTGCCGGCACCTCGACCGGCGGCATGACCAACAAGCGTTACGGTCGCGTCGGTGACGCCCCGATCATCGGCATCGGCACCTATGCCAATGCGCACTGCGCGGTGTCGACCACCGGCTGGGGCGAGTACTACATCCGCACGGTCGCCGCGCACGCGATCTGCCAACGCGCCGAACTGCTCAGGGAGCCGATTGCACGCGCCGCCGACCACGTCATCAACAAGACCATCCCCGCCCTCGGCGGCAACGGCGGCGCAATCGTGCTCGCCGCCGATGGCAGCTTCGCCTTGCCGTTCAACACCGAAGGGATGTTCCGCGGATGGATTGGCGCGGATGGCGTGGCCCATGTGGCGATCTACGCGGAAGACGAGCCCGCTGCGCCAAAGGAGTGAACTCGCTCGCACAACCACACAAAAAAACCGATGGCGCGCTCCTGCTGTCGTGGGAAGCGCCGCAGGCGCGATGCTCTTTGCGCGCGCGACGCATCCCATCTCGAACGCTCGATGGCACGTAACGGGAGGGCAACGCGATGTGTGTCGAATCCCTTACTTGCGCAGAAACAGCGGAATCTTCGTGCCGGCAAGGATGTCGCGCGTGGCACCGCCGTAGACCCATTCGCTGAAGCGACTGCGGCCGTATGCACCCATCACGAGCAGGTCAGCGTTGACCACTTTGCAGGCGCTGAGCAGTGCCTCGCCGGCATTGTCGTCGGACGCCGAAATCTCATGCCGCTCGACGGTGATGTCGTGTGCGGAGAGGTAGCTTTCAATCTCGAACGGCGGCTTCCAGCCCTTTTCGACGAAGCGCTCGCGCTCGACTCCGGCAAGCAGGACCACGCGACCGGCTAGCGCGATCAGCGGCATCGCCGCATGGATCGCACGCATGCCCTCGATCGCCCCGTTCCACGCCAGCGCCACAGTATCGAGCCGCACTTCGGCAACGCCCTCGGGAACGACCACGCACGGCAAGCCCGAAGCCAGCACGACGGCACCGATATCTGCAGGCGTACCCCACGGCGCATCGGCATTTCGTCCGAGCACGAGCAGGTCGTGCCAGTTGCCCATGTGCGCGAGGGTCAAGGGCAGATTGCCTTCGGCGATCTGCCAAGCCGCACTCGCCACGCCGCGCGCTTGTGCCCACGTAACGAACGGCTCCGCCGCGCCGAGCGCTTTGCGCTCGGTCTCGCGCGCATTCTCGAGAATCGCCTCGAGCAAACCGCCCGATGCGTACGGCGGCACCAGCGTCATCGGCGACGGATACACGTACACACCGGTCAACGAGGCGTCGAGCCGCGCTGCCAACCCTGCCGCATAGGCTAGGTCGGTGTCCCAGGTCTGGTGGTTGCCTGCATTGGCAAGAATGTCGCGCATGGAAAGCTCCTCGGTAGGTCGGTGGTGGCTCAGCCGCAGGCTATCGACTCACCATAGGCGCTTTGCGCGAGCGGCGATTGACCGAGGTCAACTCGCGTGGGATTCAAGCCGCTCGATATGCCACATGCACCGCGGCGCGAACGGAAATCGCGCCCGCATCGATCGCGCCACGCGTCGACTTCACGGCACAACGAGCGCGAAAACGCAGTGCTCGTTGCATTTTCATGCGGCCGCCTAAGTCGTCGGATGAGGAATCCTGTCGGCGCTCTGAACGAGTCGACTTACGGCAACGACATCGCTTCATCGCGCCGCGTTCTTCTACGCGTGCGCATGACTCAGATCACGGGGGTGAACGCCATCGTCCAGTTTGTCTTCCAACTCGCACCTTCGTCAGAGAAATCGCCTGGTCCCATGCGGGATTGCCGTCAGCATTGATTTTACAGATGAAGCGCACTTCTATCGGCACACCATCGACGTCGTGTCGCGCGCAAAAATGCTCATCTGACCGGAAAAACTGCCAATCACCGGCACGTCAAGTTGATGCGGCTTGCGTCGATCCAGCCACCCGATTGCCCACGGGTTCTTCCGAGTGTCGAACGAGCGGAAAGCAGAGAAGCGCACGGCTCCTTCCTGGAAGTGCAGAATGTTGTCCTCGAGATTCCCGAGACCACCCCGGAATCTTGCGCGTGGACGAGAGTCCGCTGAACTCCGTCCACTCCGCGCAACCGGTGAGACGCGAATTCAAAAGACGATGGCACACCTGTCGGCCGCCGATGATAAATCGAAATCGGATGGAGCAATCGAATGATTGGAGGTCGTGATTGGGCCTCCGGGCATTCTGGTCAGCAGCGCAGCGCACCGGGAACCCTCGGATGTTTGCTCGATTCGCAGGCGTGCACCACGAACACGTCGAAGCACTCTTGCCCGGACGTTGGAGAGCGCGCGGATCGGATGGTGCAGCAACAGCGTGGTGCCACTTTTCAAGCCACGCGTATCACCAGAACGCGGGCAAGCGCCTCGGCGGCGTTTGCCGTGAGCGCAACTACTTCGGTTTCACCACGTGTTTTTGCTCACTGATCGCCTTGGCTGCAGCGAGCACCACCGCAGACGGAACGCGTACACGGTAATCCGGGTTGACATACGAGAACTGCAAAACGCCTTTGCCATCGACGACATAGACTGCCGGCACCGGCAGCGCATGATGCGGCTCACCCGACGAGGCTTCGAGATCGATGCCAAAACCGGTCAATTTGGCCAGCGTCGGAGAATCGACCTCATACGCAATGCCGAACGCCTTGATCGCAGCCGCCTTGCTGTCGGAAAGCAGGGTGTAGTCGAGCGGGTCTTTGGTGAGCGTCTTGCGCAGTTCCTCTGGGCGATCGGGGCTGATCGCGATGACCTGATAGCCAAGATCCTTGAGGTCCTTCTCGATCAAACGCAGTTCGCTCAACTGCAAGTTGCAATAGGGACACCAGCCGCCACGGTAGAAGACGATGACCGCAGGCCTGCCGGCAACCGATTCAAGCAGTGATGTCGGCTCACCATCGATCGTGCGCAACGCAGCATCAGGCATCTCGCCACCCAGCAGCAGCGGCCTCACCGTTTCGGGCGATGACGCAAGATCGGCAGCCATTGCACCGGCACTGAGGAAGAAGGCGAGAACAAACGGGAAGAGCGAGCGCATGATGTACTCCGTGGGATGGCACTTTCACAGACCGGCGCCAGAGGCGTTTCCTTTCGTCACCGTCTGCATACGACTTGCTCACGATTTTCGCGCCCTTCACACCACTGCGCACGAACACTTGGACGCTGGACCGTCGGCATCGGCAGCAACGAATCACGATCTGCTACAACCTTCTTCAACGCGCATCAGGGGCGGCCCGGCGCCTGCGAATCTCGCGCCACGCGGACACGAAACCGAGCAGCACGCGAATACTGGCGCCTGAGATCAGCATTGGCATCATGGCGCGGATCTCGGCAGGGATGGCGAGTACGTCGGGCAAACCGGTTTGCCAGAATACCCACTCGCCACCGAGTTACGACGCGAGCGATTTGCTCCCTGAAGCTAGAACAATAATCGCGTCACCGGTACTTGGGTTGATCCGAACCGTGGCACTGATCGCAGGGTCGTTGACGCCGTCATGACCAAACACCACGTCACCCTGTTGTGTCGGTGCGTAGAGGACCGTCCCCAATCCCCAGATATCGACGCCCATTGACGTTGCCTGCGCGGTACGCATGTCGTCCATCGTGGCCTGAGTGAGCGGGCGCCCTCCGATCGATCGGTGTTGCGCAACTGCCCACTTGGCCATATCGCCCGGCGACGTTGTGAAGCCCGTTGCAGCTCTTGATGCGTATCTGTCGATCTGCCTCGACCGGCCGGCAGCATCGTAGGACTTCGCTGAGTTTGAAATCGCAGCGAGGTCAGCGTAGCCAGAGCGTGACATGCCCAGCGGCAGCAGGATTTCACGGCTGACAAATGTCTCGAAAGATTCTCCCGAAACTTCCTCGACCAGCAGTTCGAGCAGCAGGTAACCACCGCCCGAGTAACGGAACTCGGTGCCGGGCTCGATCCCGATCGTGACAGGTGTCGCGGGTTGACCTGAGGATGCGCGAGGCGCGGCAAGTTCCGCCTCCAACGTGGGCAGACCCTCATCACGTCGGTAGTAGCCGAAACCCAGCCCATCGGCAAGTCCGGCCGTGTGACTGAGAAGTCGCCGCGCTGTTACTTCGCGCGAACTGAACGCGCTTTCCGGAAAGCGCCATCTCGTGAGATAGCTCTCGACGGGCCGGTCGAGGTCGAGCTTGCCCTGCTCAACCAGTTTCATCACAGCATGTGCAGCGATCCACTTGCTCAGGGACGCCATGGCGAAGACGGTGTTTCGATCTATGGCGTCGGCGGCAACGGAGTAGTACTCGGCGCCGACCGCACCGTTATCGATCAAAACCAATGCTGTATTGGCCCTGTTGCCTGAATTGAGCAGGGGGATGGCTGCTTGCAAGAAGGCGCGGGGATCCTCTGACGGTACAAGCGGCTGCCGCCCCCAGCCAAACAGAGTGCCAGCGAAAACTACAGAGGACCAAACGATGACCAACAGCAGCGTCAATCCGGCACGCAGGATCAAGAATCCACTCCGACAGCGAGGTAGCCGCTGAGGCTATGGGCGCAGATGCCTTTGTACGAAGTGCTGTAAGTAACGTTCGGTGGCCCGACGCCATGTTGGGCCGCGCCGCAAGCGTGTGCTTGAATCAGAAAAAGGAAACTCGCCATTTCCGGGGCTGACCGCCAGGCCTGCGAGCGCCATCCCGCTACGTCAATTTGACCTGGCACAACTACCTCGCAAGAACTGCAGTGTGATGCAGCCGAGGTACCGGTGATGAGCAATACTGCAGGTCCTTCGCCGTAATTTTCCGTGCTTGAGCGTTTCTGGATCAGGGCCGTTGGCGTACGTCGACTTGCACAGGAAGCTCAGCGCCGTTCAGCCATGCGCAAAGGCCAGGCTCATTGAGCAGGTACGTGCGCAGGAATGCGACGGTTGATGAGCGCATGAACGCATGGGTCACCGCGGTTGGAAGCGTGCCGGTCTGGCAAAGACTGCACGTCACCCCACATTGGTCCAGATTCGTCACGAAGCTGGTATGCGATGCGCCGTCGAGCGTCCATTCGTAGGCAGCAGACGTGCTCGTCGCTGCATTGAAGAAATTCTGGTAATTGACCGCGAGCGGCGCGCATGCATTGTTCCCGCTTCCGTCGAGCAACTCACCCGCGAATCCGAACGGAATCATCTGCTGGTTGATGCCTTGCGGCAGTATGTTCGGCTGGTCTGGATTTCCACTCGACGTGTTGACCGGATCAAATGCGTAGACGGCATCGATTCGATCGTCGACATCAGCCAGCATCACAGCGATCTTGCCGCCAAGACCATGTCCGGATGCCGCTATGCGCGCGCCATCAACGGCGATCGATAACGCTGCGGGAGCAAGCAGATCATCCAGCACAGCGCGAACATCCAGCACCATCGCCGGATGCGACGGGAAGAACGATGCGCTGTCGGGATCGACCCGTACCGCGACGAAGCCCCACGTTGCCACATGCGTCATCAATGCCGCGTAGGCAGCGGAAGATATCCGGAAGCCGGGCATGAAAATCAGCATCGGTCTGGGCACGGGTGAACCGGCCGGATAGACAGCGGCCCACGGAGTGCTTCGACCTGCCCGCACGGTCACGCCGTTGCTTGCCTGTGTAGGGAATGGACCGGCTTGCGCCAACTGTGTTGTCGGCAGGCGTGGATCGAAAGAGTCGAGGAAGATCGTGTTCTGATCGGGGCAAGTGAGCGTGCCAGCACTGACCTCGGAGGTGTACAGCAGCGCGACGGCCGGCGCACAGAGAAGAACGAAAAAACTTCTGAACAATCGCGGATAAGGCATTTTCGAATCGCTCCGTCTTGAATGACGGCAACGGCTAAGGCCGCGCCGGTAGACCACGTGAATGTACGCGGAGCGTATCCCATGCCGACCACAACAGCAGGCAAGATGTGCATCAAGCCCACCTTCCCGCCCGGCCCCATCGGTGCGATGATACGTACGGAATACGTACAACGACACCTCGCCAATGCTCTGGGCCTGCCTTCATTTTCCTGAACTTCCGCTCGATTCGGTGCGGCCGGACGGGGTTGCGCGCGACGCGGCGGCGGTGTTGACCGATGGCTCGCTGCGCAATCCGCGCATCGTGCTGTGCAATGCGGCGGCGCGGGCGGCGGGGGTGCGCGTGGGGCAGACGGTGGCGGCGGCGCGGGCGCTGCATGCGCAGTTGCCGGCGTGGCCGCGCGATGTCGAAGCCGAACAGCATCGCCTGGCCTTGCTGGCGGACTGGGCCTATCGCTTCAGCGCAACGGTCAGCCTGGCGCCGCCGCGGGCCTTGCTGGTCGAAGTTGGCGCGAGCCTGACGCTGTTCGGCGGCTGGCCGCGGCTCGAACGGCGGCTGCGCGAGGAACTCGACCAATGGGGCGTGCACTGGCGCATGGCGGCGGCACCGGTTGCGGCCGGGGCGCAGGTGCTGGCTGCCAATGGCATCGATGTGATGCTCGCCTCGGAACTTCACCTGTTGCGTGAACTTCAGGATATTTCCGTTTCACGATGCGGACTTGCGAATGAAACTTCGCGTGCCTTGGAAGCCATGGGCCTGACCCGGCTCGGCGCCGTTTTCGCGTTGCCGCGGGCCGAACTGACGCGACGCATCGGTCCGCCTGCCCTCGCCCATCTCGATCGCCTGCGCGGCTGGCTGCCGCAGGCGCTGGTGTCCTACCAGCCACCGACCCGCTACGCGCGGCGCATCGAGTTCGACTACCGCATCGGCCAGGTGCAGGCCTTGCTGTTTCCGCTGCAGCGCATGTTGCGGGATTTCGCGCTGTTCCTGATCGCGCGCGACGGCGGCGTGCAGCGGTTCGATCTGCTGCTCGAACACGAACGTGGCGCGAGCACGCGCATTCCGATCGGCCTGCTGACGCTACAACGCGATGCCGGCGCGCTGCTCGAACTTGCGCGGGCACGGCTCGAGCGCACCGAACTGGTCGATACGGTCAGCGCGATGTCGCTGCTCGCCGACGACCTGCCGACCCTGTGTCCGTTGCATGTCGACCTGTTCGACGACACGCGGCGCGGCACGCTCGACTGGCCCGCGCTGGTCGAACGCCTGCGCGCGCGACTCGGCGACGAGGCACTCCACGGCATCGGAGCGGTTGCCGATCATCGCCCGGCGCGGGCGTGGCGCGAACGCGCACCGACCACCTCGAAACCCGCGAAAGGCACGGTGGCGCCGATGCCAACACGTGGCGCGCGCCCGTTCTGGCTGCTGCATCGCGAGATTCCGCTGCATCAAGCGCCCGCGCAGATCCTCGCCGGCCCCGAACGCATCGAAAGCGGCTGGTGGGATGGCGACGACCAGCGTCGCGACTATTACGTGGTGCGCACCCGGCAGGGCCAGCGCGCGTGGGCGTATGTCGCAGCCGGCGCGACGCAGGGCTGGATGCTGCACGGATGGTTTGCCTGACCCCAACCCGCTACGCCGAACTGCACGCGCTGAGCAATTTCAGTTTCCAGCGCGGTGCATCGAGCGCGGAAGAACTGTTCGCGCGCACAGCAAAACTCGGCTACGGCGCGCTCGCGATCACCGACGAGTGCTCGCTGGCCGGCATCGTGCGCGCGCTCGAGGCATCCGAGAAACATGGCGTCGCGCTGATCGTCGGCAGCGAGGTGCAGCTGTCCGATGGCCCGAAGCTCGTGCTGCTGGTGACCGACCAGAATGCCTACAGCGCGCTGTGCCAGCTGATCACCAACGCGCGCCGGCGCAGCGCCAAAGGCGAGTACACGCTGACCCGCGCCGATGCCGAAATGCTCGGCGAGGGCGTGCTCGTGCTGTGGCCGGCCGAGCACGATGACCCGCACAACGACGCCACCGCGCACTGGCTGCAACGGCATTTCAGTGCACGCGCATGGCTCGCGGTCGAACTGCACCACGGCAGCGACGATGCGCGCCGCTTGCGCGAACTGAGCGCACTCGGCGAGCGCCACGGCCTGCCGCTGGTCGCCAGCGGCGACGTCCACATGCATGCGCGCGGACGCCGTGCACTGCAGGATGCGCTGACCGCGATCCGCGTCGGCTGCACGATCGCCGAGGCCGGCCATGCCTTGTTTGCCAACGGCGAGCGCCATCTGCGCCGCATCGCCGAACTCGAAACGATCTATCCGCCCGAGCTGCTCGCCGAGAGCGTGGCGATTGCCGCACGCTGCACGTTCAACCTGCGCAAGGTCGGCTACGTTTACCCGAGCGAGCTCGTGCCCGCCGGCATGAGCGCTGCCGACCACCTGCGTGCGCTGACCTTCACCGGCGCACGCAGGCACTGGCCTGCCGGCATTCCGGCCGACGTACAGCGCCAGCTCGAGCACGAACTCGCGCTGATCGCGCATCTCGAGTACGAACATTTCTTCCTCACCGTCGAGGAAATCGTGCGCTGGGCGCGCGAGTTGCCGAAGCCGATCCTGTGCCAGGGACGCGGATCGTCGGCCAATTCGGCGGTCTGCTTCTGCCTCGGCATCACCTCGATCAATCCGCACAACGGCAATCTGCTGTTCGAGCGCTTCCTGTCGAAGGAGCGCAACGAGCCGCCCGACATCGATGTGGATTTCGAGCACGAGCGCCGCGAGGAAGTGATCCAGCACGTGTTCACCAAGTACGGCCGCGAGCGTGCCGCGATCGCCGCCACCGTGATCAGCTACCGCGGCAAGAGCGCGGCACGCGACATCGGCCGCGTGCTTGGCCTGGCCGAAGACCAGCTCGACCAGCTCAGCCACGCCTATTCGCATGCGAATGGCGACGTGCCGATCGAAGCCCTGCTCGAAGAACGCGGCTTCGATGCGCACAGCGCGGTGATGCGCCGGCTGGTGATCCTCGTGCACGAATTGCGCGGCATGCCGCGCCATCTGTCGCAGCATGTCGGCGGCTTCGTCATCTCCGAGCATCCGCTGCACACGCTGGTGCCGGTCGAGAACGCGGCGATGGCCGACCGCACGATCATCCAGTGGGACAAGGACGATCTCGAGTCAATGAAGTTGCTCAAGGTCGACTGCCTCGCGCTCGGCATGCTCACCTGCCTGTCACGCTGCTTCGACCTCGTGCGCGTGCACCACGGCGTCGATCTCGGCCTGGCCACGATCGCGCATGACGATGCGGATACCTACGCGATGATCCGCGCCGCCGATACGGTCGGCGTGTTCCAGATCGAATCGCGCGCGCAGATGTCGATGCTGCCGCGCCTGCAACCACGCTGCTTCTACGACCTGGTCGTGCAGATCGCGATCGTGCGGCCCGGTCCGATCCAGGGCGGCATGGTCCATCCGTACCTGCGCCGGCGCCAGGGACTCGAGGCGGTCGACTATCCGATGTCGGCCAACGAGATCGCTTGCGGGGCGCGTGTTTCGCGTGTGCAGACCGTGCTCGAACGCACACTCGGCGTGCCGATCTTCCAGGAGCAGGTCATGAAGCTGGTCGAGGTGGTGGCCAACTTCACGCCGGGCCAGGCCGATGAACTGCGCCGTGCGATGGCGGCGTGGAAGCGCAAGGGCGGACTCGATCCGTTCGAGGACCGCATCCGCGCCGGCATGCTCGCCAACGGCTACAGCGAGGAATACTTCCGGCGCATCTTCGAGCAGATCAAGGGTTTCGGCGAATACGGTTTCCCGGAATCGCACTCGGCCAGCTTCGCCCTGCTCGCGTATGCCTCGTCATGGCTGAAGTGCCATTACCCGGCCGCGTTCACGTGTGCCCTGCTCAATTCGTTGCCGATGGGTTTCTACGCACCGGCACAACTGGTCAAGGACGTGCAGCGCCACGGCGTCGGCGTGTTGCCGGTGGATGTCACCGTGAGCGGCTGGGATTGCGCGCTCGAACGCACGGATACCACCGATGACGCCACACCCGCGCAGGCGCGTGGCGTGACGATCCGGCTCGGCTTCTCGCGCATTCGCGGGTTCGCGCAGAACCTCGCCGAGCGCATCGTCGCGGTGCGTGTGCAGCATCCGTTCCGCGATGTCGGTGACCTGGTGCGCCGCGCCGCGCTCAATGCCGGCGAACGCGCGCGACTGGCCGACGCCGATGCGCTGCGCAGCCTCAGCGGCAATCGTCATCAGGCACGCTGGGACAGCGCCGGCAGCGAACGCCAGAGTGCGTTGCTGGCCGATGTCGATCGCGCCGACCAGAGCGTGTCGCTGCCGGCGCCGTCACTGCGCAGCGAAGTCATCAACGACTACGTGACCCAGGGTCTCACGCTGCGCCGCCACCCACTCGCGCTCGTGCGCGAACAGCTCGATGCCAAACGCCAGCTGCGCGCACGAGACGTACGCGCCACCGCACACGGACGCCGCGTGCGCTGTGCCGGCCTCGTCACCGTGCGCCAGCGACCGAGCACGGCCAATGGCGTCACCTTCGTCACCATCGAAGACGAATCCGGCTTCATCAACATCGTGGTCTGGAAAGCCATCGCCGAACAGCACCGCCGCGTGCTGCTCGAAAGCACCGTCCTCGGCGTCGAAGGTGTCGTGCAGTCGATCGACAACGTTCACCACGTGGTCGCGCACCGCCTGCTCGATTTCGACGCGCTATTGCCGGAAATGTCGTCGCAGTCGCGCGATTTTCATTAGCGCATGAGCGCCGAGGACCGTTGACCGATGTCGCGCTTTGTAGCGACGAGCGAGCAAGCGCATGAAGCCTACGGCCTGATCCTGCAACGGCGATGGACCACCGATAAAGACGGCAATGCGGTATCCCTTGAGCACTTCTCTGAAGTCCTCACTCTCGCAACAACGACCTCGATCGCTGTGGAAGATCAGCCCAGCCTGCTCACCCGGATGGCGCTTGAACCATGCGATGCGCAGCGCATCGATGACAAGCTCGCGCGTCATGTCAGCACGCGTCGACCAGCCGACCACCTGCCGACTGTTCTCCTTGCGTGGATTGAATCACACGGCAAGGGATACGTTTCTCGAGGGCAAGGTCATTCTCGGCAATTCTGCGGCGCTCCGGTGCTGCGCGCGGTAACGGAGATCGGCTTCGGCGAAATCGGCTTCGGCGAAATGTCGATGTCGGCACGGACCGCTGTCCCCTTCGCCTGCGCAGCGGGGGAAGGTGGCGAGCAGCGACGGATGTTGATTTAGGACCGACCGTTGTTCCCTTCCCCTGCGCAGCGGGGGAAGGTGGCGCAAAGCGACGAATGTTGATGCAGGGACCGACCATTGTTCCCTTCCCCTGCGCAGCGGGGGAAGGTGGCGCGCAGCGACGGATGGGGGCGCATCGGAGCGCTCAACGGATTCCTCTTGCGCCAACGTCGAAAGTTGAGGGCATGTACTTCCTGGGTTCTTTCATGGAAACGTACGCACGATCGACGTCGCAAGCCGAAGCGCCCCCTTCCGCCCGTCGGGCACCTTCCACCGCTGCGCAGGGGAAGGGAAGTG
>JBBSOU010000108.1:0-11924 GCA_038259445.1 Lysobacterales bacterium | reverse complement strand
ACGATTGCTGAAATAGCGCATCACTCCGGCCGGCAGGCCGGCGAGTGTGTCGATCGGCTTCGACAGCACGGTGGCGATTCCTCCTGCGGTACTACCGATCGATCCACCCGCCGCACGCAGGAATGCCTCTGACTGTGTGACGCTTTCCAGCGCTTCAAGAGCCGGCAGTTCGGCGACGCGATCGACGAGAATCTCGACGCTCTCCGCATGCAATGCACCAACCGGCGTATCCAGCGTGAATCGTGCCATGTAGCCGCGGATCTCGACGTGCGGATCGACCGTGAAACCAGGCCCCGACAACAAGGCGGGTCGAATGAACGAGGTCGCATCAAGCACGGGCTCGGTTTCGTTCGGTACCGCTTGAGCGTTCGCGTTCGCCGCGATCACAAGAAACAACAGCGCGGAATGGCGCATGGGCAGGGACAACAACGGAGGAATGCTGCGCAGTCTAGCGGCTCTCATGCCGGCGGGCATATTCGGCCGTCTCAATGCCCCGTCGCTATTCAGTTTCGTGAGCCGATGCGCTCGAGGTCATCGTTTGCTCGTGGCGAGCGCGATCAATCACGCGAGATGTGACCGACTACGCATTTCCGCCGTCCGCCATGGCGCGTGCATTGCTAGACACGGTGTGCCAAGACGGCAAAGCGACGATATCGATTTTATGGATGTTACCGCATTGTCACTTTAGTACGTTGATGGACACGTTCAATCATTCGCCTTTCGATCCCGTTCATTGCCTGCGTTCGGTCAGGCCATTGCGCTAACCATCGTCCGCAAGTTGAAACAGACAAGGAATACACCAATGAAGCTCGTTGCGAAACGAATAAAATTCCTCACATTCGGCGCATTCAGCGCATTTGTACTACTCGCGAACGCGGCACTGCCGCCCGCAGCCATTGCTGGCGGAGGTCCGGTCATCGAACTGTCCGTCAGCGGTCCGGCAACGGCCCAGGTGGGTCAGGCGACAACCGGCTATGCGACGAGGCTGACCAACGACGGCAACGCCGCGATCGACGAGAACGTCATCGTTCGCTTTGTCATCAGCGGACCGTCCGCGCTCGAAGCGGGTGATGTGGTCAGCGAGTACGAGTTGACGCCCGGCTCGGGCACCTTTGCGCCGCTGACCCTGGTCGTGTGCGGCGACAACCTGTGCGGCGACTTTGGTCCGTCCACCGGCTTCCCGGTTGCGGCGAACTACGACGCGACGACCGCAACGCGCAACACGTTTGCGCAGTACGGCGCGCACAGCGTCAACGCCCGCGTGATCGGTGTCGATACACAAACCGAATACGCGAGTGACACCTTCAGCGGCACCGTGCTCGGTCCAGACCTCACGCTGGATCTGGTCGGACCAGCGACCGTTGACCTCGGCGAGGCGACGGTCGGCTTTTCGGCCACGATCGTGAACATCGGCAACGGCGCCACGCTCGAAAACGTCAATGTTCGCTTCGAGATCAGTGGCCCTGAAGCGCTGCAGGCAGGTGATGTCGTCAGCGAATACGAGTCGACGCCAGGTTCCGGCACATACCTGCCGCTGCCGTTGACCGTCTGCGGCAACAATCTGTGCGGCGTGTTCGGTCCATCGACCGGCTTCCCGGTCGATGCGGATTACGACTCGACAACTGCGCTGCGGAACACGTTCAACGTGTCCGGGGCACACTCGGTGGTCGCGCGCGTCGTCGGCGTCGACACGGATACCGTGTTCGCTACCGACACACTTGCAAGCACCGTGCGCGACGCCGAGCTGTCGCTCGAACTCGACGGTCCCGCATCGGTGGATCGTGGCGTCGCGACAACCGGTTTCTCGGCGACGCTGCAGAACAACGGCGATGCTCCGAAGCTCGAGAACGTGATCGTGCGCTTCGTGATCAGCGGTCCGGGTAGCCTGGCTGCCGGCGATGTCGTCAGCGAATATGAAACGTCGCCGGGCAACTTCGCGCCGATTCCTCTCAGCGTTTGCGGTGCGAACCTGTGCGGTGACTTTGGACCGGTTGACGGCTTCCCGGTGTCGATCGACTACGACGTGACCACTGCACTGCGCAGCACGTTCAACGTGACCGGCACCTACACCGTGCAGGCCAGCGTGGTCGGCGTCGATACACAAACGGTGTTCGACATCGCGACACTGTCGACCACGGCGGAGTCCGCACCTGCGGTCTTGGTCAAAGTGGCCGGCGATAGCCAGGCCGCAGCGGTTGGAACCGCAGTCGCGATTGCTCCGCAAGTGCGCGTTGAAGATGCGGGCGGTGGCCCGGTTCAGGGCGCGATCGTGACGTTCACCGTCACCAGCGGCGGTGGCAGCGTGAGCTCGGCATCGGTGCTCAGCGACGAGGATGGACTCGCTTCGGTGGCCAGCTGGACGCTCGGGCAGATGCCGGGTACGAATACACTCGGTGCCGATATCAGTGGTACCAAGGGGCTCGGCGTCGAGTTCACGGCCACGGCGACGGCGCAGTCCGATATTTCGGTCAGCGTCGTTTCCACCGCCGAATATGTGCGTTCCGGCAGCAGCCACACGCACGTTGTTGTGGTCACCAACAACGGCCCATCGCCGGCAAGCAACGTATCGATCGACGTGCCGCTTCCGCCAGAGCACGAACCGTCGACTGCAACCTGGATCTGCCAGGCGCTCGGCGGCGCACAGTGTGATGCCAATGGCCTGGGGCCGATCAGCGATGCGCTGGACTTGCCGGTCGGTGCGTCAGTCGTATTCGTCACCTCGGCGGATGTATTGCCGGGTCCGAACGACTTCGCGACGATCACCGCCACCGTGCTCGACAAGAGCGATGCGGCTCCGCTCAATGACACCGACAGCGCGACGACCACGATCGTCGTCTTCCGCAACAGTTTCGAAGTCGGCGGCAATGGCGCCGTGAATGGCAGCGATGACGCCATCGAACAGACCTTGGCGGCGGATGACATCATCGAAATCGACCTGACCACGGTTGCGGCGACGCAGGTGGCACTCGTCACGCGTGGCGTGACCGCGGATGGTCAGCAGTTCGAGATCGTGCTGGTGCGTGCCGGGACCGAGCGCGTAGTGCTGCTTGCCACCACCGACGTCGAAGGACGCACGACCACGGCCAGCGCGCAGCTGACGCCGTCGACGCTCAAGCTCGCGCTTGGCCTGCTCAGCGATGGTGGACGGGTGGGTCGTTTGATGGTTGTCGGTGAAGGACTCGCACTCGAACTTCCGGTGGGGGCGACGTCGACGTTCGTCATCAGCACGGCGCCTTGAGCGACACGGGCGGGATGCCGGCGCCAGCCGCCATCCCGCCTCGGCTTCGCCCGGTGCAATGCCGGGCGAAGGCTGCACGAAGGTTTCCGTGCGGCAGGAAATTGGACTACGCTGCGCGCCTGCTTTTTCGATGTACGGGTCGCGCGACACCAATGATGACGGAATCCAGCCACGATACGGTTCGCGCGGTGCTCTGGCGCGGCGATCGGTTGCGCCTGCTCGACCAGCGCCGGTTGCCATTCGTCGAGGACTATGTCGATTGCATGAGTGCTGCTGACGTGGCACAGGCCATCCGCGATCTCGTCGTGCGCGGCGCGCCGGCGATCGGTATTGCAGCCGCCTGGGGTGTCGTACTTGCATCGCAGCGCGGGCGCGAGGCGCTTGAGGATGCGTTGCCGATGCTGCGCGCGGCACGCCCGACGGCGGTCAACCTGATGTGGGCACTCGATCGCATGCAGCGCGCGATCTTCTTGGGTAGCGATGCGCTCGCGCTCGAGCGTGAAGCGCAGGCGATCGAAGACGAGGACCTTGCCGCCAACCGGCATATGGGAGAACTCGGTGCGGCACTGCTCGGTGAGCATGTCGGCGTGCTCACGCACTGCAATACCGGCTCACTGGCGACCGCCGGCTACGGCACCGCGCTCGGCGTCATCCGCGCGGGGTCGAGCAGCGGCCAGATTGCGCGCGTGTTCGCCGGTGAGACGCGGCCCTGGCTGCAAGGCGCGCGGCTGACCATGTGGGAGCTCATGCGCGACCGGATTCCAGCCACGCTGGTTTCCGATTCAGCCGCCGCCCACCTGATGAAAACGGGTGATGTGCAATGGGTCGTCGTCGGTGCCGACCGCATCGCCGCGAACGGCGATACCGCCAACAAGATCGGTACCTATCAGCTGGCAATCGTCGCGCGACATCACGGTGTGCGTTTCATGGTCGTCGCGCCGTCTTCGACGGTTGACATGTCGACAGCCAACGGCGACGGCATCGAGATCGAGTTGCGCGATCCGGTCGAATTGCTTTCTCACAACGGCCAGCGCACCGTGGTCGACGAGGCCCTGGCGTGGAATCCGGTATTCGACGTCACGCCGGCCGCGATGATCGACGCGATCGTCACCGAACGCGGTGTCATCGAGCGACCCGACGCGGCGAAGATGGCTGCGTGCTTCGCGCCTTGAGCGTCGCCAACGACGCGTCCGCATCGCGCGTGTCGGGAGCCTCGTGAACGATCGCTGGCGCACGTTCCTGCTGTTCTGCGTGGCCGGCACGATCGGCTTCGCCGTCGATGCGGCGATCGTGCAGGGTCTGGTCGTCGCGCTCGACTGGAATCCGTATCTCGCGCGCCTGATCTCATTCCTCGCGGCAGCCACGGTCACCTGGCTGTTCAACCGCACCTTCACGTTTCGCAGCGAGCGACGTGACAGCGTGCGCGGCGAATGGATCCGCTACCTGGTCGCCATGGCGGCCGGGTTCGTGGTCAATTTCGGCCTGTACTCGTTGCTCGTGTTCCACTATGAGATGGTGCGCGCGATACCCGCCCTCGGCGTCGCCGCAGGTTCCATCGCGGGTCTGTTCGTCAACTATCTGAGCTCGCGCTACTGGGTCTTTCGGCGCGCCTGAAGTTGGCTCGTTCAGTGCCCTTGGGTGGCCCGTCTGCCTGTGCCGCCGGGACCGGCGGAGGCGGACCCCTCTGTGTTACAATTTCGCGCTTGCGCCGCGTCATTTCCGGCCCTCCCGGGCGACTGGTACTCCAGCCGCAATGTCCTGATTCGTATGGAAGAACTGTTCAATGGCTGAGTTCGCCAAAGAAGTCATTCGCGTCAATATCGAAGACGAGGTTCGGCAGAGTTATCTCGACTATGCGATGAGCGTCATCGTCGGTCGCGCGCTGCCGGATGTGCGCGACGGATTGAAGCCGGTGCATCGCCGCATCCTGTTCGCGATGCAGGAGTCGGGCACGGTCTGGAACCGGCCGTATGTGAAGTGCGCGCGCGTCATCGGTGACGTGATGGGAAAATACCATCCGCACGGCGATTCATCGATTTATGACGCGCTCGTGCGCATGGCGCAGGATTTCTCCATGCGCTACACGCTCATCGATGGCCAGGGCAACTTCGGCTCGGTCGATGGCGACAACGCCGCGGCGATGCGCTACACCGAATGCCGTCTCGATCGACTGGCCTCCGAGCTGCTTGCCGACATCGACAAGGAAACAGTCGATTTCCAGCCCAACTATGACGAGAAGGAAAGCGAGCCGACGGTCCTGCCGGCGCGCATCCCGAACCTGCTGATCAACGGCTCGGCCGGCATTGCGGTCGGCATGGCGACCAATGTGCCGCCGCACAACCTCACCGAAGTACTCGGTGCGTGCATTGCGCTGATCGACGACCCGGAACTCGGCTTCGAAGAACTCATGCGCCATGTTCCTGGTCCGGACTTCCCGACTGCCGGCATCATCAACGGCTCGGCCGGCATCGTCGAGGCCTATCGCACCGGACGCGGACGCATCCTCGTGCGCGCCAAGGCCGACATCGAGGTTGAGGCCAACGGTCGCGAGACGATCATCATCCACGAGCTGCCGTTCCAGGTGAACAAGGCACGGTTGATCGAGAAGATCGCCGAGCTCGTGAAGGAAAAGAAGATCGAGGGCATCTCCGAACTGCGTGACGAGTCCGACAAGGACGGCATGCGCGTGGTCATCGAGGTGCGCAAGGATGCAATGGGCGATGTCCTGCTCAACAACCTCTATCAGCAGACCCAGCTGCAGGTCACCTTCGGCATCAACATGGTGGCGCTGGTCGACGGCCAGCCGCGCACGCTGGGCCTGCGCGAGATTCTCGATGCGTTCATTCGCCACCGTCGAGAAGTGGTCACGCGGCGCACGATTTTCGATCTGCGCAAGGCGCGTGACCGCGCACACATCCTCGAGGGCCTGACCGTTGCGCTTGCCAACATCGACGAGATGATCGAGCTGATCAAGACCTCGCCGTCGAGTGACGAAGCGAAACAGCGCATGCTCGCGCGCACCTGGCAGCCCGGTCTCGTGCAGGCCCTGCTCGATGCCGCCGGTGCCGATGCCTCCAAGCCCGAGACGCTCGCGCCGGGCGTCGGCCTCGGTGCCGATGGCTACCAGCTCTCGGAGATCCAGGCGCAGCAGATTCTCGAGATGCGCCTCGCGCGCCTGACCGGACTCGAGCAGGACAAGCTCACCGATGAGTACCGTGAGCTGCTCGGCACGATTGCCGCCTTGATCGAGATCCTGATGGATCCGGCACGACTGCTCGCGGTGATTCGCGAGGAACTCGTCGCGCTTCGCGAAGAGTTCGGTGACGCGCGTCGCACGGTCATCCAGATCAGTCAGGACGACATCAACATCCTCGACCTCATCGAGCCCGAGGATGTGGTCGTCACGCTGTCGCATTCCGGCTACGCCAAGCGCCAGCCGGCGAGCATGTATCGCGCGCAGAAACGCGGCGGCAAGGGACGCTCGGCGTCGGCGCTCAAGGACGAGGATTTCGTCGAGCGCCTGTGGATTGCCAACACCCACGACACGCTGCTGACGTTCACCAGCACCGGGCGGGTTTACTGGCTCAAGGTCTACCAGTTGCCCGATGCCGGCCCGAACGCGCGCGGCAAGCCGATTGTCAACCTGTTGCCGCTCGGTGCGGATGAAAAGGTGCAGGCGATACAGCCCGTGCACGACTACAGCGAGAACCGTTTCGTGTTCTTCGCCACAGCCAACGGCACGGTCAAGAAAACCCCGCTCAGCGAGTTCGCCTACCAGCTGCAGAAGGGCAAGATCGCGATCGGCCTCGACGACGGCGACGCACTGGTCGACGTGCAGATCACCGATGGTGAGCGCGACATCCTGCTCTTCGCCTCGAACGGCAAGGCCGTGCGCTTTGACGAGAGCAGCGTGCGCGCGATGGGGCGCACCGCCACCGGCGTGCGCGGCATGCGCCTGACCAAGGGCGAGCGCGTGGTCAGCCTGATCGTGCGCGAAGGCGAGGGCGAGATCCTCACCGCCACCGAACGCGGCTATGGCAAGCGCACCGAACTCACGGAATACCCGCGCAAGGGTCGCGGTACGCAGGGCGTCATCGCGATCCAGTGTTCGGACCGCAATGGCGCACTGGTCGCCGCGGTGCAGATCAGCGAGCAGCACGAGCTCATGCTGATCTCGAACCAGGGCACGCTGGTGCGCACGCGCGCGTCGGAAGTTGCCCGGGTCGGTCGCAACACGCAAGGCGTCACGCTGATCCGTCTGCCGGCCGACGAGAATCTTGTCGCGGTGGTACGTCTGGAAGCGATTGCCGACGACGTCGACGTGATCGAAGATGCGGGTAACGACGACATCGCTTCGCCACCAGAGGTGTGATCTGGCTGGTTTGTCGCGATGCAGTGCAAAGCATCGCGCCTGACGGCGCTTCCCGCGAGAGCAGCAATCGTCCGGCCATTGTGCTGGCTGCAGGTTCGCAGCATTCGTGAAGAGCCTGCATGCGCGCGCAGCGTCTATGCGGAGTCCGCTTGCGGGCGATGCTCTCCGCGCCGCGATGGAATCGGTTAGCATTCGCATCCGGGCGCTGTTCCAAGCCCCGCATCAATGCCCAGCACTCGCCAGGCGCTCTCGTGCCCGTCGGCACGTCCCCCGAGGGGTGATGGATGACATTGCACGCGCCAACCACGCGCAACTCCGATGGCACGCCATACACGCCGACCGCATCTGCGGCCGAGGCGGCAGCGTCGCTGCGGGTCGAAAATATCCGCCATGGCTATGCCGGCAAGACCGTACTCGATGATGTGTCCTGGCAGGTTGGTGCTGGCGAAGTGGTCTGCCTGCTCGGCCATTCCGGCTGCGGAAAATCGACCCTTCTGCGCCTGATTGCGGGGCTCGAAGCGCCGACCGGCGGCCGCATCCTGATCGGCGACGAGGAAATGAGTGGCGCGCAGCATTTCGTTGCCCCCGAGCGGCGCGGTGTTGGACTCGTGTTCCAGGATTACGCGCTGTTCCCGCACCTCAGCGTGCTCGCCAACGTGATGTTCGGCCTGCGCGATCGGCCGCGTGAGCAGGCGCGATCGATCGCCCGCCAATGGCTCGAACGCGTCGAACTGTGCGAGCGCGCCGACAGCTTCACGCACATGTTGTCGGGCGGCGAGCAGCAGCGCATTGCGCTTGCGCGCGCGATGGCGCCAGCGCCGCGCGTGTTGCTGATGGATGAGCCATTCTCCAACCTTGATCGCGGCACGCGCGAGGCGGTGCGGACGCGAACGATCACGGTGCTGCGCGACGCACGCACGACAACGGTGCTGGTCACGCACGATGCCGAGGAAGCACTGCGCGTCGCCGATCGCATCGTGCTCATGCACGAAGGTCGCATTGTCCAGGTCGGCAGCCCGCGCGAATTGTGGGAGCAACCGGCCTCGTTGTTCGTCGCGCGGTTTTTCGGCCATTGCAACGAGTTGCCGGCGCAGTGCCGCGGCGGTTTTGCGGTCACCGCGCTCGGCAATTTTCCGGCCCCGCAGTTCACCGACGGCGCGTCCGTTGTCGCGTGCATTCCCGATTCGTCCATCGACCTCGTGACCAGCGGTGCCGAGGGTATCGTGCTCGAACGCGAGTATCTCGGCGATCTCGAACTTTTGCGTGTGCGCATCGCGTCGTTGCAGACAGTCGTGCGCTTGCGGGTGCGGTCGAACATCGCGCCCCAGGTCGGCCAGCGCATGCATCTGGCGGTCGACAACAAGGCCGTTCGCGTGTTCGCCGAACCGCGCAGCATCAGCAAGGTCTGATTGAAACCGTTTCCGTCCCATCATCGAGGAGTCGATCGAATGAAGAGCCCGCACCATGCGCTAAGCGTGCACGCCATATTGCTCGCGGCCAGTCTGGCGGCAACCGCTGCCCACGCCGAGGAAGTAAACCTGTACACGACGCGCGAACCCGGTCTCGTGCAACCGCTGCTCGAGGCGTTCACCGCCGATACCGGGATCACGGTCAACACGGTGTTCGTCAAGGACGGTCTGGGCGAACGCGTGGCGGCTGAAGGCGCGCGCTCACCGGCCGATGTGCTGATGGCGGTCGACTTCGGCAACCTGGTTGATCTGGTCGATCGCAAGGTCGTGCAACCGATACGTTCGCCGGTTCTGGAAGCCGCGATTCCGGCCAATCTGCGCGACGCCGATGGCCGCTGGTTCTCGCTGTCCATGCGCGCCCGCGTGCTGTATGCGTCGAAGGATCGAACCGACATCACAGCGTTCACCTATGAAGACCTGGCCAAGCCCGAGTGGAAATCGCGCATCTGTGTGCGCTCGGCGCAGCATCCGTACAACACCGCGCTGATCGCCGGGCACATCGCCCATCATGGTGAAGCGGCGACCGAACAGTGGCTGCGTGGCGTCAAGGCCAACCTCGCACGCAAGCCAGGTGGCGGTGATCGCGACGTCGCCCGCGATATCCTCGGTGGCATCTGCGACATCGGCATCGCCAACTCGTATTACGTCGGGCGCATGCGCAGTGGCGATGGCGGGCCGGAACAGAAAACGTGGGCCGACGCGATCACGGTCGTGCTGCCGACATTCGCCGGCCACGGCACCGCGGTCAACGTATCCGGCGCGGCGGTGGCGTTGCATGCGCCGAATCGCGACAACGCCGTCAAGCTGCTCGAATATCTGGTCTCCGACGCCGCCCAGGCGATCTACGCGAAGGCGAACTTCGAGTATCCGATCAAGGCCGGCAGCGCAGTCGACCCGATCATCGCGAGCTTCGGCGCGCTGCGCCAGGACGATATCGATCTCGGCGTGATCTCCACGCATCGCAAGGCGGCCAGCCTGCTGGCGGACAAGGTCGGGTTCGACAACTGAGTACGGAGCCCGTGACAGAACCGGTTTGGTGTCGTTCGAGCCATCGGTCCGGCATGGCATGAGCACTACGCGTCGCGCCTGGGCGTGGCCGATTGCGGCAGCGGCGATCGCACTGCTGGTGCTGGCCCCGCTGGCCTCGCTGCTGGTCGAGGCCAGCGCCGGTGACGCGGCGCAGTGGTCGCATCTCGCCCGCCATGTGCTGCCGGCGGCAACGCGCGATACGTTGCTGCTGCTGGCCGGAGTCGGCGTGCTCGTGATCGTGCTCGGCACTGGCAGTGCGTGGCTGGTCACGGCCTGGGATTTTCGCGGGCGCCGCATGCTCGAGTGGGCGCTGCTGTTGCCGCTCGCCGTGCCGACCTACATCGTCGCTTACGCCTACGTCGATCTGCTGCATCCGCTCGGTCCGGTGCAGGGCGCCTTGCGCGGAATCTTCGGCATCACCAATCCACGCGACCTGTGGTTTCCCGATGTGCGTTCATTGCCGGTCGCGATCATCCTGCTCGGCTTCGTGCTCTATCCATACGTCTACCTCGCCGTGCGTGCGCTGTTCCTCATGCAGTCCGCTTCGCTGCTCGACGCCGCGCGCACGCTCGGCTGCGGTCGCGCCGCCATGTTTACGCGCGTTGCATTGCCACTTGCACGCCCGGCAATTGCGGTCGGTACCGCGCTTGCGTTGATGGAAGCGCTCAACGACATCGGGGCTTCCGAGTTCCTCGGCGTGCGCACGATGACCATTTCGATCTACTCGACCTGGATCAACCGCTCCGATCTTGCCGGTGCTGCACAGATTGCATTGGCCATGCTCGCGGTCGTCATCGCACTGCTGTGGCTCGAGCGTCATGGCCGTCGCCGCCAGCGTTACGCGAACGCCGCGCAGAAATCGCAGCGCATGCAGCCAATCATCGTGCGCGGTGCGCGCGCCTGGTGTGCGCTGGCGCTGGGTTGCGTGCCGGTCGTGATCGGGTTCGTCTTGCCGGCGGTGCATCTCGGCATGCAGGCGATCGAGCGCCTGCGCTTCGCCGGAGTGCCCCAGGGTCTGGTCGACGCCACCGTGACAACGCTCGTACTCGCCGCATGCGCCACGCTTGTCACCGTGCTGGCCGGACTGGTCGTCGTCTGGAGCATGCGTGTGGCTCCTGGCGTGGTTTCGAACGTGGCGCAGCGGTCTGCTGCACTCGGCTACGCAATTCCGGGCACGGTACTCGCGATCGGCGTGCTCGCACCGGTTGCAGCGCTCGACGCATGGCTCGGTGACACGCTCGAGTCGGTATTCGGCGTCGCTACGGGTCTGATACTGCTCGGTTCCGGCGCCGCGCTGATCTATACCTACGCCGTTCGATTCCTGGCCGTGTCGATCGGCGGCGTCGAGTCGGGACTGTCGCGCATTTCGCCGTCGATCGACCACGCTGCGCGCACGCTCGGACGCGGCACCGGCGGCATGCTGCGCGACGTGCATCTGCCGCTGCTGCGACCGGCACTCGCCGCGTCAGCGCTGCTGGTGTTCGTCGACTGCATGAAGGAACTGCCGGCGACCTTGCTGCTGCGTCCATTGAACATCGAGACTCTCGCGACCCGGCTGTATGGCGAAGCGTCGCGCGGAACCTACGAAGACGGTGCGATCGCCGCGCTGCTGATCGTGCTGGCTGGCTTGCTTCCATTGATCCTGCTCGCGCGGCTTGGCCGCAACGAGGCCAGCAGCGCGAGTCGCTGACCCGGGGTTACCCGGGCGCCTGTGAGTCTTGCATCAAGTCTCAGCCCGCGTGCCCAAGCGCCCCGTTCCGCCGTGGCCAGGTGGCAGAGCACCAAGTCAACGCGGGTGGCGGCGCGCGGCGTGTTT
>JBBSOU010000107.1:0-12132 GCA_038259445.1 Lysobacterales bacterium | reverse complement strand
CCTTCCCCTGCGCAGCATGGGCGTTTGACGTAACGAGCGGCATGCACACGTCGTGCTTGTTCCCTTCCCCTGCGCAGCATGGGCGTTTGACGTAACGAGCGGCATGCACACGTCGTGCTTGTTCCCTTCCCCTGCGCAGCATGGGCGTTTGACGTAACGAGCGGCATGGATACGTCGTGCTTGTTCCCTTCCCCTGCGCAGCGGGGGAAGGTGCCGAAGGCGGAAGGGGGCGCTCTGGATTGCGATCGTGATACGTGTCAGGAACTCAAACGGCTGCGTGTTCACTTCCTGCGTTCGAACATCTCAAGCGCCCCCTTCCGCCCTCTGGGCACCCCGCGTTGCGCGGGGGATGGAAAGGCGGTCTTCCCTGCCGGCAACAGACGATAAAACGCAACCTATGCGTCGCCACCGAGCACCTGAAAGATCAACACCTGATTGTTGAGGCGATCGAGGCGGTTTTCGGCGAGGGTAATTTCCGCCGTGCGACGGCGTTCCTGAGCATCGAGCCACGTGCGCAATCCGGTTGCGCCGGCGCGGTAGCGCACTTCATTGAGGCGCTCTGACGTGCGTGCAGCCTCGAGTGCGTCGCCAAGCAGGCGCGCGCGCTCGACCAATGCCTGGCGTGCGGCGAGGGCGTTGTCGGTGTCGGCGAAGGCCAGGTAAAGCGTCTGACGAAACGCGACGATGGCCTCTTCGTATTGCGACTCGGCGATGCCGACGCCGAGGCGGCGCTGGGTGACTTGCAGGAACGGCAGCGACAAGCCCGCGCCGAGCGTTGCTACCGGATTCTTCAGCACATCGGCGAGCGAGGTGCTCGACGAGCCGACGCCGGCGGTCAGGCTGATTGCCGGATAGAAACTCGCGCGCGTCGCATCGACATTCGCCAGTGTCGCGCGCAGCCGCAGTTCGGCGGCGCGCAGGTCCGGACGCCGTGCGAGCAGCTCGGCTGGTATGCCGGGCGCGATCACCGGTGGCTCGAGAGAACCCAGGTCACGTGGATCCGCCGGCGGATCGCCGGGTGGAGCGTCGAACAGAATCGCGAACGCGTTGCGTGTCTCGTCGCGCAGTTGCACCAGTTGCACCTGCGCGGCCTGCTGGCTCAGCAGGTTCTGTGCGGCATCGTTGACCTCGAGCGCCGACACCGCACCGGCGCGGTACTGCGCGCGAACGAGTCCGAGGGTCTGCGCGGCGTAATCGATGCTGGTCTGTGATGAGGCAATGCGCTCGCCGAGAAATCCGATCTGCCAGTAGAGATTCGCCGTCGTCGCGATCAAGGCGAGGCGTGCACTGGCCAGATCCTCCGCCGTTGCCTGTGCCTCCCAGGCGGCAACGTCGCGCAGGCTGCCGAGGCGACCCCACAGGTCGAGTTCGTAGCTGACGCTCACCGATGCCGAGTTCGAACGGAGCGTGCCGCCATCACCATCCAGCGCGCGATTGGCGCCCGCATTGACGCCGGCATCGAGCGAGGGCAGCAGCGCGTTCGCGGCGAGTCCGGCCTGCAGTTGCGCACGACGCACGCGGATCGCCGCCGCGGCGAGATCGTTGTTGCGTTCGAGTGCGAGCGCGATCACGCGATCGAGCTCGGCATCGCCGAAGCGCTGCCACCAGGCATCACCGATGACCGTCGTGTCAGCTGGATCGCTGCTCGACCACTGCATCGGCGTCGCTACGTGGGGTGCGACATACGGCGTGCGCACGACCGCCGCGCACGCGGACACCGTGACAGCGAAGAGCAGCGTGGCAACGCGTAGTCTGGTGCTCATCGGATTCCTCATTCGCGGGCCAGCGCATCGACCGGATCGAGCCGCGCCGCATTGCGTGCCGGCAGGAATCCGAAGACCACGCCAATCAGCGTCGAACAGGCGAACGCGACAACCATCGAGGTGATCGAGTAGACCATCGTGAAACTGCCGTCACCGACTCGCGCGAAGACGAAGCCGACGGCAAGCGCGAACAGCACGCCAAGCAAGCCGCCGATCAGGCAGACCAGGATCGCCTCGATCAGGAACTGCTGCAGGATGTCGCCCTGGCGTGCCCCGACCGCCATGCGCACGCCGATCTCGCGGGTCCGCTCGGTGACCGAGACGAGCATGATGTTCATCACGCCGATGCCACCGACAACCAGTGAGATCAGCGCGATGGACGACACCAGCAAGGTCATCGTCTTCGTCGTCTGCTCGATCGTCTGGCGCACGCTGTCGATGTTGGAGACATAGAAATCCTGCGCACCGTGGCGTTGCCGCAGCAGGTTGGTGATGCCCTGCTCGGCCGCTGCCATCGACACCGAATCGTCAACCCGCACGGTGATGCTGCGCAGGTAGTTGCGACCAAGCAGGCGACTCATGGCGGTCGTGTACGGCACGAACACGTTGAGCGTTTCGCCGCTGCTGAACGCGCTGTCCTTCTTCGCCGTCACGCCGATGATCCGGCACGGCACGTTGCCGAGCAGGATGATCTCGCCGACCGCCTCGCCACCGGTCGGGAACAGCCGGCGATAGGTGTTGTCGTCGATGACCACGTACTGTGACTGGCGGCGCACCGCATCGGCATCGAAGGCAACGCCCTGCGCGATGTCAAAACCGCGTACGCGGAAATACTGTTCGCCGACGCCGTTGACCGAGGCGTTGACCGAGATGTTGGCGTAGCGCAGCGTCTGGCTCTGGCTCACGCCGGGCGTCACGCTGTCGACGAAATCCTGTTCACCGAGCATCGTCGCGTCGGCCGGTACCAGCGTGCGCACGCGCCCGGACCACATGTCGCCGAAGCCGTCACCGGGGTAGATGTCGATGATGTTGGTGCCGATCGAACCGATGTCGGTGAGGATGCGCTGGCGCGAGCCTTCGCCGAGCGCGACCACCGAAACCACCGAGGCGATGCCGATGATGATGCCGAGCATGGTCAGGAACGTGCGCAGCCGGTGCGCGGTCATCGCCAGCACAGCCATGCGGAACGCCTCGACGAAGCGTCCCGAGATCGCCCGCCACGTATCGCGCGCAGCCGGCATGGGCTTGATCGTGCGACGTTCGCCGCCATTGCCGTCGCGCCGGCGATCGGCCACGATCGCACCATCGCTGATCTCGATCACACGATCGGCGTGCTCGGCGACATGCATGTCATGGGTGACGAGGATGATCGTGTGGCCATCGCGATGCAGTTCGCCGAGCAGCGCAAGCATCTCCTCGCCACTGGCACTGTCGAGTGCTCCGGTCGGTTCGTCGGCAAGGATCACGCGACCGCCGTTCATCAGTGCGCGCGCGATGCTTACGCGCTGCTGCTGGCCGCCCGACAGCTGTCCGGGTCGATGCGTGAGGCGCTCGCCGAGACCGAGCCGTGTCAGCAACGCGGTGGCGCGGAGATGGCGATCTGCAGCGGACTTGCCGGCATATACCGCCGGTGTCTCGACATTGGCCAGCGCGGTCAGGTCTGACAGCAGGTGATAGCGCTGGAACACGAAACCGAAATGTTCGCGACGCAGTTCGGCCAGCTGATCCGCATCGAGCAGGCCGGTCTCACGGCCGTCGACGCGATAGCTGCCGCGGGTGGGGCGATCGAGGCAGCCGAGGATGTTCATGAGCGTCGACTTGCCCGAACCGGACGCGCCGACGATGGCGACGAACTCGCCAGCCTCGATGGCCAGATCGATGTCCTTGAGCACGACGAGGGTCTGCTCACCCGCCGGATACTCGCGGCGCAGCGCGCTGACTTCAAGCAACGGTCCGCGCATGCTCAGAAGCCCATCGGCCGGCGCACGCGCGTGTTGCGCTGCCCGCCCGACTCGACGCCCGCAGCCGATTCGCCGGTGATGACTCGATCCTCTTCGCCCAGACCCTCGAGGATCTGCGCGCTGACATTGTTGTTGATGCCGACGCGCACCGTACGCGTGACCGCGTTGCCGTCTTCATCGAGAATCCGCACGCTGCGCTGGTCAGCCGGCGCGCCCGCATCCTCGGCAGCCGCAGCGCGCGCGCCGTCGCCGCGTCCAGCGCGTGCGCGCGCGCCACCGCCCTCCACGGGCGCCAGCGCCGAGGACGGAATGGTCAGCGCCGCCTTTGCTTCGGCAAGCACCACATTGACTTGCGCGGTCATCGCGATGCGCAGCTTGCCGTCCGGATTTGGCACGTCGAACAGACCGTTGTAGTAGACCGCCTCACTCGTCGAAGTTCCGCTCGAGCTGCCCGAGGATTCGCTGGCGATCGATTCGGGCGCAGGTTCGACTGCACGCAGCGTCGCGTAGTAGCGCTGGTCGGGTTCGCCGAGGATCGTGAACCAGACGTTCTGTCCCGCTTTGACCTTCGGTACATCGGCCTCGGAGATCTGCGCCTTGACGGTCAGCGTGTCCAGCTGGGCCAGCTTGACGATCGTCGGCGCCGACTGGTTCGCATTGACGGTCTGCCCTTCGCGCGTGACCACGGCGACGATCGTGCCGTCGATCGGCGCGGTGATCTTGGTGTAGCCGAGATTAAGTCGCGCAGTGTCGACCTGGATCTTGCCCTGCGCCAGTTGCGCGTCGAGTGCGGCGATGTCGGCGCGCGTTGCCGCCAGCGTCGCCTCGGCGCTTTCGAACTCGGCGCGCGGCGTGGCGTCGGCAGCCATCATCTGCTGCTGACGCGCGAACGCGAGCTCGGCCTGCTTGAGCGCAGCGACACGTGCGAGACGCTGCGCCTGCGTCGTGCGCACGCCGGCTTCGGCATTCAGCAAGGTGTTCTGCTGCGGCAAGGAATCGATCTCGGCGATCAGCTGGCCGCTTTCGACAACGGCACCGACATCGACCTTCAGCGAGACCACGCGCCCGGACACCTGCGCGCCGACGCTGACCAGATTGATTGCCTCCAGCGTGCCGGTGGCAATCACGGTCTGTTCGATGTCGGCGACGGTCACCGGCGCGGTCACGTAGCTCGGTGCTTGCGCAGAGGGAAACCACAGCCACTTGACGCCGATGCCAAGCACGGCGAGCACGGCGATGACCATGGCGATACGGATCAATCGTGTTTTGCGCTTGGGCATGGACAAACCTTGGTGGTGACGGCATCGCTTTCGCAAACCGGTGGCAACATCAGCGCTTGCGGTGAAAGTGTGCCGCAGGATGCGTCAAGGCACGCCCGACGGATGCAAGCAAAATGCAAAGATCGTCTGCACGATCGGCTTGAAAATGCACGAATGCGGGCGCATCAATGAGCATCCGACCCGCAGGATCCGCCGATGAACCTCGTCTGTGACATTCCCGGTGCCAATCTCGCCATCGAGCGCGGCGCCTTCCCGAATCCAGAGCGTGACATTGATCCTTCTGCCGCCAGCGGCGAACAGACCGCCGTGCTCGGCGCCGGCTGCTTCTGGTGCGTCGAAGCGGTGTTCAAGGAGATCGATGGCGTGCTCGAGGTGACCTCCGGTTACAGCGGCGATGGCGCGCACAACGCCGACTACAAGGCCGTCTGCACTGGCGCCACCAACCACGCCGAAGTGGTGTCGATCCGCTTCGATCCCAAGCGTACGAGCTTCGGTCAGTTGCTCAAGGTGTTCTTCGCGGTTGCTCACGATCCGACCCAGAAGGATCGCCAGGGCGAGGATCGCGGCCGCCAGTACCGCTCGGCCGTGTTCTATGCCGATGAGGGTCAGAAGGTGGTCACCGAGTCCTACATCCGCCAGCTCGATGCGGCCAAGGTCTACCACGCGCCGATCGTCACCGAAGTCGTGCCACTCGAGACCTTCTACGCGGCCGAGACCTACCACCACAACTACGCCGAACTGCATCCCGAACAGGGCTACATCGCCGCGGTCGCGCTGCCGAAGGTCGCCAAGCTGCGCAAGCAATTCGCCGACAAGCTCAAGGGTGCGACCAAATGACGACCTCTGCTGCTGGCCATGATGTCACTCCACTCGACCGCGCCGCGGTCGAGCGCCTCGCCGAAAAGCTCAGCGCCGAGGAACGTCGCGTGATCCTCGATCACGGCACCGAGCGTCCGTTCTGCGGCGGCCTGCTCGACAACAAGCTCGACGGCACCTATGTGTGCCGCCTGTGCGAACTGCCACTGTTCACATCCGACAGCAAGTTCGAATCCGGCACTGGCTGGCCAAGCTTCTTTGCGCCGTTCGACCCGCAGCACGTGCGCGAGATCCGCGACGTCACGCTCGGCATGGTCCGCACCGAAATCCGCTGCGCGCGCTGCGATGGCCACCTCGGCCACGTTTTCCCCGATGGCCCGAAACCGACCGGCATGCGCTTCTGTCTCAACTCGGTGGCAATGAATTTCGTCGAGCGCACGTAGCGCCGGAACGCTCGATCTGCTTAGCGCAAGCGCGGATTGAAATCGCCACCGATCAGTTACGCACAAAAAACCCCGCACTCGGCGGGGTTTTTCGTTTCCGGGTCTGACATTCCGGATGTGCAGCTGGCTGGGGGACTAGGGCTCGAACCTAGATTAACGGTGTCAGAGACCGTTGTCCTACCATTAGACGATCCCCCAAGAACTCTTCCGCTGCGCCACCCGAAGCGGGTGGCGGCGGAACGGGCGGTGGGTCGTGCCCTGCCGATTATCGCTTGGAGTACTGCGTGGCGCGACGTGCCTTGCGCAGACCAACCTTCTTGCGCTCGACTTCGCGGGCGTCACGGGTCATGAAACCGGCCTTGCGCAGCGGCGACTTGAGATTTTCGTCGTACTCGACCAGGGCGCGCGAGATGCCGAGGCGAATCGCACCGGCCTGGCCGGTGGTGCCGCCGCCGATGACGCTGACGAGGATGTCGAACTTCTCGGTTGCCTCAACGAGCTGCAGCGGCTGGCGCACGATCATGCGCGCGGTCTCGCGGCCGAAGAACTCATCGAGCGGCTTGCCGTTGACGACGATCGCGCCGCTGCCCTTGCGCAGGAATACGCGTGCTGCGGAGGATTTGCGTCGGCCGGTGCCGTAATTCTGCTGAATCGTCGCCATGATGTGTGCCTGATCGAATTAGATGTCCAGCACTTGCGGCTGCTGGGCGGTGTGCGGATGGTTCGGGCCGGCATAGACCTTGAGCTTGCGATACATCGCGCGGCCCAGCGGGTTCTTCGGCAGCATGCCCTTGACGGCGATCTCGATGATGCGCTCCGGGTGTGCCGCGAGCAGATCCTTGAGCGAGGTCGTCTTGAGGTTGCCGACGTAGCCGGTGAAGCGGTGGTACTTCTTGTCTTCCAGCTTGTTGCCGGTGACCGCGATCTTGTCCGCATTGACGACGACGATGAAATCGCCGGTGTCGACGTGCGTCGTGAAAATCGGCTTGTGCTTGCCGCGCAGGCGGCGAGCGAGTTCGGTCGAGAGGCGGCCGAGCGTCTTGTTCGTGGCGTCGACAATGAACCAGTCGCGCTTCACGGTCTCAGACTTGGCACTGATCGTCTTCATATCAAAACCCTGGGTGCCCGGAAACGGGCTGGGAACGGCGAAAGGCGCGGGAGAATAGCGGAACACTCCTGCGCACGCAAGCTTGGTCGCACAGTCCGGCGGTCCGGAATGGCGGGTCGCGGATGATAGCATGCGGCGCATGTCCGAACTGCCCGTGGCGGCAAACGACGCGCAACTGCTCGCCCTCGCCGACCAATGCGTGATGTGCGGGCTGTGCCTGCCGCATTGCCCGACCTACCGCCTGGATGCCCACGAAGCCGAGTCGCCGCGCGGCCGCATCGCGCTCGCACGGCTGCTCGCGCGCGGTGGCGAGGCGTCGCCGAAGGCAGTCGAACACCTCGACCACTGCCTCGGCTGCCTGTCATGCCAGAAGGTCTGCCCGTCGCAAGTGCAATACGGGAAAATCCTCGTTTCGACGCGTGCGCGACTCGCCTCGTCGAAGCCGTCCGCCCGCCGGCTTTGGCGCAGAATGTCACCGGCGATGATGACGCGGCTCGCGGCGGCTGGCCTGGCCACTCGCGCCGATCGATGGATGCCGATGCTGGCGCGCATCCTGCCGGTCACATCCCTGTGGCGGCGCATCGCCACTGAGATGCCACGCGCGCCCTCACTTGGCGTACACGCGCCTGCACATGCGAACGCCAAGGAAAGCATCGGCACGGTCACGCTGTTTCGTGGATGCGTCGCGAGCGTGTTCGACGACGACACGCTGGCGGCTGCGCGTGCGCTGCTCGAGGCGGTCGGCTACCGCGTCCTCGAACCGGCACAGACATTATGTTGCGGCGCGCTCGCGCGGCACGCGGGCGAAACGGTCGCCGCCGACAAAACCCAGCGCCGGACACGTCGTTCACTGGCATCACTCGGCGCCGACGATGTGCTGGTCAGCGCCTCGGGTTGCCTCGGCAGCCTGCGTGAGACAGCGGTGGGTACATCGCTGCGGATCGACGATGTCGCTGCGTTCCTGGTGCGAGCACCCGCATGGTCGAGCCTGCGCTTCCGGCCGCTGGCAGCGCGCGGCGCGCTGCATCTGCCGTGCACGCAGATCAGCGTCGGTGACGGTGGTCGAGCCACCCGCACCTTGCTCGCGCGCATACCCGGCCTCGATGTGATCGTGTTGCCCGACCAGCCGCGCTGCTGCGGCGCGGCCGGCACGCATTTCCTCGAGTTCCCCGAACGCGCCGATCGCCTGCGCGCGGAGAAGCTCGAGCAGGTCGCGGCGCAGTGTCCGAGCGTGCTGCTCACCAGCAACGTCGGCTGTCGCGTGTTCCTCGACAACGGCCTGCGTCGACAGGCCACGCCGATCCCGGTGCTGCATCCGCTTGCGCTGCTCGCGCGGCAGTTGGACACTTCGATTCCATGAGCAGACGAACCCTGAGCCGCCTCGACCGTACCCTGGTCGAACTCGAACGTGCCCTGGTCACCGTGTTCGACCCACAGCCCGCGGCACGCCAGCCATCACCGGCCTTCGGCGTCGACGAGGGCGAACTCGACGAGCGCGAACGCCGGCATGCCGCTGCGCTGATGCGCATCAACCATGTCGGCGAAGTCTGCGCGCAGGCGTTGTATTTCGGCCAAGCCGCGGTTGCGCGCAAACCCGAGGTGCGTGCGCAGTTGCTCGAAGCGGCCGCCGAGGAAACCGATCACCTCGCGTGGTGCGGCGAGCGTCTCAATGAACTCGGTGATCGGCCGAGCCTGCTCAATCCGATCTGGTATGGCGGCGCTTATGCGATGGGCGTCGGTGCCGGGCTGATCGGCGATTCGCTGAGTCTCGGTTTCGTGGTCGAGACCGAGCGCCAGGTCGAGGCGCATCTCGATGGCCATCTGGACGAATTGCCGGCCACCGACGCGCGCAGCCGCGCGATTGTCAGCCGCATGAAGGACGACGAAGCGCGCCATGCCGCGCATGCGAGCGCAGCGGGCGGGATCGACTTGCCGATGCCGGTCAAGGGGCTTATGCGCTTTGCCGCGAATGTCATGCGTGCGGTCGCTTACCGGGTATAGGCAACGTCGTTCGGCAATCCTGGCGGCCGTTCCCCGCTGCTCGTCCTTATCAAGCATCGCGAGCGCCCCCTTCCGCCCTCCGGGCACCTTCCCCCGCTGCGCAGGGGAAGGGAAAAAGCATCGCTAGCCCGACGTTCGCGCATTCGTTCTTGGTCCTTCCCCCGCTGCGCAGCGGAAGGGAAAAGGCATCGTCAGCCCGCTGTTCGCGCACTCGTTCTTGGTCCTTCCCACGCTGCGCAGGGGAAGGGAAAAAGTATTGTCAGCCCGATGTTGGCGCACTCGTTCTTGGTCCTTCCCCCGCTGCGCAGGGGAAGGGAAAAAGCATCGTCAGCCCGCTGTTCGCGGCCTCGTTCCTGTCCTTCCCCAGCCCGCTGTTCGCGGCCTCGTTCCTGTCCTTCCCCTGCGCAGCGGGGGAAGGTGCCCGGAGGGCGGAAGGGGGCGCTTTTGGCGTGCCATAGGGAGTCGTCTCATGGCGGCGCTCGCACAGTCTCTTGAAGCCCATCACGAAGTTTTCGATAGCGGCGCGAGAGTCACTTGTACGCTCCGAGCTGCCCCTGCCGGGGCCACCTTTCCCCGCGGCGCAGGGGAAGAAAAAGTGTGGTCTCGCCGGTACGAACGGCGGTCTCGGCTCGTTGGCTTCGCTCCTGCGAGAGGCTGGATGTTCGATGACCGCGCTCAGCCGCTCGGCGGCTGGCAGGAATCACGGGTGACCAGGTGCGGGGTGACGATGCTGGTTGCCGACTGGTCCTGCGTGCGGCGTTCATCGATCAACATGGCGGCGGCGTTGCGGCCCATGTCGCGGATGGCCAGGCGCACGGTCGTCAGTGGCGGCCACAGGCGTGAGGCCAGCGGGCTGTCGTCGTAACCGACGATCGAAATCTGTTCGGGAATCCTCAGGCCGCGCCGGAACGCGGCCTTGTAGGCGCCGGCGGCCATTTCGTCGTTGCAGGCAAAGATCGCGGTTGGACGCGGCGTCTGCGCGAGCAGGTGCTCGGCGCCGGCAACGCCTGATTCAAACGTGTAGCCACCCTCGAAGATGCGGTCCGGCGGCAACACGATGCCGCGCCGTGCGAGCGCATCGAGAAAGCCGGCACTGCGTTCGTGCGCAGAGCGATAATTCGACGGTCCACCGATCAGGCCGATCTCGCGATGGCCGAGCGATTCCAGATAATCGGCCACTTCGGCGGTGGCGGCGCGATCGTTCGAAACGATCATCGGCGAGGCTTCGTCGAGCTGCACCGAGGCGATGCGCACGTAGCGGCACTCGATCGCGAGCAGCGCGTCGGCCAGCGCCTGATTCTCCGACAGTGGCGGCAGCAGGATGACACCGTGCAGTTTCTGTTGCTGGACGAACGCGCGCACGCCTTCGATCAACTCATCGCTCTTGCCATCGCACGGATGCACGACCAGCTCGAAGCCGGAGCCGCGCAAGGTATCCAGTGCACCGTTCTGGATGTTGACAATGTACTGCGCATTCGGATTGTCATAGACGAGGCCGATCAGGAACGAACGCCGGAACGCAAGCCCGCGCGCCTGCGGGTCGGGCACGTAGCCAACTTCCTGCATCAGCGCGAGCACCTTCTCGCGCGTATCCTCGCGCACCAGCGGCGACTGGTTGATCACGCGCGAGACGGTCTTCTTCGACACGCCGGCGATGCGCGCGATGTCGTTGATGGTCGCGCGCGCTCCCGGCGGCAGGTCGTGACGGTCGCGACCGGGCTTGCCGGGGCTGGGCTTCTTGCGCGCGGTCATCGGGTTCAGGGCGGTTCCTGCGAAGTCGTCGGGATTCTACGTGTCCACGCGACAGGCCGACGTTTTTGCCGCAGTGCGACTCGACAAAAGCTGTCGTTGGCGATTAAATGACACCGGTTTCCCAAATGTCAAACCGGCATCGCCGCGAGCCCATGAATGCTGTTCCGAACCTGCCCCAGGCGCTGCATGTCGCCGACGCCGACAACGTCGCGATCGCGCTGTCGGATATCGCCGCTGGAACACGCGTGGCACTCGGCTCGGCGACCGTCATGGTCACGGAAACGGTCGGCATGGGGCACAAATTCGCGCTGGTCGACGTGCCAGCTGGCGCCGAAGTGCGCAAGTACGGTTTCCCGATCGGCCGCGCGCGCATCGACATTGGCGCCGGCGCGTGGGTGCATTCGCACAATCTCGAGACGCAGTTGTCGGGCACGCTCGACTACACGTTCGAGGCGCGCGACGCATCCGCGCCGGCCACACCGACTGCACGCGTGCGGGAGTTCCTCGGCTACCGGCGTGCCGATGGTCGCGTCGGCACGCGCAACGAAATCTGGATCCTGTGCACGGTCGGCTGCGTCGCCAATACCGCGCGGCGCATCGCCGAACGCGCCTCGACGCGGTTCACCGGTCGCGTTGATGGCATCCACGCGATCACGCATCCGTTCGGCTGTTCGCAGCTCGGCGACGACCTCGACAACACCGAACGCGTACTCGCCTCGCTCGCGCAGCATCCGAACACCGGTGGCGTGCTGATCGTCGGGCTCGGTTGCGAATCGCTGCAGATGAAGCGCCTGCTCGGTGCGATCGGTGCCCACGACGCGTCGCGCCTGCGCTTCTTCGATGCGCAACAGAGCCAGGACGAAACCGAAGACGGCATTGCCGCGGTCGCGCAACTGGTCGAGGTTGCGAGCGCCGACCGGCGCGAATCGTGTCCGTTGTCGGCACTGACACTCGGTCTGAAGTGCGGCGGTTCGGATGGCTTCAGCGGCATCACCGCGAATCCGCTGG
>JBBSOU010000106.1:0-12186 GCA_038259445.1 Lysobacterales bacterium | reverse complement strand
CTCGCACTCAATCGTGAGCCGGACCATGCAACCGTGGTTGCCGCCGACGCGGCACTGGCGGCGGTCGCCGCGCGAGGCGGGCTCGGCGCGCGTGGCGCGATCCGGCAACGCCTCGGTGCGGCCGAGCGTCTGCTCGCCGCCAACCATCGGACACTTGCCGATCGCATGATCGCGCCGCTGGTCGAAAATCCGCCGGACGCAGCGATGACCGACGGCATCGATCGAATCTGGCTGCAGCTGTGGCAGGCACGTCAGGCCGGCACGCTTGCAACACAGCGCGCGCTCACCGATGCGCTGGCCGAAGAGCTCGGCACGCAGCATCCGAGCGTGCTGCGCTGGAATGCATGGCGGGAGTCCACGCAAACCGCGCACTAGTTGCGGCCAACGTTCTGCTCTCGGGGACCCATGAAGCCTGATGATCTTCGGCTCTGCGGGTCTCGCCCGTCAGGCAGGAATACGTTGATCACGTCTGCCCAGGCGTCACCGCACTGCGTGCGCGCAGATCAAGGCGTGGCGACGACAAGCAGACTGGCCTTCTGTCGAGTCGCCATAACGCCGAGCTGCGCTCAGCTGTGCGGCCCAACCGTTTGATTTCAATGACGGGGTGATGTCCACAAGGCCCTCGCGCCAGCGCGCGCGGCTTGCCCAGGCCACCCATCTCAAGCGGCGCCACGCACGCCGGCGGGCGAGCCTTGTGGACCTCATGCCGCCTGCGCAGACGTGATCAGAGCATCCCCAGGCACTGAAGCGGCCTGCGCCAAAGACGGCAGATTCAATGCGTTCGGTGCGACCGGTGCGTACCGATTTTTCGTCAATGTCCGTCGCGATCGCTGGTTTGCGACTACGCAAAGGACGCCGATGAATACATGGCGGCAATCGGACCGCAGGTCCAGCCGCCGGAATACCGCAAACCGTTGCTCTGCAAAAGCCGCGCGTAGTCTGCTCTCGCGCTACATGCGTAGAACAGCGTTGCGCAAAATCGATCGAGTGCACTTCAAACAGGACACGAGACCACGCATGAAAATCCATTTCGCATCCCTGCTTCTTTCCCCGGCGATTGCCTTTTTCGCGATGCCGCTGACGAGTCAGGCCGGGCTCTATGACATCGACCCCGCGTTCGCAACTTCCGGGCGCTACAACCAGACCTTTGGCGGTGCCGATTTCCGCACCCTGGCGCATCTGGTGCGCCCCGATGGCACATCGCTTGCGGTCACGACCTACGACAACAACGGTTGCCCGGCCGGCCGACATTGCCTCGCGCTCTATCCCTTCAACGCCGCAGGTCAACCCACGGCCCCGGTCCAGGTTGCCTTCACCCACACGTTCTCCAAGCGTACGGGTGCAGTGGTGTTGGACAGCTATCTGGTCAAGGCGGCGGCGATCGACAGTCAAGGCCGCATCGTGATCGCCGGAACCGAACAGTTCGGGTCGGTGTTGCAGTTCAAGGTCATTCGCTTGTTGTCCAACGGCCAGCCAGACAACAGCTTCGACAGTGACGGAATCGCCACACCGGGAAATTTCACCGGACAGAACGATGACGTTGCCACCTCGATGGCGATCGACGGGTCCGACCGCATCGTGGTAGCAGGTCGCGCACGGTTCTCCGCGTCCGACACGGATTTCGCGGTGCTGCGCCTGACCACCGCCGGCGCACTCGATACAGCATTCTCGGGCGACGGCAAATTGACGATTCCATTCGATCTCGCCGGGCTCGGCGTTGATTCCGCGGCGGCAGTTGCCATTCGTCCGGGCGGGCAGATCTATCTCGCGGGTACGGCCGCCGACATGGGCATAACCCGAATTGGCCTGGCCAAGGTGTTGCCCGCCGGTACGCTGGATGGCAACTTCTGTGCCTCGATCTGCACATTCCAGGGACCCTACACGAGTATCAACAATGGCAGGCGCGTGCTGTTCTTCGGCGACGCCGAAGACAACCTCAGCGACTTCGTCAGCTCGCTTGCGGTCAACGTCAGCGGAGAAATGGTCTACGCCGGGCTGCACGAGGCAGGCGTGGGCAATTTCCAGATATTCACGCAGAAGGTCGCGCTCAATGGTGACTACGCGAACGAGGGCCTGGTTGACGTGGGTTTGTCGGGACCGCTCGAATTCTTCGTTGGGGGAATACGCTATTTCAATCCCAACAGTGGCACCAGCGGCTTGGTGCTGACCGGCGCCGTTGGACCGGGCCGCGAGTTCTTCTTTGCCCAGGGACTGGGTAGCGCGCTGGTACCGACCAACGGCTGGGGCGCGAGCGGGACCAACAACAGCGCATTGCTGTATACGGCTTCCGGTTCATTCGGCGACTTCCCCGGCAACCTGCCGACAATTCCGAGCATTGATGCTTCCGGACGCGTCCTGCTCGGCGGCAGCTACAACGCTACCGACGGCGCCACAAACTACAGCATCACTATCATGCGCTTGCGCCCGTCGACACCGATCGACCTGATCTTCGCCAGCGGATTCGAATAGCGATACGCGGCCCGATGCCGGATTGCATGATGGCAGCACGGCCAATTGCGCTGGCGGCGGAACGCGCCGAACGCTGAGGACGCGTTATCGCAAGCGCTTGCGCAGCACGATCCAGGACGGAATCGTGCTGCGACCAACGCGGCGGCCGATACCGGTACATCGAGTACCTCGGAAAGCAAAAGAGGCCATGCGGGCGTGAGGGTACGCAGGCGGACGGCGGTTATCCGCAGCCGGGTTTCCAGGCAGCTCGCACGCCCGGAAACATGTCGCCGCCACACTCGCTCACGCACCTTTGCGCGTGCTCCTGGCCGGCGCCAGCAACGTGGTGATCTTGCCGCCGAGCTTCATGAGTTTTCCGAGTGTCGACGGCTCCAGTCGCAGCAGCTCATTGACCCAGCCCGACACCTGGCTCATCAGCGATAGCGTGTCGCGAATGCGTTTCTGCCGAGCCGGGTCCTCGCGCGCAAAGTCCGGGTCGGCAACGCAGGCTTCGAGCAGGCTGACGGTAGGATCGAACTCGCGCAGTTTTCGTTCACGCACGATCGTCCGGCAAAGAGACCACGGGTCGGTGAGGGTCTCGAAATGCTCGCGCCGCTCACCCATGCGATGCACGAGACTGACCAGTTTGAGGTTGCTCAGCTCGCGCAGGCTGTTGCTGACATTGGATCGAGCAATCACCAGCGTGTCGGCAATTTCTTCGGCGTGCATCGGCCGGCCACTGAGATAGAGCAATGCATGAATCTGCGCGACGGTCCGATTCACCCCCCAGCGTGAGCCCATCTCGCCCCAATGCAGCACGAAGCGCTGGCTGACTGCGGACAGCGGATCCACGCCGCGAACATTGCCCGTTGTTGCATCGGATGCTGTCATTGGATCCTCCTTACTTGTGCTCAGCCTATTTTCTTCATATATTTCTGTCAAGACAGAAACAACTGTCAGGAGTAGGTCATGCGATGCGCGCCGACGGACCGTGATGCCCGCATTGCCGGTGCCCTGAAGGTGTTGGTGCTCGGCGGCGCCGGCTTCGTCGGGCGCCACGCGGTACACGCTTTGCGCGAGGCAGGCGCGGTGCCTATCGTCGGCAGCCGCCGCGCGGCACGCGGGCATGTTCAAGGGGCCGACGATCCTCTCAGGCGCACACTGCGGTTCGAAGCGCTCGGCACGCCGGCTGACTGGGTTGCGCATCTGCACGACATCGATGTCGTGCTCAACTGCGTCGGTATCCTGCGGCCGGTCGGACGTGCCAGCTACGAACGCATCCACCACCTTGCGCCGGCAGCGCTCGCCCACGCCTGCGCCGATCGAGGTTTGCGCCTGATCCACGTCTCGGCACTCGGGCTGGATGCCCCGGTGCATAGCGGGTTTCTGCGCTCCAAGCGCGCCGGCGAACAGGCGCTGATGGCGAGCGCCGCGGACTGGTACCTCGTGCGCCCGTCGCTGCTTGACGGCGATGCTGGATTCGGCTCCGAGTGGATCCGTCGCGTCGCCCGATGGCCGCTGCACATGGTTCCGTCGGATGCTGCGGGAATGCTCGCGCCGCTCGACGCACGCGACCTCGGCGAAGCGCTGGCTCGCCTTTGCATGGCACCACTACCGGTGGTCGGCAGTGATCCTGGTTCGCGCATCTATGAACTCGGCGGATTGCATCCGTGCACGATGACCCAGCACCTCGCAGCGATACGCACCCGGCAGCGCGCTGCACCCGCGCGAGCGGTGCGCATCCCGGCGTGGATCGCGCGCGTCGCCAGCCACGCCTGCGATCTGCTGCACGTCACGCCATTCTCTTTCGGCCACCTCGAGCTGTTGCGTCGGGACAATGTTCCGGCACCGAATCGCATCGTCGAATTGCTCGGGCGCTCGCCGCGCACGGTCGCGCCGATGCTGCAAGCGACGGGGTGCGCCGCGAATTCGTGCACGCATGAGTTGCCGAGGGTCAAAGCCCGCCGTGCTCGCTGACGGATTTCTCTCGTCACGATTTGCCGTGGTGTGACGACCGTGATCGTCGTGCGGAAAGTCTGCAGAGAACGAGGGTGCAGTGTCGCGCCAATCCATCGTCGAGTCTCAATCAGGGTCGAAGATCACGCACGCGGCCGGCGTGCCGATGTTGCGTGGAATGGCCGTGCCGGTTCCGGCCTGCCACGTGTAGTAGAGGGTGCCGCTGCGGCCGTCGGCGAGCGGGTCGACATTGCGCACGAGGATGCGCGGGCCAACGTCGAAGTTTGTGCGACCGAGGCTGACCACATCGTCGAAATGGCGCAAGTCGAATGCGGCGACATGGATATCGTTGCTGGCGAACGCGGCGCCGTTGTTGCGGAAGTCGAACTCGAACTCGCCGGTGTGCACATCGACGGTCTGTGTCGCCGGTGCGCCGGGTTGGACGACGAAGTCGGTGGCGAGGCGAGCCCGGCTGTTGGCCGGCACCAGCTCCGAGCCGGTGATGCGCGCAAGCAGCGGAGCATAGGGACCAGGCAGCAGCAGCCACGACGAGGAGCCTGCTCCGATCGATTGCGTGGTTGGCCCGAAGAGGTCGGCATCGTCGGCCGGCGAGCGCAGGTACAGCCGCGCGTTCTCGATGGCGAGGTTGGGGAACGGCGCGCCGTTCAAGGTCAACGCGAGCTGCCCATCCGCCATCGGGATATCGAGCGGAAAGTTTCCTGACGCGAAGAATTCGCGGCCGTACGCGAACACCGCGAAGTCGTTGCGCGGCACCAGCACCGAGCCGGTGACGCGCTGGTACGCGAGGTCATAAGTGCCGCGCACGATCCGCCGTGCGTACTGCTGGTCATCGGTCGTGCCGAGCAGCGTGTCGTCTCCTGTCACGCGGTCGCGCAACCAGACACGACCGCGTTCAGTGGCAATGGCCGGAGCAAGCGTTCCATTGATCAGCAGTGGACCTTCAATCAGGGCAGTCTGGATATTGAGAATCTGCTGACCGACCAAGACCGGGCGATTGGCGCTGATCCGCATTTCGCCGTTGGCCGGCGCAATCTCGGCACCGGTCAGGCCTTCGTAGTAGACCTCGTAGATGCCGGGGACGATGCGCCAGCCGACCACCTGCTGACGGGTCTGGCCGAGATCGACGCGGTCACCATCCAACGTACGCAGGCTGACCGCGCCGTTCTCGCTGCCAAGATTCGGTGCCGGCACGTTGTCGAAGCGGAACTGCCACGTGGTCGACAACGAGGGCAGGTCGAGGTCAACCACCTGCACGCCGGCATCGATATCGTGGCGACCGCGCAGCGCGCGCCGGTTCGCCGGCAGCGACAGTGCCGTCGTGACCGATTCGTAGCCGAAGCGGTACGCGCCCGGAATCAGCCGCACGCTGTAGTTCGGCTGTGGCGTGGCGCCGAGAACGACGCGGCCGAGGCCGTGGACGCCTTCGAGGAACACGGTCGAGCCGGCCTGCTGGTACGGCGCGCCATCAAGGGTGAGCGCGCCTTCGACCTGCTGGCTCGGCACGTCGACGACCAGCGTGGTATCGCTGTCGAGGAAGACGCCCTGGCGAACGCGCGCGGCGACATTGCGCGGCACCGTCGTGCCGGATCGCCAGCGGTATTCGACATCGTAAACGCCGGTGATGACGCGTACCGGCGCCGGCGCATCGAAACTGGTGCCGAGCGCGATGGGCTCGCCTTCGTCCGGAATCAGGAAAAACGTGGCGCTGCTCAACGGACTCGAAGAGAACGGTCGTCCGTCGAGCAGGAAGACCGGATCAACGCGTACGGAATGGATATCGATCTCCACCGGCCCATCGGCAGCCGTGGTGCAGGCAAGGCCGCCGTCGAAGCCGTTGACGAACAGGCTCTCACCCGTCGACGCGCTTACCGGCGCGACCATGGCGAATACCAGCGTGGCAATCAGCCAAGGACGGATCCGCGTGATGTCAGTGCTCATGATGGTGTTCATTCCCGATGCGTGATGCACGACTGCGCTCGCCGGGCGTCGAGGAGTGGCGATTGATCCGAAGCCATACGCAGTTGGGGTGCCGAAACGACATCGGTTGCAGCGATCGCGTGCGCAGCTGCATGGCTGACAACGTACGCAAGCAAAGAGCGCCCCTTCCACCCTCCGGGCACCTTGTGCTCGCCACATCCTTGTGGCTCGCCCTTCGGGCAGCATTCGCTGCAAACATCGGCAATACTCCCGATGTTTCCGCGCTACGCACGGGAAGGGAGAAAATCCCGACGAGATGATGACTCGCGGTAGACCGATTTTTCCTTCCCCTGCGCAGCGGCGGAGGATGCCGAAGGCGGATGGGGGCCAGCGGGGCGAATGGCTCGATGTATCGGGAACTCGAACAGCAGAGTGTATCGATCCCGCCTTCGAACACCGCAAGCGCGCCTTCCGCCCTCCGGGCACCTTCCCCTGCTACGCACGGGAAGGAAAAACAACGCGTCATTCGCCAGGTTGCGAACCCCGTTTCTGCCCTTCCTCAGCGCAGCGGGTGAAGGTGCTCCGACAGGGTCGGAGGGTGGCAGCTCGAGTCGCGCCTGCCAAGACCGACACGACTTCGCTGATTGCGACACATGGGTGTTCACATCGCGCATCATGCAGCGACCACTTCAGTCGTCGCATGCATCATTCGGTCGCGCCACGGGGAGTCGCGTGATGGCCTGCTCCCTGCAAAAAGTTCTTCGCTCCAAACCAAAGGGATTCTCTGCGTGCTTGCTTCAAGTCCCGCGATACGCGCGCGGTTCTTCGGCATGACTCCCATCGCTGCGTCTACCGCAATGACGAACACGTTTCACCCTGAGGGGCGGTTTCGCGGGGAGTCTCACCTCATGCCGTCCGGACATTGACATCGGCCGAACTTGAAGTGCGCCTGACCCGATCGGGGCACGCCAGTGCCTGCAGACTATACGTTTCGCTTTATCTGACCAGGAAAGGAGTATAACGGTGATATGCCGAGGTCTTTCGCAACCTCGGTTTGCTATCTGGTTATAGCTGCAAGCCATTGCAACAGAAGCATTCTCTTCCGCGAATTTCAGGGGCGACGGAGGATAGATGATGAGTATATACAAGTATATTAAAGGCGCTTGCGCGCCGCGGATCCTGCTCGGGTTTCTGCTTTCGGCGCTGCCCGTGACGGTTTTGGCACAGACCAGTCCGCCGCTGGGCCAGTCGGCGGCATTCGCCGTACTCGGCGGCTCGGCTGTGACCAACACGGGCCCATCGATCGTCTCGGGCGAGCTCGGCGTCAGCCCCGGCACTGCGGTGACCGGTTTTCCACCCGGACTCGTGATCAATGGCAGCATCCACAGTGCCGATGCGGTTGCATTGCAGGCGCAGTCGGATCTCGTGATTGCCTACAACGTGCTCGCCGGACAGGCGCTCACGGCGACACTGACCGGTTCGGATCTCGGCGGACTCACGCTTGGTCCCGGCGTCTATCGGTTCGCCTCGTCGGCGCAACTCACCGGTACGCTGACGCTCGATGCGCGGGGTGATCCGGCAGCGGTTGTCATCTTCCAGATCGGCAGCACGCTGACCACGGCGAGTGCTGCCAATGTGCTGCTCATCAATGGTGGACGGGACTGCAACGTCTATTGGCAGATCGGCAGTTCGGCGACGCTTGGCACCGGCACTACGTTGGCCGGCAGCATCCTCGCGCTGACCAGCATCACGCTCAACACCAATGCGAGTGTTTCCGGTCGACTGCTGGCGCGCAATGGCGCGGTCACGCTTGATTCGGCCACGGTCACCGTTTGCGCAGCGGGTTGCGCGCCGATCACGCTGGCACCGACCTCACTGCCGGACGCTACCGTGGGCCAGGCTTATACGGCCGCATTGGTCGCCAGTGGTGGTGTTGCGCCGTACACGTATTCGCTGGGCGGCGGCGCGCTGCCTGCCGGACTCGGCCTGTCGGCCGGTGGCGTCATCGCTGGCTCGCCGACGACCAGCGGGGTGTCGTTATTCACGATTGACGCGGTCGATTCGTTGGGCTGCGAGGTGTCTCGCAACTACGCGATTGTCGTTGCGCCGGTCGGCTGTGCGGTGATTACATTCACACCCGCAAGCCTGCCAAGTGCACTCATCGGCGTACCGTTCACACAGGCGTTCGTCGCCAGCGGCGGGATTCCGCCCTACAGCTTCTCGGTTGCCGCGGGCGCCGCGCCTCCCGGTTTGCTGCTTTCGGGTCCAGGCTTACTGTCCGGCACGCCCACGGTGCTCGGCAACTTCAGCTTCACGGTCACTGCAACCGATGCAACATCGTGTCCAGCGAGCCGACCGTACGTCATGCCCGTGACCAACGGTGGCGGTGGTGCACCGGGCGGGCCGGGTGAACCGCCGATCGCACTACCGACACTGTCGACGTGGACCCTGATGCTGCTGGCGCTGCTGATGGTTGCTACGGTCGGCTGGCAGCGTCGCGCTGCACTGATCCGTACGCCGCGAAAGTAGCGCGAGCAATCCGAGCAGGCGACCGCATGCGGTCGCCTGCTTTCGAGTCTCTGGAGAATTCGCGTCACGGCGCCGTCCGCTGTCGGGTCAGGTGGTCGTGATCGCGCGAACCGTGCGGTTCCCTCAAGAAAATCGGCTGTGGCGGCATGGCCCCGCACCCCGGCGTTTCCCGTGTTCCTGTGGACAGCACCGCAGTCGCCGCTATCCCGCGACACCGGCATGCGTGCTGAATTCGAGCCACGAGGATTCCGCCATGACCCGACAGATTTCGGCAACGCTGTGCGCGTTCGCCCTTGCCGTTGCAGCGTTCCCCGCATGCGCCGCCGACACCGCCAGCGGCACGCTGAAAATGACCTCGGAAGGCAAGCCGGTGCGCATCGACATCAAACACGTCCACTACATCACCGGACCCGATTCGTTTGCACCCGCTTTGACCACTCGCCGACTGATCTTCACGACCGAGGACACGCGCCCCGCCATCAACGCCTGTGAAACGGCGCGATGTGCGATGTACTCGATTGGAAATGGAATGACCTTCGAACTCGAGGCAGACTCGCCAGCCGCAAGATGGTGGGTGCAAGTACGTCCGACCCAGCAAAGCGGCATGGGCAATGCCTCGATCGTTTCGCTGTCTACCGATACGCCGGAGCGCGTGGCCGGTACGCTGACGATCGACTCGCTTGGCGTCAACGCGAAGATCACGTTCGATGCCGGCCTCGTCCGGGCGTTCGAGGAGTAGACGTGCCGTGACCTCAAGATTTCCGCCCGCACGAATCACACTGATCGGTATTGCCGGCCTGTGCACGGTTGTTCCTGATGCGCATGCCGCCAACTTCTGTGTCCGCTCTTGGCTTTGCGTTGGGGCAGGCACTGCTTGTGGCCGGCAGCAACACTGCAGCCGATGTGATCCGCTTGCAGTCGGGCACCTGCGTGTCCACGCAAGCCTCGGGTTTCACAACGTCCGGAAGCACATTCGAACTGTCGTTCGCCTGGTCGCCGAGCTGCGTGTTTCGTGTGCGCGGCGCGCGCAGCACCATTGACGGCGAGTAAGCGCGCCCGGCACTGAAGGTATCGAACGACGTCCCCGGCTACACGGCGGTCAATGTACGCATCGCTCATCTGTCGATCGTGCGCGGTGTTGGCGACGAGTTCGGCGGACTGAAGGTTTCGCTGAGCGGCACCGCGTCGTACAGCGTCGAGATCGAGGACAACCGCTTCCACGACAACACGCAGACCGACCCGGAAGACGATATCGGCGGCGGATTGCGCGTGTTTGCCGGTCGCGTCAGCGTGTTCGGCAACGTATTCACCGAAAACCACTCGGCTTGTTCGGGCGGTGCCGGTTTACTGACCTGTTCTGGCAAGTCCGCTACGGTTGCGCGCGATCAGTCGTCAAACCCATCGACGAACAGGAATTTACTCTGGTAGACGACCTGCACGGCACCGCTGCCGCTGGCCGGGGAATCGTATCCGGGCACACCGATGGCGAGATCGTTCTCGTCGTCGCCATTGAAATCACCGATCGCCAGTTGCGAACCATAGGCATCCACGCTCGCACCCGGAGCCAACGAATACGCAGGCGACAGACTGAGCTGACCGGCGCGCGTCAGGGCGAGGCCGGCGAAGAATCCCGGCAACACCCAAACGCGCCCGGCAACGGTAAGTCCTGCCTGCGTTGCGAGCGGACTGGCGACGATGAGACTGTCGTTGTTGCCTGGCGAATCATCGATGCGCCCGATCGCGATTCGCGAACCGAATGCGGCTAGCGCGAGTGCGCCGCCGGGAAGTTGGCTTTCGTCGATAAGCAGATTGCCGGTGGCGGTGATGCCATTGGTACTGCCGGGAAGAATGGCGACGGCACCGGCCAGTGTCACCCCGTCGAGCGCTTCGCCGGGGACGCCGACCGCGAGATCATCCGTGACCGGATCGCTCAGCGGCGTCGTCGTCAGGCTGCCGGCGGCAAGTGCCGAACCGAAGCGGTCGCCCGCCTCGCAGCTGTCGATCACGCCGGCCATGCTCTGGCTCCAGTACGACACGCCTTGAGCATCAAGACCGTTCAGATCATCGCGACCGCGCAGCACCATCACCGAACCGGCATTGATCTGGCCCGCGCAGGCGTTGCCTGGGATGCCGACCGCGAGATCGTCGATGCTGTCGCCGTTGAAGTCGCCCGTCGCGGTAGCGACGCCGAATCCGTCGCCTTCGGCGGAAATCTGGTTTGGATTGAGCAAGCCGACGTTTCCGATCGGTCCCAGCACGATGGCTGTGGCAGGGCCTGTGATAACCAGTGGCGCGAGCAGCGCGGCGACGAGGGCAAAGCGTGAGGTACGACGTTTCATGGCATGACTCCAACGGGCATTCCCGTTGAACCACGCAAGTCGACGCTGACGGGGCTAGTTCGCAGTGCCGCGTTGGCGCGGCGGCTGCAGGGCTCGCTGTCGAATTGGCTACTGCAGCGCCTGAGGAAACGCCGGCAACGAGGCGAAATCCTCGGCAACATGCTGGCGCACGATGCGTGCCTGGTTGAGCGCGGCGAGTGCCTCGACCGTATCCATCGCCGCGATGGTGCTGGCACGGTCGACATTGAAGGACGGCACCAGCCGCTTCTCGCGCGACTCGGCCAGGTGCCACATGTCGCCGGTCAGCAGCACCGCGCCGCTCGCCGCGGTCTTGACCAGCAACACCGTGTGCCCGGGTGTATGCCCCGGTGCCTGATGGATGACGACGCTGCCGTCGCCGAACACATCGTGCGCGGCATCGCCTTCGATGAGCACGGTCTTCGCATTCTCGAGCTGCGAGTAAGACGCGAAATCGTCGCCCTTGCGTGCGGTTTCGGAAAACATCGCCGCGCGTTCGTCGGCATCGACGATCCAGGTCGATCCGGCGAACAGGTTGCCGTTGCCGGTGTGGTCGAAGTGCATGTGCGAGAACGACACGTACTCGATGTCGGCCGGAGCAATGCCGAGCTCCGCCAGCTGCATCGACAATTTCTTGCGCACGATAATGTGTACCGGGAACCCTTCCTGCCTGACGCCGTCCGGGCTGTCGGCGATCGATTCGGGCACGCCGGTATCCCAGATCAGGTCCCCCGACGGGTGGCGGATCAGGTAGCACGGATCGATGAGATCGCGCGCGACGCCCTTCATCGAACCGTCGTCGGCGAACGGATTGACGTCGGTGAACTTGAGTTCGCCACAATTCATCGCGTAGAGCTCCACGGCCGGGGCCGGGGCCGGGACGGCAGCCGGCGATGGAGCAGCAGCCGGCGCTGGCGACGCCGTTGGCGCCGGCGTTGCCGTCGACGTAGCGGTGTCG
>JBBSOU010000105.1:0-12270 GCA_038259445.1 Lysobacterales bacterium | reverse complement strand
GCCAATGCCCTTGACGTATCGTGGGAAAAGTACTTCGGTGAGCGTGCGTACTTCAGCCTCGCCTACTTCTTCAAGGATCTGCGTACCTACATCTATGACCAGACCAGTGTCTTCGACACCGCTGGTTTGACGATACCCGATGGCTATGAAGGTCCGACGCCGCTTCCGGTCGGCATCTACACGCGCCCTGCAAACGGTACCGGCGGCAACATCAAGGGTTTCGAGTTCGCCGTCTCGATTCCGTTTGACCTGTTCACACCGGTGCTGGATGGATTCGGCATCGTCGCCAACTATTCCGACACGCGCAGCTCGATCAAGCGGCTCGGACCGGATGGACCGAACGAGTCGATCGCGGGATTGTCGAAGACCGTGCAAAACGTTTCGATCTACTACGAGAAGTATGGTTTCCAGGCGCGCATCAGTCAGCGCAAGCGCTCGGACTTCCTCGGCGAAATCCAGGGCTTCGGTGCCGATCGCGCACTCGTCTACATCGATGGCGAATCGGTTCTGGATTTCCAGACCGGCTACACGTTCGGCGAGGGTGCGCTCGATGGCATGTCGGTGCTGCTGCAGGTCAACAATCTCACCGACGAACCGTATCGCCAGTATTTTCCGGACAATGGATTGACCCAGCGCTACGAGGAATACGGTCGCCAGTACCTGCTCGGCGTCACGTACAAGTTCTGAAGAATCGCGGTGTTTGCAACGTGCCCGCCGGATTCGTCCGGCGGGTCTTCGGCCGCACAACGGGTGCGGTCATGGCTGCTCGGCATGGCGAGAAAACCTCGGCACCCCAGGTACGAAATCGCCAGCGCGACGCGTCGGCCCCATCGAAACCGATGCTGGCGATGCAGGCAGGCGAACACCAGCACCTCTGGCCAGCCTTTAGCCCGGTCTGAAGGTATCGTGGTCGGGATCACGAAGGCGACTGCTGACAGCGCACTGAGCACGCCGTCTGCAAAAGGCATGGCGGTCGGGATTCGCACAAGACCTGCGTTGCGCCCAACCCGGTGCCGATGAAGCGACAGATCGGGCACTGCACGGTAGAGATCAGAATGATCCCGCGACTGCGCGCGCGTGCACGTCGTTTCCAGCCCATGTGACGGCGATAGCGAGGGGCGCAACCAGCGACTGCGGGCTGCGCGACGCTCATATCTGCGACAGTCCCTTTTACAATTCCGGTCCCGGTCGTCGCTGCGAACTCACGCAGTGCCCACGCGATGCCGCAGGCTACGCGTGGCGCGTGCCGATGAATACGTATGCAGATTGCCGTCGTGCGCGGCTGTGCGACCTACCATGGACAAGGGTCCGGCGCAGGCATCGGCGCCGATCCATGGTGCGAACGTGCGCAGTCACCGGTCGAGTCGTGTTGACGGTTGCCAATCAGGGTCGCGCTGCATGACGCTTCACGATGCCGCGTGACAACAGCGCTCGGATGCGCTGCGCGTGACATGACTGCCGCTCGCGGCGCTGGTGGAGAAAACGATGACGAGCAAACCGAATTTGTCGTTCTGGCAGATCTGGAACATGTGTTTCGGCTTCCTCGGTATCCAGTTCGGCTTCGCCCTGCAAAATGCGAACGTCAGCCGCATCTTCCAGACGCTGGGTGCGGAGATGGATGCGATCCCGATACTGTGGATCGCCGCGCCTCTGACTGGCCTGATCGTGCAACCTATCGTCGGTCACTATTCGGATCGCACATGGACGCGACTCGGTCGGCGCCGACCCTATTTTCTCTACGGCGCGATCGCGGCGAGCTTCGCGCTGGTGCTGATGCCGCATTCGCCCGTGCTGTGGATGGCTGCCGGATTGCTGTGGATTCTCGATGCGTCGATCAACGTGTCGATGGAGCCGTTCCGCGCCTTCGTCGGCGACCAGTTGCCGCCGAGGCAACGTCCGCGCGGGTTTGCGATGCAGAGCTTCTTCATTGGCGTTGGCGCGGTGGTCGCGAGCATGCTGCCGTGGTTGCTGGCCAAAGCCGGTGTCGACAATACCGCCGAGGCAGGGCAGATTCCCGACACCGTGCGCTACGCCTTCTATGGCGGTGCGGTGGTCCTGCTTGGCGCCGTCGGCTGGACGGTGTTGCGCACGCGCGAATATCCGCCCGATGTGCTCGAGGCGTTCGATGATGCCGTGTTGCCGGCACCAAGCAGCGCGCCGGCGCTGCATCATGCGCTGATCTGGATCGTGCTTGGCGGCGGTCTGCTCAGCGCGATCGTGCTTGCCGATCTCGCCAAGGAGTTGTTCATTCTTGCCGGCGGCCTGCTCGGTTACGGTATCGCGCTGTTGATCCTTTCGCGCTCACGCAGCGGCAATGCATTCACCCAGATCATGGATGACATGCACGCGATGCCCGATGCGATGCGCCGTCTGGCCGTGGTCCAGTTCTTCTCGTGGTTCGCGCTGTTTGCCATGTGGATCTACACCACCGCGGCGGTCACTCAAGTGCATTTCGGCAGCACCGACCCGACCTCTGCGGCCTACAACAATGGCGCCAACTGGGTCGGTGTGCTGTTCGGTGCGTACAACGGGTTTGCTGCGCTCGCCGCGCTGGTGATACCGCGCCTGGTCGCGTGGCTCGGCATGCGCATCAGTCATCTCGTCAATTTGTGGATTGGCGCGCTGTCGCTGGTGTCGTTTCTGTTCATTCGTGACCCGAACTGGCTGCTGTTGCCGATGGTCGGCATCGGCTTCGCATGGGCATCGATCCTGTCATTGCCGTACGCGTTGTTGTGCGACTACCTGCCAGCGAAAAAAATGGGCGTCTACATGGGCATCTTCAATTTCTTCATCGTCATACCGCAATTGCTAGCCGCAACCGTACTCGGCCTGATGCTCAAGACCTTGTTCGGCAACCAGCCGATCTACGCATTGCTGATCGGCGCGGCAAGCCTGTTCATTGCCGGTCTTTGCGTGTTGCGTGTGGCCGAGCCGCGCATCCGCGCCGACGTTGCGCAGGCGGCCCCATGAGCCCGCTGACGCGCAGTGTTTCCGTCATGCTCGCCATCGCGATTGCGGCAACGGCCTGCCATGCGCCAGTGCGCACGATCGAGCCGCCGGCAACAGCGAGCTACTACGGCACGCTCGAACCGTTCGCCGCCGAGTCGGTGTATTTCGTCGTCACCGACCGCTTCGTCAATGGCGACACCGGCAATGACCATCGGGACCAGGGTGGCGCACATCCTACGTTCGACATTCCCCTGCATTGCCCGGATGGCGTGATCGACAACATCGGCTACCTCGGCGGCGACTTCCGTGGACTGCTCGATCATGCCGACTACATCCGCGAGATGGGTTTCAGTGCCGTATGGATCACGCCGATCGTCGAGAACCCGGATGAGGCATTCACCGGTGGCGACCCGATCACGTGCAGTTCGTTCCTGACCGACCGCGGCAAATCCGCTTATCACGGCTATTGGGGCATGAATTTCCATCGTGTCGACGAACACCTGCCCAGTCCGGGGCTTGCGTTTGCCGACCTCACGCGCGGTTTGCGCGAGCGTGGTCTCAAGACCGTACTCGACATCGTTGCCAACCACAGCTCTCCGGCCTTCACGATGCCGCAGCGTCAGCCCGGTTTTGGCCAGGTCTTCGATGCCGACGGCGTGCTCGTCGCCGATCATCAGAACCTGCCGCCGGCTCAGCTCGATCCGCGGAACAATCCGTTGCACCGCTTCTACAACACCAAGCCCGATCTGGCCCAGCTCGGCGATTTCAATGCGGACAATGAGGCGGTACTGGACTATCTCGTCGATGCCTACCTGCACTGGATCGATCAGGGAGTCGATGCGTTCCGCGTCGATACGATTCGTCATCAGCCGCTGTCGTTCTGGCAGCAGTTCGCTGCACGCATCCGGGCACGGCATCCGGGCTTCTACCTGTTCGGCGAAGCGTTCGACTACGACGCAGCCAACATTGCGCCGTTCACGTGGCCGGAGAACGGTGGCATCAGCGTGCTCGATTTTCCGCTCAAGAAGGCGATGGCGGAGGTTTTCGAGAAGGATGGCGACTACTCCGGGGTTGAAGACGCATTGCTGCTGGAGAACGGTCCGTACCAGAATCCCTACGATCTGGCCACGTTCTACGACAATCACGACATGGCGCGTTTCAATGCCAGTGACAACGGTTTCATCGATGCGAACAACTGGCTGTTCACCGCGCGCGGCATTCCGGTTGTCTACTACGGTTCGGAGATGGGCTTCATGCGTGGCGCGGTCGAACACCACGGCAACCGCAACTACTATGGTGTCGATCGCATCGCCCAGGCACGCGCGCATCCGATTCGCGAAAACCTGATGCGCATTGCCACTGCGCGTCGGCAGTCGATCGCCCTGCAGCGCGGCCTGCAACTCAATCTCGAACTGGCCGGCGACCGCGCCGCGTTCTACCGCGTGTATGCACACGCGGGCATCGAGCAGGTCGCACTGGTATTGCTGAACAAGGGCGACACCACAGCGCGCTTCGATCTTGGCGAGCGCATGCAGCCCGGCGAATGGCGCAGTGCGTTCGCGGGCGATGCCACGCGTCTTCAGGTGGCGTCAGGCAGCACCTCATCGATCGAGGTGCCGGCGCATGGTGTGCAGGTCTGGTTGCGTGATGCGCCAGTCGACGTGCCGGCACTGCGCGCGCGGCTTGATCAGCTCATGCAGGGTCGCGAACGCCGCACGAGCGACGGATGACGACCTGTGCCGGCAGCATCACGCTTTCGACCCGCTCGCCGTTGATCAGGCCAATCAGTTTATTGACCAATTGCTCACCGGCCAGCTTGGTATCCTGCTGCACGGTGGTCAGCGCTGGCGTGGCGAAACTTGCCATCGGAATGTCGTCAAATCCCACCACGGACACCTGCGCGGGGACACTGATTCCGGCTTCGGCCAGCGCATGCATCGCGCCAATTGCGAGCAGGTCCGACGCCGCAAACACACCGTCAAAATCGACCTTGCGCAAGAGCAGTTCGCGCATGGCGTGATAGCCGACCTGCTCAGTCGAGTCGACCGCATCCACCTGCAGCTTCGCGTCGATCTCGACGTTCGACTCGGTGTGCGCCGCGCAGTAGCCGACATGTCGATCGCGGAACTCGGGACGATGCTCGGTGGCGTTGCCGATGAACGCGATGCGACGACGGCCGAGTTCGAGCAAGTGACGCGTGACCGCATGGCTCCCCTGGACATTGTCGCAGCCGACAGATATATCCGGTTGGCCGTCGACGACCGCACCCCAACGCACGAAATGGGTGTCCTGATCGACCAGCGTCTGCAGCCGCGTTCGTGCGACCAGATAATCGCCGTAACCGAGCAGGATCAGGCCGTCGGCCTTGTGGCTGTCCTGATAGTCCGAATGCCAGTCGTGCGAAAGCTGCTGGAACGAGATCAGCAGGTCATAGCCGCGGCGCGAACATGCGCGCGTGATCGAGCCGAGCATCGAGAGGAAAAACGGGTTGATCTGCGAATCATCGGAAGTCGGGTCTTCGAAGAACAGCAGCGCGATCGTGACCGAGTGCTGGCGCCGCAGGCACGACGCATTCTTGTCGACCGTGTACTTGAGCTGCTTGGCGATCGCCTGCACTTTGCGGCGCGTATCGAGGTTGACCAGCGGACTGCCGCGCAACGCGCGCGAGACGGTCGACTGCGAAACGCCAGCGCGGTATGCGATGTCGAACGACGTGGCCTTCGCTTTCATGGGCAGGTGCCGGTTGGCCTGTGATTGGCGCGGAAGGCTGCAGAAACCCGACCTTGCCGACGCCTAGTTGTACCGGAACCGCGCGTGCATCGCCTGCCGCAGTGCAGCAACGCGAGATCGCGACGGCAGCGCCGATCGTCCGCCTTCAGCTCATGCCGGCAACGGCCGGACACGCCTTCATCAATGGCGAGAACCCTGGCCACCTGACTGACGCTCAGGCCCGGCTGGCGAGTCAGACCCATCGCTGGCGCATGCAATGGCGCTGGCACCGCAGCATCGGGCGGGCGCGCTAGCGCGGCGACAGACGTCAAAAGTGAAAGGTTGGCAGAAGCGGCCAACCGGTCACTGACGATGTGCGTTTTTGCTTTTCGCGCCGGAGCTCGGTTGCTTCGCTGCGAATCCTCCTCATCGGAGCGGTGTGGCCACCCATACGGTCGGTTGATGTTCCACTGCTTGGCGAATGGCGTCACTGCGCGCGTGTGCGTTGGCTCTTCGTCTCGGCGTACCGCGATCACGCTGCAGACGTGCATCCCTGTTTCAGTTCTTCATGAAGGTCGGTGGCGGAAAGGTCGCGATCTTGGCGTCCTCGCGCGCGGCGCGTTCGGCGGTCCAGTCATTGTGCAGGAAGGCGTGCACGGCGCTGACTTCAGCGTCGGTGAAATGGCTGAGCTGCTCGCGCGCGACGATGCCCATGATGCTGCCTTGTGCATACATGTCGCGCCCATCGCGGGTCATTCCGGTTTTCAACAGCGTGCGGAACTCGGGCAGCGAATAGGCCTGCACTACCATCAGAGTCGGCGCGTTGAGGATTTCCTTGGGCGTCTGGTGATGGCAGTTGATGCATCCCGACAGATAGGCGAGACGCTCGCCGGAGACGATCGGTGCTGCCGTCGCGATGGCCGCCGTTGGCGCGGCCTGCTGCGTCGTGCACGACGACAGCAGCAGGCAAAGCGCAAGCGTTGCCACGGAAACGTTCGTGTATTGCATCGGAAACTCCTGAGGGAAACACTGATCGGCCTGGACTGACCCCTACCGCCTGACGCTCTGCGCCGGCGCGCTCGGCCCGGCACATCGGTATCGGCGCTGACGAGCATGACAACGGGGGAAAGCACGCCGAGGGGCCACGCCTGGCCACGGCACCACAGGCAGATGTCCGGAATCGCCACCGATGACCGTATGAGGTTGGCATCACCGATGCGCTAGACCGATATCCGGTCCGCCACGCTGATGCCGCTTCATTTCCGCAACCCCTGGAGATTCGCATGCGCGTCCTGCTCGCCGCCGTTCTGCTGGCTGTCACTCCCGCCGTGACGGCGGCGGAGAACATCATGCTCGTGCTCGACGCCTCCGGTTCGATGTGGGGGCAGGTCGATGGACGCAGCAAGGTAGAGATCGCGCGCGAGACGGTTGCCGGCGTGGTCCGTGACTGGAAGCCCGACAATGCACTCGGCCTGATCGCCTACGGCCATCGTCGCAAGGGCGACTGCGCGGACATCGAGACGCTTGTTCCAGTGGGTCCGCTCGATGCGACGGCGTACCTGCGTACGGTCAACGGTCTCAACGCAATCGGCATGACGCCGCTCAGCGCCGCCGTGCAGCAGGCCGCAAAGGCGCTCCGGTCGACCGAGCAGAAAGCCACCGTGATCCTCGTTTCCGATGGCGAGGAAACCTGCAAGCTCGATCCGTGCGCGGTCGGCGCCGAGCTGGAAAAAAGTGGCGTCGACTTCACCGCGCACGTGATCGGCTTCGATGTCACCGACATCGCCAAACAGGCACAGTTGCGCTGCCTCGCCAGCGCCACCGGCGGGCGTTACTTCAACGCGCGCGACGCGCGCGAATTGGGCGGCGCCTTGCAGGGTGCGATCGATGCGAGCACCGAACCGCCGCCGCCGCCCGCCGAGGCGACGATCGCATTCGATCTGCCGGTCGTTATCACGCAATCCGTGCCCGTGCGCTGGACCGGTCCGGCCGATCGCGGCGACTTCATCGCCCTCGCCAGGCCGCAGCAGAAAGACGACGAGTACGTTGTCTATTCGCGCATGCTCGACACCCAGGTGAACGCCGGCGCAGCAGTGATCAATGCACCAGCGCAAGCCGGACAATACGAAGTTCGCTACGTGAATCCGCGGCGCAACACGGTCCTGGCGCGCTCGCCGGTCACGGTAGCCGACGTGCAGGCATCGATCGACGCGCCATCCACCGCGGCGCCAGGCACGCGGATCAAGGTCGTTGCACGCGGGCCGTTCGCTCCCGCCCACTGGGTCGGCTTCGCGCCGGTCGGCAGTGCTCCGAACAGCTATCTCCATTACGCGCGACTCAGCGGCGCCGTCAGCGAGCTGGAGTTGATGGTGCCGGCCGAGCCCGGTGCCTACGAGTTGCGCTTTGTGCTCAACGAAGACGACCGCATCCTGGTGTCGCGACCGATCACGGTGATTGCCAGCGAGGTCAGCGTGCGCGGAGCGGCCAGCGTGATGGCCGGCGACCGCTATCCGATCGAGGCGATGGGACCGACGGACAGCCGGCACTGGATCGGTTTCGCGCCGGCCGGCAGCGCGCCACGCGATTATCGCGACTACGTGCGTCCGAGTGGACCGACGACCACGGCCGTGCTGGTGGCACCGCATGAATCGGGAGACTACGAACTTCGCTACGTGCTCAACGAAAGCGAGAGTGTCGCCGCGATGCAGCCGGTCACCGTCACGCCGGTGCAGGCCACCCTCCAGCCAACGGCTGACGCGCTCGCCGGCCAGCGCCTGCGCATCGGATTCAAGGGGCCGCGTGGCAAGGGCAACTGGATCGGATTCGTGCGCAGCGGCACACTCGATTATCTCGGTTACGAGGACGTACCCGGCGAAGGCGAGGCCGTGGTCGAGGTGATGGCGCCGGAATCGCCCGGAGCCTACGAACTGGTCTTCGTCGTCGGCGACAAGGCAGTCACGCGAATGGCGATCACGGTGCGCTAGGTCGCGATGGGTGGGCGGCGGCGGCGATGTGGCGCAGCTTCGGCACGACCACCGGAACGGTCAGCATCGTGCTCGCCACTGCCATCAGCAGCAGTGCGGTGAACGCTTCGGCGGTGATGATGCCGCGGTCGAGCAGGATGTTGGCGAAGATGATCATGATCAGTGCCTTGGTCTGCAGCAACCAGCCGATGATCGAGGCTTCGCCGGGCGGCCACTTGAGCAGGCGCCCGGCCAGATGCACGCCGGCGAGCTTGCCGGCGACCGACGCCACCAGCAGCACGGCAGCCGCAGCGAACACCACGCTGCCGCCCACTCCCCAATCCGTGCGCAGACCGGTGCTGAGGAAAAACACCGGCATGATCACGAGCAGTACATGGTGGCGCAGCAGGTCGAGGCGTTCACCGTCGAACCACGCGCGATCGATGACCACGCCGGAGAGGAACGCGCCGACCATGAAGTGCAGCCCGGCCCAGTCCGCCGCAAAGCCGCACACGGCCAGCCAGATCAGGCCGATGTACCAGCGATCGCTCTCCGGCACCCGGCGCATCAGCGCGCGAAACGCGATCGCCGCCGGCACGAACGCGACCAGGAATCCAATTTGGCGACCGATCCGTTCCCAGTCGAGCAGGATCAGCGCGAGCACACCCCAGATCGCGATGTCGTCGAGGCTGGCGTAGCGCAACACGCGCTGGCCAAGTGGCTTGCGCAGGATTTCGATCTTTTCCATGAACAGGATCAGGATCGGCAAGGCGGTAACCGCGCAGGCCATGCCGACACCGACGATGAACTGCCACGACGTGCCGCGCGCACCCATCCAGGCGCTGCCCTGCCAGAGCATCAACACCGCGGCGATGCAGCCGAACGCGAGCGGCATGCCGAGTGCGAGGCCGGCGGTAAGGGCGGTTTCGCCACGATTGCGCCAGGCATCGCTGACATCGAGTTCGATGCCGGCAATCCACACGAACGCCATCACCGCCCACCACGCGATGCCGTTGAGCGAATGGATCGTGGTCGGATTGAACACGAACGCGTAGTAGTCGGGGAACACCGCGCCGAGCACGCCGGGACCAAGCAGGATGCCGGTCAGGATCTGCACGACGACGAGCGGCGCGTAGCTTTCGGTACGACCGAGGCGCCAGATCAGGTAGGGCACCGTGAAGATCAGGATGATCGCGATCAGGAAAATCTCGGTCGGGTTCATGCGTGCTCGATGTCGGCGATGTCGGAAAACGCAGGCAGCCACGACACATCGATGACCGCTGCTCGCGATCAGGCAAGCGCGCGCGTCGGTCTTCGTTCGTCGTGTTTGCCAGGGCCGCGAATGCTACCGGAAGTCGCCGCAGGAGCGCTTTCAGGATGAAACGGCGCGCCTGGTTTTGTCCGGCTCGGGCGCGCGAACGTCGCCTTCTGCATCGGCATCCGGATCGCGTCCCTGACTGCGATCGAACCAGCGCATGACCGGCGTGACCAGGATGCCGTGCACCAGGATCGACATCAGGCAGATCAGCCCGACCAGCGCCCATAACCGATCACCACCGTCGAACGTGGCACTGTTGAGGCCGTAAGCAAGGTAGTAGAACGAGCCAACCCCGCGAATGCCGAAGAACGCGAGGATCAACTTCTCACGCCAAGGCCGTTGCCAGCCGATGAAGCCGAGCATTCCTGCCAGCGGCCGAACCACGAGCACGATGGCCAACGCCGCGGCCACATCAATTGCGCTGAGCGGGGTCAGCAGTCCCGAGACCAGTGCGCCGCCAAACAGCACGAGCACGACCATCATCGCCATGCGTTCGATCTGCTCGATGAAGTCGTGCATTTCGACGTGGAACTGGTGGTCGCGATCGGCGTGTCGGAAGGCAAGTGCGGTGATGAATACGGCGAGAAAACCGTAGCCGTTGAGCATCTCGGTCACCGAGTACGAGAGGAAGGTGGCAGCGACCACGATGAAACCGTCGCGCGTCGCCGCCAGGCGCGTGCTGACCGGTATGGTGAAGGTCAGCCAGCCGAACACCCAGCCGATGATCCAGCCCAGACCGAGCCCTGAGCTGATCTCCCACAGCACGCTGATGGTCAGCCACTCGGTGAGCCACCCGGTTTTCTCGCCGGACTCAACCAGAACCAGCGCGATGGCAAGATTCACGAACGGAAACGCGAGGCCATCATTCAAGCCGGCTTCCGAAGTCAGGCCGAAGCGCACCTCGTCCTCTTTTCCTTCCTGCGGCGCGCCGACCTGAATATCGGAGGCGAGCACCGGATCGGTCGGCGCCAGGGCGGCGGCGAGCAGCACTGCGGCGGCCAGACCGAGGCCGAGGATCGAGTAGCCGATCAGCGCGATAGCGGTGATCGACAACAGCATCGTGATGCCGAGCAATCGCCAGGTGACGCCCCATCCGCGCAGGTCGAAGATGCGGTCGATCTTCAGTCCCGCACCCATCAGCGCGATGATCACGACGAACTCGGTCAGCCGCTCGGCGATCTGCGGATAGGCCTGCGGCGTCGGATCAAAGCCCACCTGCGGAAGGCTGAAGATCCCCGCGCCGAGGGCTACGCAGACCATCGGCAGTGACAATGGCGCGCGGCGGAAAACCAGCGGAAGCCAGGCCACCAATGCAACCAGGGATCCGATCACGAACAGGGCGAGGATGTAGGGGTCTGGCATCAGGGAGGTCGGTTGCACATCGGATGAACGTCGAAAGGATCTCGTCATTGCCACTGCGGGCGACGTCGATCGTAGCTTGCCTCAGCGCTGAGCGGCGATTCGCAACCGTTCGCCTTCTGCGCGCCGCGACACGCGTGCCCAGCGCGCAAATGGCGGCCGGCGATCGCGAGCCTTCCGGATCACGCGTCGGCATGCCGCTGGCTTGACACCACGCTGTCGCCTGCGCGCTGGCTCCATCCGGTGGCAGCGTCGAGGCCGCAGCACCTGCACAGACATCATCGCGCGCCGCAATGATTGCGTGGCCTTGCCGCCCGAATCCTCGCCAATGCCGAGACATTGCGGCGTCGTGCGAATGCCGTCTGCGCTGGCGGATTCGTCGACACAAAAAAGTCACGTGCTGCGGGTTTGATTCGACGATACTGGCGCGCGCGATGACAGAAAATCTGCACGTGATGCAGGGACGCGCCACGGTCGTCAACGTCGACACACGCGCCCGGCGCTGGCGATTGAGCGCGTCATCCATCCCCTTTCAACGGAGTGGCTTTGTCCATGGCAGAAGTTGGCAGCCCCGTAATGCCGTCGGGCACTCGCAGTCGCTTGCAGCGCTTTCTTGAGCGCGCCGACGTGCGCAACGGCGTACTCACGCTGATCATCCTCAATGCGGTGGTACTCGGGCTCGAGACCTCCGACACGCTGATGGCGAGCCACGGGGCCTGGTTGCGGCTGGTCGACAAGGCGATGCTATCCGTGTTCGTACTCGAAATCGGCCTGCGCATCGTTGCCTGGCGCGGCGCATTCTTCCGCGATCCCTGGAGCGTATTCGACTTCCTCGTCGTGGTCATCGCGCTGGTGCCCGCCAGCGGTCCATTCGCCGTGCTGCGCGCGTTGCGCGTGCTTCGCGTACTGCGCCTGCTGACCATGGTGCCGTCGATGCGCCGCGTCGTCGGCGGTCTGCTCGCAGCGGTGCCT
>JBBSOU010000104.1:0-12403 GCA_038259445.1 Lysobacterales bacterium | reverse complement strand
TCCCCGGGGGCGCCTGTGCGTTTCCACTCCTGACCCACCCCGGCTCCCCACCCGCCCCCACCCCCGGTCACTTGTTCCATGCCCACCTTGCCACGGCGTATGGCGGCGCTCTGGTTGTTTCTCAGCGTATGCGGGCGATCGAAAATGCGCGATGCGCAGGTGTCACTCAGAGCGCATTGATGGCCTCGAGCATCGCGTCTGCTGCCGAGACCTTGAACTCGCCCGGCGCCTCGATGTGCAGGATGCGCACGACGCCATCTTCCGCATACAACGCGAAGCGCTTCGAGCGCAGTCCCATACCGAATGCGCTGGCGTCGAATTCGAGTCCGAGCTGGGTCGCGAACACGGCATTGCCATCGGCAAGCATGGTCAGCGCCGCCGGCACCTCCTGGCTCTTCGCCCACGCATCCATCACGAACGCATCGTTGACCGACATGCAGGCGACTTCGATGCCTTTGGCAGTGAATGCGTCGAGGTGCTGGGCGTAGCCGGGCAGGTGCTTGGCCGAGCAGGTCGGTGTGAACGCGCCGGGTACCGAAAACATCACGACCTTCTTGCCGGCGAAAATCTGTTCGGTGGTCACGGCCTGGACGCCGTCCTTGATCGTGTTCAAGGTAGCCACTGGAATGTGCTGGCCGACTTCAATGGTCATGGTGAAATCCTGATTTGTTGGGCCCGGCATGGTGCGCGTTTGCGGAGGTCGGTGCCAGTGGCGCGCGGCGGCGATCGCTGACCGCTGTGCTCGCCGCAACGATCTGGACGTCCAAACGAACCGGGAGCAGGCACGCTACCCGATCCGTCATTGCTGATTCTCTGCAAAAAGCCCCTTGAAACGCGCCTCCTCATCCCTACCTTTCAGCTCAAGCGGAGCAGTCGCCCCGCACCAGAATCGAGGGAAACAGACATGAGCAACATTCGCCAGAGTTCGTGGGCCGTCGCCAACCCGCTGTCGCGCGATCTGCGCCAGGTATTCGACCGATTTCTCGGCACGGAAGAGGCCGACCACTCGAATGTCGTCACCAGCCAGTGGGCGCCGCGCGTCGACATCCGCGAGGAGGACAAGCGCTTCGTGATCCTCGCCGACATCCCCGGTGTCGACCCGCAGGAGATCGAGATCAGCATGGACAAGGGCATCCTCTCGCTGAAGGGTGAGCGCAAGGCCGAGCAGGTCGAGCAGAACGGCAAGCTGACGCGCGTCGAGCGCTCGTACGGTTCGTTCTACCGTCGCTTCGCGCTGCCTGACAGTGCCGATGCGGAATCGATCAGCGCGTCGGGCAAGAACGGCGTTCTCGAGATTTCGATCCCGAAGAAGCCGGAAACCACCCCGCGACGGATTACCATCAACGCCTGATCCGTACAGGCCAGGCATGTCATCGTGGCCTGCGGCGGGTTTCCTGCCGCAGGCTTTCCTGTTTCGAGGACCACGTAACGCATGCAGTTCAAGGACTACTACGACACCCTGGGCGTCAAGCCCGACGCGTCCGATGCCGACATCAAGTCGGCATATCGGCGTCTTGCGCGCAAATTCCATCCGGATGTCAGCAAGGAATCCGGCGCGGAAGAGAAGTTCAAGGCCGTCAACGAAGCCTACGAGGCGCTCAAGGAACCCGAGCGACGACGTTCGTATGACGAACTGCGCGCCGGCGGTTACCGCGCCGGTGACGACATCCGGCCGCCACCGAACTGGCAAGGCGGGCAGGGCGATAGCGGCAACCCGGATTTCAGCGATTTCTTCGAATCGCTGTTCGGCCGCGGTGCGCAGGCGCGCGGCGGCAGGCCCGGGCCGCGCCGCGGCAGCGACCTGCAGGCGCAGATCACCATCGACCTGAGCACCGCGTTCAACGGCGGTCGCGAGCGCGTGTCACTGCGCGACGCCATGCAGGGCGAGCGCACGCTGGAGATCAAGATTCCGGCCGGCATTGAACCGGGCCGTGTCATACGCCTGAGCGGGCAGGGCTACCCCGGACATTCCGGCGGCGCCGCTGGCGACCTGCTGCTTGAGGTCAACGTGCGCGACGATCCACGCTTCCGCCTCGAAGGCCGCAATATCGTTTCACCGCTGCCGGTCATGCCATGGCACGCCGCGCTAGGCGCCACGGTCAAGGTGCCAACCCTCGCCGGCGAAGTCGAATTGCGTGTCCCGGAAGGTTCCAGCACAGGTACCAAACTGCGCCTGCGCGGTCGTGGCTGGCCTGGCAAGCCAGCCGGCGACCAGATCGTCGTGCTCGAAGTGCAGGCGCCGCGTGCAGAAACCGACGAGCAGCGCGGACTCTACGAACAGATGGCGGCGGCATTTTCCGTCCCGGCGGCTGGCTGACCTCCAGCGGTGCAGCCGGCCAGTGGGAAGCGAGCGTTGGACTCGAGCGTATCGACATGACGCGTGGGCGTCGGCGATCCGTGCGCTGGATCAGGCGCGTGGCAGGTTGTCGTTGATCGCGCGCGTCAGGTCGCCTTCGTTGACCGGCTTGGTCACATAGGTCTTGGCACCCTGGCGCATGCCCCAGACGCGGTCGGTTTCCTGATCCTTGGTGGTCACGAGGATCACCGGTATGTGGCTCGTGCGTGGGTCCTTGGCCAGCGTTCGCGTGGCCTGGAATCCGTTGAGGTTCGGCATGACCACATCCATCAGGATGAGATCGGGCAGTTCGCGCTTGGCCGTCTCGACACCGGCCGCCCCATCTTCGGCCGTGATGACTTCATGGCCGAGCTTTTCCGTGATTCGTTTGAGACCGATCAACTGCGACGGCGAATCGTCGACGATCAGAACGCGCGCCATAAGAAGTCCCGTTATCCCCAGATGCCGGACGGCCCAGCAATCTAAACACAGCTTGGCTCGCGCAGCCAGCGACCACGTCACCCAATGCGAACGACGGTGCGACCGAACGATTGACCAGCGACCATCGTTTCGAATATGCCCGGCAACTCGTCGAGCCCAACTTCGCGTGTCGCGATCTTGTCGAGATGCGCCGGCTTCCACTCGTCGGCCAGAAGACGCCACAGGTCGTCGCGGATCGCGCGTGCGGTCCCGGCCGAGGCAATGCCGAGCACGCTCACGCCACGCAGGATGAAGGGCATCACGGTCGTCGCCAGATCAATGCTCGCGGCGTTGCCGCAACTGGCGATGTTGCCGTACGGATGGATCACGCGCGTCAGGCCGGCCAGCATGTCTCCGCCAACGTTGTCGATCGCGCCGCCCCAGCGTGCCGCTTCGAGCGGGCGCTGACCCCAGTGCAGGTCGGTTCGGGCAATGCACTGGCGTGCGCCGAGCGCGATCAGGAAATCGAACTGGTCGATCTTGCCGGTGATCGCGTGTGCGTCGTAGCCGGCGCGCGTGAGTACATCGATGGCCAGCATGCCGACACCACCGGTTGCGCCAGTGACAACGATCGGACCGAGGGCAGGCGTCTGGCCGTTCTGCTGCATGCGGTAGAGCGCGAGCGCCGCGGTGAAGCCGGCAGTGCCGATGATCATCGATTCGCGCAACGTCATGCCAGGTGGCAATGGAATCGCCCATTGCGATTCGAGCCGGACGTATTCGGAATAGCCGCCATCGCGCGTCTCGGAGAGGCCCGAGCCTGTGCACAGGACCTGGTCACCTTCGCGGAACGCGGGGTCGCTCGAGGCGGCGACATAACCCGCCACATCGATGCCGCCGTTGAGCGGATAGCGGCGCAGGATCCTGCCGTTGCCGCTACCGGCCAGTGCGTCCTTGAAGTTGACCGAGGACCATGCAGCCTTGACCACGATCTCGCCGGGCGACAGGTCGTCGAGGTCGATCGTCTCGATGCCGGCTGCGTGCGTGTTGTTGTCGTTGCGGATGCGGAATGCGCGGAACCCGGTGCCAGAAAGTGTGCTCATGCGGACGACTCTCGATGCGTGGAAACGGCGTGTCGACGATTACGCGGTGGCACGGTGGCCTGCCTGCGGGATGCGCCGTGATACGTGCGGTCGATGATGCTCACACTTAGCTCGTGATCACGCAACCGTCGGTACGCGCGAGCGCAGGCGTGAAGCGGAGCGCTTTCGCATGCGATGGGGTGGGCATACCATGGTCAACCCGATTGCTGCAGGGATAGACCCATGCGTTCATTGCTTCTCGTCGTTGCGTTCGCCGCGTCTGCGCACGCATTCGCTGCGCCACGTCCGTTTGAAGTGAAGGATCTTGCGCTGCTCGATCGCATCTCGGATCAGGCCCTGTCACCGGACGGGCGCACCGTTGCGCTGCAGTTGCGCGAAACCGACTTTGCTGGAAATCGCGGCAAGAACAGCCTCTGGACCGTTCCCGCTGCCGGCGGCAAGGCACCAATGCGTTTGCACGACGGCGCCAGTTCGCCACAGTGGAGTGCCGATGGCGACGCGATCTTCTTTCTTGCGCCGAAGAACGACGTCACGCAGCTGTGGCGCATTCCGGCGCAGGGCGGCACCGCCACGGAGGTCAGTGCACTTGCCCTCGATATCGGCAGCTACGCCGTTTCGCCGAAAGGCGATGCGGTGCTGTTCACGGTCGAGCTGTTCGTCGATTGCGCGAACGATGCCGCGCCGATCGACTGCACGAAGCGGCGATTGCAGAAACCGGCCGACCACAAGGCCAGCGGCAAACTCTACGACCGACTGTTCGTGCGCCACTGGGACACCTGGTCCGATGGCCGCCGTTCGCAGTTGTTGATTGCGTCGATTACCCCCGATGGCACGCTTGGGCAGCCGAAGCTGCTCAGCGCCGGCATCGATGGCGATATTCCGTCCAAGCCGTTCGGCAGCGCCAGCGAATATGCGTTCTCGGCCGATGGTGCGACGGTCTATTTCGGCGTGCGCGCAGCGGGCGATGAAGAAGCGTGGTCGACCAATTTCGACGTCCATTCGGTGCCCAGCGATGGCTCGGCGGCACCCACCAACCTGACTGCCGAGAATCCGGCGTGGGACGCGTATCCGACACCGTCGAAGGACGGCAAGACACTCTATTACCTGGCCATGAAGCGTCCCGGTTTCGAAGCCGACCGTTTCGGCATCTGGGCGCTCGATCTGGCCAGCGGTGCGAAGCGCGAGATTGCGCCGAACTGGGACCGTTCGGCGTCCGCGCTGAAACTGTCGGCGGACGGCAAGACGCTTTACACGGCGGCTGACGACAACGGCGAGCACCCGCTGTTCGGCATCGACATCGCCAGTGGCAAGGTTACGCGCCTGGTCGGCGATGGCACGATCACGGCATTCGATGTCGGTCCCAAGTCCCTGTTGATTGCACGCGATGATCTCAAGCGCCCGGGCGACCTCTACATCACCGATGCGCGCGGCAAGGGGCTCAAGACCATCACGCGCTTCAATGCGGCTGCGCTGAAGCCGTTGCGCGTCGGTGATTTCGAGTTCTTCACGTTCAAGGGCGCTAACGGCGCGAGCGTGCAGGGTTACGTGGTCAAGCCGGTCGGCTTCAAGGCGAACAAGCAGTATCCCGTGGCCTTCATCATCCACGGTGGCCCACAGGGCGCGATGAACAATGGCTGGAGCTATCGCTGGAATCCGCAGACGTATGCCGGGCAAGGCTTCGCCGTGGTCACGATCAATTTTCATGGCTCAACCGGTTACGGACAAGCCTTCACTGATTCGATTTCACAGGACTGGGGCGGCAGGCCGCTCGAAGACCTCAAGCTTGGCTGGGCCGCCGCGCAGAAGAAATACAAGTTCCTCGATGCCGATCGCGCCTGTGCGCTCGGCGCATCGTACGGCGGTTACATGGTCAACTGGATCGCCGGCAACTGGAGCGATCCGTGGAAGTGCCTGGTCAACCACGATGGCGTGTTCGACACGCGCTCGATGGGCTACTCGACCGAAGAACTATGGTTCACCGAATGGGAGAACGGCGGTACCGTCTACGACACGCCGGAAAACTACGAGGCGTTCAATCCGCTCAACCATGTCGGCAAATGGCGCGTACCGATGCTGGTGATCCAGGGCGAGAAGGATTTCCGCATTCCGACCAGCCAGAGCCTGGCCACGTTCACGGCGTTGCAGCGGCGCGGCATCCCGAGCCAGTTGCTGGTGTTCCCGGACGAGAACCACTGGGTGCTCAAGCCGCAGAACAGCGTGCAGTGGCACGACACCGTGAATGCCTGGCTCAAGCGCTGGACCGGCCAGTAGTCGACGGACAGCAGCAGCGCCGCCGTCATCATCATCACGCCCTACTTCCCGGCTGCGGCCCTGGCGGTCATCGGCGCGGTCGGCGACAACGACGCTGCCGGTGACAGCGTGATGCGGAAACACGCGCCGCCGCCGGCGACCGGCACGTATTCGAGTGTGGCCTGGCTCGACTCGCACATCTGCTTGGCCAGATACAGGCCGAGTCCGGTGCCGTACTCGCTGGTGGTGAAGAACGGATCGAAGATCTGTGCGGCAACCTTGGCCGGAATGCCCGGGCCGCGATCGACGATCTCGATCAGCGGCGGGCCCTTGTCGGTGGCGAGGCGGGCGACGACAACTACCCGCGCCGCGGTGCCGGGTTCGCGCCCGTAACGGATCGCGTTCTGCACGAGATTCCAGACCACCTGCTGCAGATGCTGCGGATCGACCATCGCCTCGACACGCCGGTTCTGCGTGATCGCACGCAGGTGGTCCTGGCCGATGTCGTTGTTCTGCTTGTAGTCCTCGACGAACGACAACGCCCACGCATTGACGTCGATGCTCTCTGGTCGCGAACGTTCGCGGCGGGACAACTGCAGAATGTTCTCGACCACCTCGTTGGCGCGCGTGCAGTGGTTGTTGACGATCTCGACGAGGCGGCGATCTTCTTCCTCGAGGCTCTCCGATTCGGCCAGCAGCTGCGCGGAATAGCGGATCGCCGCGAGCGGGTTGCGGATCTCGTGCGCGATCGATGCCGACAGCCGACCGAGCGAGCTCAACGTCATCTCTTCGGCGCGTCGGGACAGCAGCGAGGTGTCGTCGAGGAAGATGAGCACATGCGTATCGTCGTTTGGTGCCATGCGCGAAAAGCGCGGAATCACTTCGGGCACATCGGCGGCGAGCGCGATCGGGGTCTGGTCGACGCGACCGGAGTGCCGCCAGTGATACAGGCGTCTCGACAGTTCTGCCGCGACGGCGCCGAGATCGCGCTGGTTGGGCGACGGATTGCCGATCAGGTGCCACGCCGATTCGTTGATGCGCAGGATGTGATTGGCACCATCGACGAGGATCACCCCGGTCTTCATGCGCCGGATGATGAGGTCGTTGACCTGTTCGAGGTTGAGCAGATCGACGCCGCGCTGTTCTGCCAGTGCCTCGGTCTCGCGCATCTGTCGACCGAGATGCGCGCACAGTCCGGCCACCGCGAAATAGGCCACGCCGAACAACGCCGCCTCGAGCACGTTGCGGTCACGCACGCCGTCGCTGATCAGCTGCAGCATGCCCGGCGCGAGTACGCCGAGCGCCGCCAGCGCCGCCAGCAGCATCGATTGACGGAACGGCAGCAGCAAGGCACCGACTCCGACGTTGACGATCAGCATGACCGGAATCGAACTGTGTCCGCCAGTCAGCGAGAACAGAACGAGCGAGGCGACAACGACATCGAGCGTCAACGCCAGGCCGATGCTCGCCGGCAGGCGATGGCGCATGCGATCGGTCCAGATCAGCAGCAGCATGGCGATGACCAGGTAGGTCGCCGCGGCAGTGCGCCCGAGCGTGGAGTGGCTGATCTTGATCCAGTCAACGGCCAGCGGACTGAATACAAGCCCGGTGTAAACCACGGCCTCAAGCACGCGGTAGAGATTGAAGAAGTACAGCTCACGCCGGGTGATGTCACCGGTCGTTCCGTTTGAGCGTCGCCCCTCAAGCTCTGCCAAGATCAGTCCTCCGCTGCGACCGAAAGTATAGGCGTGGTCGGGAAGAAACGACACAATCCGCCAAATGCGTGAAAGTCGGCCCGGCTTTTTCGATCCCATCGTGTGCGGCGCGGCGCCTGGTCCGACATGCGTTGACACATGCGATGGCACAAATGCGCGCCGTTCTGCGCCATGGACAGGTTGATCCGCTGCGCAGCAGAAATGCTCAGCGAGTCTCTCGAAGAATCCGATGTCGGGGCGGCTGGCGACAATGGCCGTGGCGGGACGTAACGAACAGTGACGAAAGGAAAAAACATGCGCACGTTGTTGAGTCTGGCCGCGACCCTCGCGGTGTTTGCATGGGCTACTGCCGCGATGGCGGCGATACCGGCCCACTACATGGTGTTCGAGTTCGATGCCGATGGCCGCGCGGTACCGGTGTTCCATGCGGACGTCGAGTTGGCCGCGCCTCGCGACGACATCGTCGATGTCACGCGTGTGTCCGACACCGAAACCGAATGGGTCACATGGCGCGCTATCCGTGAGGGCGTCGCCGGGCCGCTGCGCCAGGTCGAGGTGCCGCGATTCCTTCGTGCGGAGTTCGCGCATGATGTCGAGACAGGCACCGGCAGCATCGACGCGCATGCGGTCGAAGCGCGTGATCGCAGTTTTGTGCTGCGCGTCGCCCACGACGATGCCGACAGCGTCGAATTGATCACCGATGCGGGCGTGCAGCATGTCGATCTCGCTGCGCTGAAGGCGGACCGCAATTCGTTGCCGCTGGCCGCGCTTGCACCAGCGCAGCTCGTGCGCGAGGTCGGCGTCGACGCAGCCAACTCGGGCAACCGGCTCGATGTGCTCGTGCTTGGCGACGGCTACACGAGCGCGCAGCAGGCGACCTTCACGACGCATGCAGCGGCGTTGAAGACGGCGATGTTCGCGGTCACCCCGTATCGTGAGTATGAGAACTTCGTCAACTGGCAGACCGGTTTCGTGAGCTCGGTGCAGTCCGGCTCGGATCACCCGCCGTATCAGGCTGGCTGCACGACGACGTCGTGCTGCGCCGATGTCGCCGCACAGTCGGATCCGGCCGCAGGAACCTTCGTCAATACCGCACTTGACGGGCGCTTCTGCACGAGCCAGATCCATCGCCTGCTGACCGTCAGCTCGACCAAGGTATTCACTGCCGCTGCGGCCTATCCGGACTGGGACAAGATTCTCGTCACGGTCAATGATCCGCTGTACGGCGGCGCCGGTGGCAGTTACGCCGTCACCTCGGCCGCAGCCCAGGCCGCCCTGATCGTGATCCACGAGTTCGGCCACACTTTCCATGGTCTGGCCGATGAGTATTCCGACCCTTTTCCGGGATTTCCCGCGTGCAATGACATCTCCGGCGGACCGGCATGCGAAGCCAACGTGACCAACCAGACCAATGCGAACCTGGTCAAGTGGCGCAGCTGGTTCACCTCCGGCAACCCGATACCGACACCGGGCGGAACCTCGGGGGTCGGTTTGTTCCAGGGCGCACGCTACCTGACCTCGGGAATGTATCGGCCTGTCGATTCGACCTGCCTGATGCGCTCGCTCGGCACGAACTTTTGCCCGGTCTGCCGCCAGGAGTACGTCAAGAAGCTCTATCGCGGCGGCTTCGGCATACCGGCAGCAGGCATCGACTTGATCGAGCCGAACAGCCAGAGACCGTCCAACACGGCGGCCGTGCCGTACGCCATTGGCTCGACCCGTCTGTTTGGTGCCAGTGTGTTGCGACCGACGATCGGCTCCGTCGCCGTGCAGTGGTATCTCGACGGCAGTCCGATTGCCGGCGCAACTTCCGACACCTACGTGTTTTCGCAGGCTACCGCGACGCCGGCCGCACGCACGCTCGAGATGCGCGTCGTCGACCAGACGGCGTTCGTCAATGCGACGATGGCGGATGGCCTGCTCGTGCATTCGCGCACGTGGACCATCCAGGTTGGCAACGATCGCCTGTTTGCCGACGGCTTTCAGTAGCGGACACAGCATCGCGCCTGCGGCGCTTCCCACGAAAGCGGCCGCAGCGAGGTGTGGAGCATGCGACCGGCCGTGGGACGCGGCGCAGTCGCGATGCATTGCGCCCGCGATGCGGATTCCGTCGCGCCGGCGCTGCTCGCGGGAAATGGTCTCGCGCCACCGTCACGAAAGCCGCCGATACTGGCGGCTTTTGCTTTCGCCGCACGCATTGCCCAGAATACGCGGCTGATTGTGCGGGCCGATCCTCCATCGGTTTCCCCGCGTGTCCAGGGCTGCGGCGTGCCGAGCGCGCTCGTCGCCCGCGCTACATCAACCAAGGTGCATGCATGAACTTCCACGAATACCAGGCCAAGGAATTGTTCGCCGAATACGGCATTCCGGTACCCGCCGGCAAGATCGCCGCGAGCGCCGACGAGGCAGCGAAAGTGGCCGAATCGCTCGGCAGCGGTCCGTGGATGGTCAAGGCGCAGATTCATGCCGGTGGACGCGGCAAGGCCGGTGGCGTCAAGTTCTGCAAGTCCATCGACGACGTTCGCAGCGCGGCCGCGGGCATGCTCGGCAAGACGATGGAGACCTACCAGTCGGCGGGTCGCGCGCTGCCGGTCAATCTCGTACTGGTGACCGAAGCCGGCGACATCGTCAGCGAACTGTACCTGTCGATCCTCGTTGATCGTGCCAGCAAGACCGTGTCCTTCATTGCTTCGGCCAGCGGCGGCGTCGACATCGAGCAGGTTGCGCGCGACAACCCCGAGGACATCCACACGATCGAAGTGGACTTCGTCGAAGGCCTGCAGCCTTATCAGTCGCGCCGCCTCGCTTTCGACATGGGCCTCAACCTCAAGCAGGCCGGCCAGCTGACGAAGATCATGAGCGGGCTGTACAAGCTGTTCAACGAGAAGGACCTGGCGCTGGTCGAGCTCAATCCGCTCGCCATCGTCGCCAGTGGCGACCTCATCGCGCTCGATGGCAAGGTCAATTCCGACGACAACGCCGAGTTTCGTCATCCGAAGCTCGTGGCGATGCGCGATGAATCGCAGGAAGACGCCGCCGAAGCCGCCGCCGTGCGCAACAACCTCAACTACGTGACGATGGATGGCAACATCGGCTGCATGGTCAATGGCGCCGGTCTGGCCATGGCGACGATGGACGTGATCAAGCTGGCCGGCGCCGAACCGGCCAACTTCCTCGATGTCGGTGGTGGCGCGACCAAGGAGCGCGTGACCGAGGCATTCAAGCTGATCCTGTCCTCGGACAAGGTCGAGGCGATCCTCGTCAACATCTTCGGCGGCATCGTGCGCTGCGACCTGATCGCCGAGGGCATCATCGCCGCGGTCAAGGAAGTCGGCCTGACCATTCCGGTGATCGCGCGCCTCGAAGGCACCAATGTCGAGAAGGGCCGCGAACTGCTGGCCAATTCCGGCCTCAAGATCACGCCCGCCATCGACCTCAACGACGCCGCCGAAAAAGCCGTCGCCGCGGTCAAGGCAGCCTGATACCCAAACACGGTGGGAGCGGCTTCAGCCGCGATGCTTTCCTCCAGGATTCCGTCAAGAGACAGCATCGCGACAGAAGCCGCCCACGAGTAACCGCATTCGAGGATCGATCCATGAGCGTCCTGATCAACAAGCACACCAAGGTCATCACCCAGGGCTTCACCGGCCAGCAGGGTACGTTCCATTCCGAGCAGGCGGTCGACTACGGCACCAGGCTGGTCGGCGGTGTCACTCCCGGCAAGGGCGGCTCTCTGCATATCGGCCTGCCGGTATTCAACACCGTCTCCGATGCGGTCACCGAGACCGGTGCCGACGCATCGATGATCTTCGTGCCACCGCCGTTCGCGGCCGATGCGATCCTCGAAGCGGCCGATGCGGGCATCAAGGTCATTGTCGCGATCACCGAAGGCATTCCGGTGCTCGACATGCTGCGCGTCAAGAATGTGCTGAAGGGCTATCCGGATACGGTTCTGGTCGGCCCGAATTGCCCCGGCGTGATCACGCCCGGTGAGTGCAAGATCGGCATCATGCCCGGTCACATCCACAAGCCCGGCAAGGTCGGCATCGTTTCGCGATCGGGCACGCTGACCTATGAGGCGGTGTTCCAGACCACCCACGCCGGACTTGGTCAGTCCACCTGCATCGGCATCGGCGGCGACCCGATCAACGGCCTCAGCTTCATCGACTGCCTGCGTCTGTTCCAGGACGATGAGCAGACCGAGGGCATCATCATGGTCGGCGAAATCGGTGGCAGCGCCGAAGAAGAAGCGGCGGACTTCATCGCCGAATACGTGACCAAGCCGGTCGTCGCCTTCATCGCTGGCGCCTCGGCACCCGCAGGCAAGCGCATGGGTCATGCCGGCGCAATCATCTCCGGCGGCAAAGGCACCGCCGCGGCGAAGTTCGAAGCGCTCGAGAAAGCCGGCGTGACCACAGTCAAGTCACCGGCCGATCTCGGCAAGACGCTTGCGGCGTTGATGAAGTAGGGCGAAAAGCGCCCCCATCCGCCCCTGTCGGGGCACCTTCCCCCGCTGCGCAGGGGAAGGCAGCGTTTGCCTGCGATCGCTCGCGAAGAGCACTGATGCTAGAGGAGTTTCC
>JBBSOU010000103.1:0-12592 GCA_038259445.1 Lysobacterales bacterium | reverse complement strand
GTAATAGAGGTCGGAATAGAACAGCGCGCCGCCGAGGTTGAAGATGCCGAGTGCGATCACGATCAGGAATGGCACGCCAGTCAGCACGCCAAGGGCATCGAAGCGCGCCTGGTGCAGGACCTGGCGGAACTGCGCACCAGCCGAGGTCTGCAGGCGTACCGTCGGCACGGTCACGACCGAGGAGGTGGCGGTCGGCATCGGCGCGTCGGCCAGCTTGCGCCGTCGCCGCAGCACGATGCCTTCGCGATCGGTGCGGAACAGGCGAAACGCGAGGACCAGCAATGCGATGCCGATGCCACTCCAGACCACGCGGTTGGCGAGCAGCATGCCGCCGAGTTCGGGCAACTGCGTATTGCGCTGTTCGGCCGACCAGTAGCGCGTTGCGTCGGCGAGCGCGGACAAGCCGAAAGGATCGATCAGGCTGCCGATCCAGCGTGCATCGAGTTCGCCGGTCAGTTCTCCGGCGATGGTCCACAGCACGAAGAACGCGATCACGCCGAGATAGGTGAACAGCATCGAGCGCGTCAGCATGGCGATCGCGAACAGCAATGCCGAGATGAATACCAGGTTCGGCAGCACGATGACGAACAGCGCCCACAGGTAAGCATCGATGCGCGTCGGCCCGAGCCGGTCGGCGTCGAGCCATGGCATCAGCGAACCGAACCACAGGCCGAACGCGGCCACCAGCATGATGCCGATCGAGGCGATCAGGCCACCGCCGAAGCGTCCAAGCAGGTAATCACGCTTCTTCATCGGCGTGGCAAAGAACAGCTCGGCCGTGCGCAATTCGAAATCGCGCAGCGCCGTACCGGCGACGAAGATGGTAACCAGGAACAGTGCGAACACGGTCATCACGCCGAGCGAGTAGACGACGACGTACGGCGAGTTGCGCAGCACGCTGCCGACCGCGCCGACCAGGTTCACGCCCTCGCTGGCGCTGATCGCAAACGCGTTGATGCCCCAGAACAGCGCAACAAGCCAGAACACGCCGTTGGCGACGAGCTGGCGGCCCTCGAACGCGAGCAGATGGCGCAACACGGTCAGGCTGCCTTTGCCGCAGGCGCCGCCACACGGCGCAGCTCGCCGAAATAGACATCCTCGAGATCGGGCGCGACGGCACTGAAGCCGTCGCCGGGATTGGCATCACTGAGCACGTGGATGACCGGCCGACCGCCGACCAGGCGCGACGACAGCACCGTGTAGCCGGCGAGATGCGCGGCCAGCGCGTCCTTGCTCAGCACCTTCTTCCAGACGCGCCCGTCCAGCGAGCGGATCGCTTCATTCGGTTCGCCACTGAGGCGCAACTCGCCCTGCGCGATGATCGCCATGCGCGGGCACAGGTCGGTGACGTCCTCGACGATGTGCGTCGACAGGATCACCACGACCTGTTCGCCGACTTCGGCCAGCAGGTTGAGGAAGCGGTTGCGCTCCTCGGGGTCGAGGCCGGCAGTCGGCTCGTCGACGATGATCAGCGACGGCGCGCCGATCAGCGCCTGGGCGATGCCGAAGCGCTGGCGCATGCCGCCCGAGAACGTGCCGAGCTTGCGCGTGCGCACGTCCCACAGGTTGACCTGGCGAAGCAATGCTTCGACCACCGACTTGCGTTCGCGGTTGTCGACCACGCCCTTGAGCACGGCGAAATGATCGAGCATGTCCGCCGCCGACACTTTCGGATAGACGCCGAATTCCTGCGGCAGGTAGCCGAGCCGGCGACGTGCCTCACTTTTGTCATTGAGCACATCGAGCCCATCAAGATGCACGCTGCCGCTGTCGGCATCCTGCAGCGTTGCGATCGTGCGCATCAGCGTCGACTTGCCGGCGCCGTTGGGCCCAAGCAGACCAAACATGCCGCGCGGGATGTCGAGCGTGATGTTGCGCAACGCCTGCACGCCGTTGGCGTAGGTCTTGGACAGATCGCGGATCGCCAGCACGAGTCTTCTCCCTGATTGCACGATGCGCTCGACAATAGTGCATCCGCGCTCGTGCGCAATGTGTACGAGGTCATGCCGGCGCCGTGCGGCGCGATGATCGATGCAAATGCGCGGTTGGCGCGAACCGTCATCGGCGCCACAATAGGGCGCTTGATGCATCGACCCCCCGGAGTTCCCTGATGGCCAACCACGAAGTGAAGGTCCCCGATATCGGCAACTACACCGATATCCCGGTCATCGAAGTGCTGGTCAAGCCCGGCGATACGGTGAGCAAGGACCAGGGCCTGGTCACGCTCGAGTCGGACAAGGCGACGATGGAAGTGCCTTCTTCGGTGGCCGGCGTGGTCAGGGAACTCAAGGTCAAGCTCGGCGATGGCGTCTCCGAAGGCATGGTCGTCGCGATCATCGAAGAAGCTGCAGCAGACGCTGCGCCGACCGAAACGGCGACGCCCGCGGCGCCAGTGGCTGCAGCGGAGGCGGCGAAACCGTCAGCACCTGCCGCAGGCAAGGCCGCGACGCCCGAAGCGCCGACGTCGGCGCCGGTCGACGCCACGAAGGTGCCGGCTTCCGACGCCGATGCCGACGTCGATCCGGAAATGTCGGGGCCGCGCACGCCACCGGTCGCGTTCGACGCGAGTTCGGTGATGCCGGGACAGGTGCCGCATGCGAGTCCGGCGGTGCGCCTGTTCGCGCGCGAACTCGGCGTCGACCTCGGCAAGGTCACGGGCAGTGAACGCAAAGGACGGATATCGCGCGAGGACGTGCAGAACTTCGTCAAGAGCGCATTGGCAAAACCAACCGCCGCGGGCGCGCAAGGCAGTCCTTCCGGTGCCGGACTCAACCTGCTGCCATGGCCGGTGGTCGACTTCGCCAAATTCGGCGAGGTCGAGCTCAAGCCGCGTTCGAAGATCAACAGGATTTCCGGTGCCAACCTCGCCCGAAACTGGGTGATGATTCCGCACGTCACACAGTTCGATGATGCCGACATCACCGATCTCGAAGGCTTGCGCGTGAGCCTCAACAAGGAGAACGAGAAGGCCGGCATCAAGCTGACCATGCTCGCGTTCCTGATCAAGGCGGTGGTCGCGGCACTGAAGAGGTTCCCGGATTTCAACGCCTCGCTCGACTCCAGCGGCGAGAATCTGGTGCTGAAGAAGTATTTTCACATCGGCTTCGCCGCGGACACACCGAACGGCCTCGTCGTGCCGGTGCTGCGCGATGCAGACCGCAAGGGCGTGATCGAAATCGCCACTGAATCGGGTGAACTGGCGAAGAAGGCGCGTGACGGCAAGCTCAGTCCCGCCGACATGTCCGGCGGCTGCTTCTCGATTTCGAGCCTCGGCGGCATTGGCGGCACGGCGTTCACACCGATCGTCAATGCGCCCGAGGTCGCCATCCTCGGTGTGTCGAAGTCGCAAATGAAACCGGTGTGGGACGGCAAGCAGTTCACACCGCGCCTTATCTTGCCGCTGTCGCTGTCCTATGATCACCGCGTCATCGACGGTGCATCGGCCGCGCGCTTTACTGCCTATCTCGGTCAGGTTCTTGGCGACATGCGGCGTGTGCTGCTTTAGTTTGGCGCGCACGTCGTCGATTTGACGACACCAGCAACGGGAAACGCGCGGACCAGTGAATCGCGCGGAGGTTTCCAGGGATACCCTTCTGCGATGGATCGCTTCGTGCTCGACCGATCCTTCGCCTGATGGCGTACACCCGAGGAAATGCTCATGTCCCGATTGCTCCCGCTCGTTGCGTCCTGCGCGGCATTGTTGTTCGTCGCCGCCTCTCCGCTTGATGGTTTCGCGGCGACGCGCGAAGCGCTGCAACCCACTGGTAAAAAGGATCCGATTTTTGCCGATGGTTTCGATCCCGATCAGCAACCGTTGTGTGGATGGGACACGGCGCTCGGCACGCCCGGCGGATCGCTCAACACGATTGGACGCTGGAACAACGAGCTCTACCTCGGCGGCAACTTCGGCGGCGTCACGGCCGGTATCGCACGAATCGATCTGGCCACCAGCGCGATCACGTCGCTCGGCACCACGCAGACCACCGATGGCTTTGTCGGCGCGTTCGTGCCCTACGATGCCGGTAGCGGCGAACGGCTGTATGTGATCGGCGCGTTCAACGGCATCCGATTTGGCGGCGCCGAGTTGCCCGATTCGCGTGGGGTGGTCGCCTGGGATGGCACGACCACCACAACGCTCCCCGGCTCGCCATATGCGGAGCCGTTGCACTTCGCGCAGTTCGGAACGGTCTGGAACAACCAACTGGTGGTGGTCGGTGCTGGCGGATTCAATCCGCAACGCGCGTTGCTCACAGTGTGGAACGGCACGACATGGACGACCTTTCGCGATCAGTTCGAAGGGTTGGTCGCTCCGGTCATCTTCGCCGCCGAGAGCTTTGATGGTGACCTCTATTTCGCCGGACGTTTCGACCGCATTCGCATGCCCGATGGTTCCGGTGGCGAGGTGGTCACCGAGTCGCGCAACGTGATGGGATTCAACGGTACGGAATTCCTCTCGGTCGGCGGCGGGGTGGTTCGTCTCAACAACGTCCAGGGCTTCGGCATGTCGCTCAAAACCTTCAATGACGGCACCGGAGACGCGCTCTACATTGGCGGATCCTTCAACAGTTCGGCGGATGGCAGCATTGCCTTGCCGGGCGTGGCGCGTTGGGACGGGACCACTTTGACGCCCGTAGGCCAGGGTTTCCCGATCAGCCAGGTGCGCAGTCTCGAGGTCTACGATGACGGTACCGGACCCGCATTGTTCGCCGCCGGAACCTTCACGGCCGATGCGCAGACGGCTCCGATTCGCCGCCTCGCAAAACTGGTCGGTACGACATGGGTTGAAGTGGCCGGCGGCGTCGGCAGCAATCCTTCGCGTCTGATCGTATTGCCGGACGGTCGCCTCGCCGTTGGTGGTTCGTTCACTGAAGTGGGTGCGGTCGGCAGCGTGCCGGGCTCCGGCGCGAGCAATGGGCTGGCCTTGCTCGATTGCGTGCCCAACCCCTGATCGAATGCGCGTTCGCTACCGTGCCGGGATGCCGATCCATGATCGACATCCCGGCACCAGGTTTCAGTCAACGCCGTTGGCGAAGATGCGATCACGCAGCAGGCCGACCGCAGAGTAATCAAAATTGATCGGGTTGCCGGTCGAAATAAGCGACCCACCGGCGATCACGATGCGGTTGTTCTGGAAGGCCACCGCATTGCCGATATCGTTGCCGCCAGGCTGCAGGAAATCGACGAAGTTGTAGCCCAACCCCGAATTGAAGTTGGCGGTGTCACGCGTGCCGTCTTCACGATAGCGCGTGACGTAGTAGTCGAGAGTCGTGGCGGGGTTCGAGTTAACGCGAATGGTGCCGACGATGGTCAGATTGCCGTTGGCTTCACGATCAACCGCGTTGAAGCTAAGCCCGGCACCGAGCGCGTCGATCAGGATCCCGTCGCCACCAAAGGCCGTCGAATTTCCGTTTTGCGAGGAGAATGCGGCAATGAACCCGTCATAGATGCCGCTGCCTTGGGCAGTCTCGATTTCGCCAACGGCAACCATGGACTGCTCTTCACCCACGGTGGTTGGCGGGACGAATACGAAATCACGCAAGCGTCCATCCCGGCTACCAGGGAAAACGCGCCGGGCGACACCGTTCAGCGCGAAATCCGGGTCCGGGGTGCCATTCTCGAGTATGCGCACGATCACCGATTGACTGTAGGTGTCGGGCGAAACCCGACCTTCGCCAGCGGCGACGATTTTGCCGCTTGCAGCGATCTTCACCTCGTACAATTTGAAGTCGCTGAAGCCAAAGCCGCCGGTAAACGTGAGCTTGCCGCTGCCGTTGAACGAGGTGTCGAGATTGCCGGAGGTGTTCAGTCGCGCGAATGCCGCACGATTGAAATTGGCGACCGGCTTGGCGCTGCCGGCCATCACAATCTTTCCGTCCGGCTGTACCGCAATGCTGCGTAATACATCATTGCTGGGCTCGCCCTGATCGAATGGCACGCTGACGCACTGAAGGCCATTCGGAAACGCCGTCAACGCGCCATCGATGTTGAATCGGCAAACGGCGAAATCGTCATTGCCGGCGACGGTTACCGTGCCGCCAACCAGCAAGCGACCGCTTGCGTCGAGCGCAGCACTGACACCGGTCAGCGTGAAACCGAGCTGCTCCGGTGCAACGACCAGTCCGACATCATCGGGACCATAGTTGGTATCGAGCGTGCCGTTCTCGCGAAGGCGCGCAATGCCGATGCGCTGGCCGTCCGTGGTATTGACCACGCCAACCAGATAGATGCGGCCGAAGCTGTCGACAATCGTGTCTTGCACAATATCGATCGGTGCGGCCGGCAGTGTGTCGAAACCGACAATCGTGCGGCCATTGGTGCCAAAGCTGGTGTCGATGGCGCCGTCGGCCGGTGCCGCCAACGCCGGCATGCTGCTCGATCCGGCCAGTGCGGCGATGGCGATGGCGATGCGTGCGGTCAAATGGAAATGTTTCATGGTTTCTTCCTCGGGTTTGTCCGCTCACGCGGTGATTCGGTGCAAGGACGGTGTCGTCCTGTCACCTCAGTGCCCTTACATACGCAAGGCGGCACGGCGAGGGATCATTCGATGTACGCCGCCCCGAGACCGGATGTTTACCGCGTCTGCGCGTTGGCGCCTGCGCCGGTAGAATCGGGGGCTCAGTCCGCGAGCGAGCCCGAGCATGGCCACCCCCATCGAGATCAAGGTCCCCGACATCGGCAACTACACCGGCATTCCGGTCATCGAGGTGCTGGTCAAGGTCGGCGATACCGTGAAGAAGGATCAGGGCCTGGTCACCCTCGAATCGGACAAGGCGACGATGGAAGTGCCGGCGACCGTCGACGGCATCGTCACTGAACTGCGGGTCAAGCTTGGCGACGAAGTCAGTGAAGGCACGATCGTGGCGGTACTCGAAAGCGCGGCCGCTGGCATTGCAGCTCCGAGCGCCGCTGCAGCGGCGGCCGCAAAGGAAAAACCCACGGAAGCGAAAGCGCCTGCGGCGGCCAAACCGGTAGAGGCTGCGCCGACCAGGGCGCCGGCGGCGGCAGCGAGCGGGCGCAAGGCCGACATCGAGTGCCAGGTGCTCGTGCTCGGCGCCGGCCCGGGTGGCTACACCGCGGCGTTCCGTGCTGCCGATCTCGGTCAGGACACCGTGTTGGTCGAACGCTACCCCGCGCTCGGCGGCGTCTGTCTCAACGTCGGCTGCATTCCGTCGAAGGCGTTGTTGCATGCGGCGCGCGTGATCGACGAGGCGTCGCATTCGGAATCGATCGGCATCAGTTTCGGTGCGCCGAAAATCGATCTCGACAAACTGCGCGCGAGCAAGGACAAGGTCGTCGCACAAATGGTCGGTGGACTGGCCAGCATGGCCAAAAGCCGCAAGGTCAAGGTCGTGCAGGGCACCGGCACCTTCGTCTCGGCCAACGAGATCGAAGTCGACGGCGCTGACGGCAAGAAGCTCGTGCGCTTCGAGAAGGCGATCATCGCGGCCGGGTCGCAGCCGGTGAAGCTCGCGGCGTTTCCGTGGGATGACCCGCGCATGATGGATTCCACCGACGCGCTCGAACTAATCGACATCCCGAAGAAACTTCTGGTGGTCGGCGGCGGCATCATCGGCCTCGAGATGGCCTGCGTGTTCGACGCACTCGGCAGTGAAGTGACCGTCGTCGAACTGATGGACCAGCTCATGCCAGGCGCCGATGCCGACCTCGTGCGCCCGCTGCAGCAACGCTTGGCCAAACGCTACGCCGGCATCCATCTCAAGGTGAGGGTAGCCAGGATCGAGGCCGAAAAAAAGGGCCTCAAGGCCACGTTCGAAGGCGACAAGGCACCCGAGCCGCAACTCTACGACCGCGTGCTGGTCGCGATCGGACGCTCCGCCAATGGCAACCTGATCGGTGCCGACAAGGCCGGCGTCGAGGTCAGCGAGCGCGGTTTCATCGCCGTCGACAAACAGATGCGCACCAACGTGCCACACATTTTCGCGATCGGTGATCTGGTCGGCCAGCCGATGCTCGCGCACAAGGCCAGTCACGAGGGCAAGGTTGCCGCCGAAGTTGCCGCCGGCCTCAAGAGCGAATTCGTCGCGCGCGTGATCCCCAGCGTCGCCTATACCGATCCCGAGATCGCCTGGGTCGGCGTGACCGAGACCGAGGCGAAGAAGTCGGGACTCAAATACGGCGTCGGCAAGTTTCCGCATGCGGCCTCGGGGCGCGCCGTAGGCATCGGTCGCACCGAAGGTTTCACCAAGCTCATATTCGACGAAGCCACCCATCGCGTCATCGGCGGCGGCATCGTCGCCACCAACGCCGGCGATCTGATCTCCGAAGTCAGCCTCGCCATCGAAATGGGCGCCGAAGCGGCCGACATCGGCCTGACCATCCATCCGCATCCGACCTTGAGCGAATCGGTGGGCATGGCTGCCGAAGTCTACGAGGGGACAATCACGGATCTGTATATCCCGAAGAAGAAGTGATTGGGTTGTTGTTTGGATTCTGGTGTTTTGTTCGCAGAATTCGGTTCGTAGTACCTGTCCTTTTCGATGTCGTGTGAAGCGCCGCCCCGCGCGATACTGTTCGTCACGTCGCTGCACGCTGCCCGCTCGGATTTGCTCGCACGCGGATCGTCGCGCTCTCGCGGGCTGTCGTAGGAGACGCCTGCAGGCGTGATGCTCTTCGTCGTGCTGCGCGATCTGGTTTCTGCAGCGCTTGTCGAACAAGAAACTTTCACTCGCCAACTGCGACCATTGCACTTTCTAGCACGTAACTTGGCCGAGCCTCTCGCGGCTCTCGTGGGAAGCGCCGCCAGGCGCGATGCTTTTCGGCACTTGATCGCGCGCCGCGCCTTCGAATCTTCATGGTTCAAAATCGTCGCAACCTAGCGTTCTGTCGTAGGAAACGCCTTCAGGCGTGATGCCTTTCGCCACGTTGCGTGATCCGGCTTATTGTCTGAATGTCGATCCAAGGCTTTCGCTCGCCGAAGGCGAGTGAAAGCCCTGAATGGCACATCGCGTAGCGTGAAGAAGAGCATCACGCCTGAAGGCGTTTCCCACGACAGCCCGCGCGAGCTTTCCGATCTGAATATGTGCAGATCGGAAAGCTCGCGCGGGGCGCCTTGACGAAGAGCATCGCGCCTGGCCGCGCTTCCTGCGACAGAACGTGACGACGCGTTGACGCCGGACAAGCGCAGAGAGTCCAGTTTCGCGTCACGTTGCCGATGCAGCATTGTGGCGCGTCCGCATGGACAACCGGTATCCGGTGACCTCTCGCCACACCATCGCCGAGGGCACAATGAGCGCACCACCCTCGGCCTGTGCAACGCGAGTGGGCCGTGTTCGCTTCCAACCCGAACATTTCAGCCATATACTTCACTCATGAAGCTGAAGACACATTTCATTTATGGGTAAAGTCCTGATCCCTACCGTCGGCAAGTCCGGAGCTGAGGCGTCCGCCGCTCTCGGTGGCGCCGGATTGCGTGCGTTCTTCGCGATCGCGGAACGCTGGCAGTTGCGCGCGACCGAGCAGCGTCGCTTGCTCGGCGATCCGCCGGAGTCCACGTTCTACAAGTGGAAGCGCGAGCGCGATTCGCTGCTGTCGCGTGATGTGCTCGAGCGCATCAGCTATGTGCTCGGCATCTTCAAGAGTCTGCAGATCCTGTTTCCCGATGCGCTGCGCGCCGATGCCTGGGTGCGGCATGCCAACGATGCGCCGACATTCGGCGGACAAAGTGCGCTTGAGCGCATGCTGTCGGGCAACGTCGCCGATCTCTACGTGGTGCGCGAGTACCTCGACGCGCAGCGTGGCTGGAACTGAGACGCTGCGGCATGCATGCCTTGCCACCCGAACGACGCCTGCGCTGGAGCGCGGCCTTTCGCATCGTGCCGAGCCGTTTCCCGCCGGTTGGCGTATTCGATCGCATCGCCGATCCGGCCGATCTCGAGGCGCTGTATGCGATCGAGGCGATGACCGACCCGCGCCTGCGCGAAGCGCTCGGCATGCTTGCCAGCGTGCCGAAAGCACGTCGCATCAGCGGGCCCGGTTCAACACCGGTGATGGCCGCGTTCACCCATCGCAATCCCGATGGCAGCCGTTTCTCGGATGGCAGCTGGGGCGTGTTCTATGCCGCGCATCGGGTCGCCACGGCGATCGCCGAGACGATCCATCATCGCGAACGTTTCCTGCGCGCGACGCACGAAGCTGCCATCGACATCGAAATGCGCTGCTATCGTTGCGCGGTCAACGGCCGGTTGCACGACATCCGTCGCGGCTGGACCGCCGAGCACGATGCGGACAGCTACATGGCCAGCCAGATGCTCGCCCGCTCGCTGCATGCCGCCGGTTCGAACGGGATCGTCTACGACAGTGCGCGGCATGCCGGTGGTGAATGCGTCGCGCTGTTCTATCCCGACCTCGCCTCGCCGTGCACGCAGGCGCAGCATTTCATCTACCGCTGGGACGGCGCGCGTATTGCCGCCGTGCTCGAGGTCAGCAAGGTCGAGTTGCGCCGCTGATCAACGCAGTCTCGTGACACTGTCGCCTTCGAACGAGGGTTTGCCACTCTGCACCGGTTGCGGACGCGGATGTGCACCTTTCTCGAAGACCACGATGCTGTCGTAGAAGTGGATCGACCGCGTCTGCTGCGTGAAGGCGTTGGGCTGGAAACTGTTGGCATCGCGCGAGTACCAGGCATTGAGCTGGTCGACCAGTTGCTTGGCGAACTCGATGAAACTGTAGGGATTGCGGAAGCCGCCCCCGTACTCGCTCCAGTAGCTCGTGTGCACGTCTTCGACGAGCAGCACGCCATCAGATTTGACTGCCTCGAACAGACCCTGCACGGTGCGGATCTGCTGGGTCATGGTGTGGCCGCCATCGTCGATCAGCACGTCGATCGGACCGACACGCGCGGCGAGGTCGGCCAGGAAGCGCGGATCGGCCTGGTCACCGATCACGATCTCGATGCCCGCTTCGGCGAGCTCGAGTGCGCGCGGATTGATGTCGACACCGATGATGCGCGCCTGCGGCCCGAAATAATGTCTCCACATCTGCAGCGAGCCGCCGTGAAACACGCCGATCTCGACCAGCGTGATCGCCTTGCCGCGATAGCGCTGCAGATGGCGGTGATAGATGTCGAAGTAGTGATCCCACTTGTCGATCAGGCGACCGTCGTTGGCGGCGAACCAGGTGCTCAGCGGGTTGTCGTTGTCGTCCATGGTCGCTCTGTCAGTCCGGGGTCGGCTACCGTAACCAAATCACTGCCGCGATCAACGCCGCTCAGACGTCGCCCTCGCGAGTCCAGCCTTCACCGCTGCCGCGCTGGAATACCTGATCGCCGTCGAGCACCTCACCCGCGGCGATCGAGGCCATCGGCGCGAGTTCGGCGTAAAGCGCCGTAAAGTCCGGCAGGGTTGCTTCCATGAGCTGGCGGAAGCTGTCGATCACGAAGTAGGTCTTCTGGTACGAATCGATACGGTAGCGCGTGCGCATGACCCGCGCGAGATCGAAGCCGATGCGGTTTGGCGCGGCGGATTCGAGACAGTGGATCGATTCGCCTTTCGAGGAAACGATGCCGGAACCATAGATGCGCAATGCGCCGTCTTCGCGGATCAATCCGAACTCGACCGTGTACCAGTACAGGCGGGTGAGGTTGACCAGCGCCTCGGCACTGATGGCATGCGCCTTGACGCCGCCGCGACCGTAGGCCTGCATGTAGTCGGCAAACAGCGGATTGAGCAGCAACGGCACATGACCGAACAGGTCGTGGAACATGTCAGGCTCGGCGATGTAGTCGATCTGCTCGGGTTTGCGGATCCACCACGTCACCGGAAAGCGGCGGTTGGCCAGATGCTCGAAGAATGTGAGCTCCGGCAGCAGGCCTTCGACCCCGATCAGCTGCCACCCCGTGGCCTTGGCGAGCACCTCGTTGAGCTGCTCGAAGCGCGGGATCTCGTCCGCTTTCATGCGGAAGCGCTGCTGGTTGTCGATGAACTCGCGGCACGCGCGACCGTTGAGGATCTCGCGCTGGCGCCGGAACAGCACGGCCCATGTCTCATGGTCGCTGCGCGTGTAGCTGTCCCACGGCTGTTCGACCACCGCCGTGGTGTAGACCGGCACGCTGCCCTTGTCGGTCTGCAGGTTTTCGATGCGGCGCGGCTGGTTCGACATTGCACCGGGACTCGCAAGGCAAAGCCCGATCGTACCGCCATTCGCATGACCATCCATCGACCGGCTCAGGATCGACGCGTGGCGTTCAGTCATGGCCGGGATCCCGCGGACGAAACGGAATCACCGTGCCGGTCGCATCGGTGCGCGTCGGTCCTTGCCACAACACCGGCACCTGCGCAGGGCGCGGCATCTCGAGTTCGGCGTCGATCGCTTCGATGTCGTTGTCCTCGTCATCCCAGCTGTAGCGCTTGCGCGGCGGCTTCGGATCGAGCCTGAACAGGCCGATTGCCGCGGCGATGCCGACCACCGCGCCAGCCAGGTGGTACTCGAAGGACACATGCTGCTCGCGCGGCAACACCGTCAGCAACATCCCGCCATAGAAGAAGAACACCACCAGCGAGATGGCGATGCCGAGTCGGTCTCGGCGCAGCAGACCGGTCAGGAACAGGAAGAACATGAGGCCGTGGGTGATGCC
>JBBSOU010000102.1:0-12618 GCA_038259445.1 Lysobacterales bacterium | reverse complement strand
CGCGTCACCGCGAATGGCGCGAGCGAATCGACGCGCGACTCAACGAACGAAGTTTCTCGCGCTACGTCGTTCGCGTGTTCATTGCCGGCGCGGTTTCGCTGCGCTGGCGATCGCGCTCGTTGATGTCGCCCTCCCTCGCGCTGACCCGTGCCGACGCCCCGATCCGGAGTGCCCATGCCGACCCGCTTTGACCGTGTCTACCTCGAAGGCAGCGGCCGCTTCCTGCCCGGGCCCGCGATCGACAACACGGCAATGGACGCGTGGATCGCGCCGCTCAACCGCGCCTCGTCACGCATCAAGTCGCGCATCCTCGTCGAGAACGGCATTCGCACGCGCCACTACGCCGTCGATGCCGATGGCAACACGCAACATTCCTGCGCAGCAATGGCCGCGCAGGCGATCCGCAGCTGTCTTGAGGTAAGCCATCGACGACTCGACGAAGTCGGCCTGCTCGCCGCCGGCACCTCGGGTGGCGATGCGCTGATGCCGGGCTTCGCCAGCATGCTGCATGGCGAGTTGGCTTCGCCGCCAATGGAGACGCTGAGCAGCCACGGCATCTGTGGCGCCGGCGTTGGTGCATGGTTGCACGCGGCGCAGTCGGTCGAGCTCGGTGCGCACCGCAACGCGCTGGTCGCCGCGACCGAGATGCCGTCGCGCCTGTTCAAACGCTCGCGCTATGCGGCAAAGGACTACAACACCGATTTCGATGCGCACTTCCTGCGCTGGATGCTTTCCGACGGCGCCGGTGCGCTGCTGCTGACCGATACGCCGGGCGTGCGCCGCGGCGTGCGCCTGCGCCTGCGCTGGATACATCAGCGTTCGTTCGCGGGTGACTATCCGGTGTGCATGCAGCTCGGCCTCACGCTCGATCGCGCGCGCTCGCATCTCGACTACGCCTCATGGGCCGAAGCCGAGCGTGACGGCGCGCTGTTCCTGCGCCAGGACATCCGCCTGCTGCCGCACCTGTTCGACGTCGGCATCCACGAATACGCGCGGCTCGCCCACGAAGGCTGGATCGATCCTGCGCGCATCGACCATTTTCTTTGCCACTATTCCTCGGAACGGTTCGCGCCGGTGGTCGATGAACTCATGCACAAGGCCGGCCTCGCGATTCCACGCGAGCGCTGGTACAGCAATCTGATCACGCGCGGCAACACCGGCGCGGCATCGATCTTCGTCATGCTCGACGAGTTCCTCGAAACGCACGCGCTCAACGGCGGTGAGCGCATCCTCTGCTTCGTTCCGGAATCGGGCCGCTTCAGCGTTGCGTTCGTGCTGATCGAGGTCGAAGGGATCGACGAGCCGCCGCTCACCGACGTCGATGAGCGCAGCGAACGCCCGTTCGTGCGGCGCCAACGCACGCCCGCGTTGGCGCCTGCCGAACCAGGCGAGGCCGAAACCATCGCGCCACCACACGACCCTGCCGACGCGCCGGCCGCGCTGCGCCATCTGCTCGGTGAACTCGCGGTGATCTGGCATGACTACCGTTCGCGTGCATGGCGCACGCCGCTGATCCACGCGTTGCGCGGACACCGGCTGACGCTGGCCGACTACGTGCAATGGATGCAGCACTGGATTCCGCAGGTGCGCGAGGGCAGTCGCTGGATGCGTGAGGGCGCGGCATCTGTGACTTCTCGCTATGCCGCGCTGTCGGCGCTGATCGAGGCGCATGCCGGCGACGAGCAGCACGACTTCCTGATCCTGTTCGACGACTACCGCAAGGCCGGCGGGCCGATTGCCGACATCGACGATCTGCGCCGCAATCCCGGCGGCGAAGCACTCAACAGCTATCTGCATGCGCTCGCCGCGACAGCCGATCCAATCGGCTTGCTCGGCGCGATCTACATCATCGAAGGCACTGGCCAGCGAATCATCCCGGCCTTGCTGCCTCTCATGAAGGCAAGTCTCGATCTTCGCGCCGACGCGTTCCGCTTCCTCGACTACCATGGCGCCAACGACGAACACCATCTCGCGCGCTGGCTGCATGCGATCGAGATCGTGCTTTCCGACGATGCCGACGGACGCGGCGCGCAGTCGATCATCGCCACCGCGCGGCGCACCGCCGAGCTTTACCTCATGCAATTCGAGCACGTGATGTCGCCATGAAGGAACGCCCGGATTTTCTTCTCCACGAACACGATCCGCGCGACCCGAACCCGTGGCTGGCGCTGTATCTCGACCGCAGCACGCCATTGCCCGAACCGATCAAGCGCGCGTGGCTGTCCGATTCGAGTTCACGCGCGCGCCAGTTCCTGCTGCCATTCGTGCGCCCGATCGCGCGCACCTGCATCGTGCTCGTGCAGGTCGTCAAGGTTTTCACGCCGAAGAAACTGGCCTTTTCGAAAGCCCTGCATCGGCTGCTCGCATGGGGCCTGCGGCGTTTCCTGCGACCGGAAGCGAACTGGCTGATCCTGCGACACTTCCATCTCGGTTCGCAGAGCCTGGCCTTCATTGCCGCCAATGCACCGCTGCGCATCGAAACTTCACCGCTGACGCCGCTGACGATCGAGGATCTGCGCGACGAGCTGTTCCTCAAGCACGATCTGAACCTGTTCAATTTCGTCATCCGGCTCAATCGCGCGCTCAACGATGCCGGCGTCGAGCTGGTGCCGGTGGCGACGCCGGATTTTTCGATGATCAGCGAGCCCGACATCCGCTTCGAGGACATGCCGCGACGCTGGACCAACTTCATCGACCTGCAGAGCGCGATCGAGATGTTCACGCCGGTCTACCAGTTGTTCCTGACCGACAGCGATTTCTGGCGGGCGACCAATTCACTGCAGCTTGACGAGACCATCGGCATCTACGTGGCCACTCTGCTCGGCGCGCGCGACCATCTGATCCTGGTCAACAACCGTCATCCGCTGGTACCGATGTCGACGCTGCGCGCCGGCTTCCGACTGACCCTGCATGGGCTTTCGACCGAAATGCTGCATGCATTCCTGGTCGAGCAGCGCGACAAGCAGCGCGAAACCACCACTGCGTGAAAGCCGGTCCGGTGCCCCGCGGTAGTCACGGTGCACGACAGCATCGCGGCGGGCGCCGCTTGCCGCCACGCAATGGCGAGAGGTCACGACGCATTGGCGCGAAGTCGCGACGCACCGCAGGAATGCGCTGAACACGTGGGAAGCGCCGAACGCGCGATGCTCGTTCATCGACGTGCCGGACAGCATCGCGGCGGGCGCCGCTTGCCAGGCGGCGGGTGATGACTACGCAGCTGGCGCCGCCTGCCGTGGCATGCTGGCAAGCGGTTCTCGCAGCGGTCGTGATGCGGTCGGGGTGATCAGGCCGAGCGAGCGCGCCAGCGTCGAATCGCGGCCGAGCCGTTCGACCGGCCAATCGGGAATGGCGCGTTCAATCCAGTAGCACGCCCATGCATCGCGGCCGCTGCGCTTGGCCAGATACAGCGCCGCATCCGCCAGTTGCAGGCTCGCATGCCAGTCGTCCGGGCGCGCGCTTGTGCCCGGCAACGGCAGGTTGGCGATGCCGATCGATGCGCGTGCGACGACGCTGCCATTGTGCGTGTCGATCGGTCGCGCCAGTTCACCGCGCAGCGCGTCGGCGAGTAACGTCGCTGCCGATGCGCTCGATTGCGGGACGACGACGAGGAACTCCTCGCCACCCCAACGTGCGACCAGTGCATCGCTGCCGGCGCGCTCGCGCAGGCGGCGCGCGACGCACACCAGCACTTCATCACCGATGTCGTGCCCAAGGTCGTCGTTGACCTGCTTGAAGTGGTCGATGTCGATCAGCAACAGCGCAGTCGATGTCGATTCGAGGCCGAGTGCGCGCAGGCGCTCGGCGGCGGCACGGCGATTGGCGAGCCCGGTCAGCGGATCGGTCTGGCTGGCCATGTACAGCCGGCGATTCATGCGCCGCTGCCAGAGCAACATGGCGCTACCGATCAGCAGCAACAAGGCGGCGGTACTGACTCCGGCCCACTGCAGGCGCTGGTTGGCAAGCATCTGCCGCTCCTGCTCGGCGCTGGCGGCCTGCAGGCGCTCGAGTTCGGCACGCTGCTCGCGATCGCGCAGGTGCGAATCGAGCGCAGCCAGGCGTTCGTGGTTCTGGCTGCGCAGGGTGGCCTCGCGCAAGGCAGTGATGCGCCGCAGGGTGGAAACCGCTTCGGCATGGCGGCCGAGCCGTTCGAGCAGATCGGCACGGCGCTTGAGCAGGCCCCACAACGGAATGTCGGCCAGCCGCGCGGTATCGATGCGGTCGAGCGCCTGGAGTGCCGCCTGTGGATCACCGGATTCGGCCAGGCGCGCCGCTTCGAGCATCGCCAACTGCATGAGCACGTCGTCGTCGAACGCCGACGCATCGCCGGCACGAACCTCGGCGACCAGCTGCGCCGACGCGTCGGCCGACCCGGTCACCAGCAGCGACTCGGCCAACGCCAGTTTGGCGCTGACCAGCTGGCGCGGACCGCCCATGCCCGATTGCTGCATGAGGTCGAGCGCACGGCGCAGATGCGGTATTGCCTCGGCATCGCGGTCCTGGCCACGCAGGTTGAGCGCCAGATTGAACTGCACGGGGGCCTCGTAGCGGAAATCGCCGGTGCGCTGCATGAGCGCGAGCGCCTGCTCGTAGTTGACGCGTGCACGCTCGTGCTCTTCGAACTCCGATTGCATGACACCGAGGTTGACCAGCAGCGGAATTCGCTCGGCTTCGAGTTCCTGTGCCTCGGCGTCCTTGAGTGCCTGGGCATAAAAGTCGACGGCGCCGACGCGATCGCCGGCACGGTGCAGGATGCCGCCACTTCGGCGCAGCAGGCGTACGCGCTCCGCACTGGTCGGCAGCACCGACGCGAGCGCGTGCAGGGCATGCGCATCACGCTTGGCTTCGTCGCGCCGGTCGACGCGCGTCATCGCCCAGCCGCGACAGCCGAGCGCGTCGGCACGTTGCACGGCACCGACCGAGATCGGTTCATCGAGCACGCTGTCGGCCAGCGCCACGGCACGCGCCGGGTCGGAATCCTCGACTTCGGCACAGGCCGAAATGCGCTCCGCGATGGTCAGTGGAAGACGGGTTTCGGCGGCGAGCAACGGTGCAGCGAGCAGCAGCAGGACCGCAATGAGTAAACGGCGCATGGTGTTTCCGGCCCCTCAACCGGCGTCCAACGGCAAAGCACCCCAAGGTACCCACTGTTTCAGAAAGCAATCCATATGCCAAGCACGGCCTGCGATCCGTGAAAACGCTCGCGCACCTCACTGGCGACCGTTCCCAAGCGTGCGATGCGCATGCGATGCTCACCGGCATTCCCGCTTCGCCGGTCGCCTGCGCATGCGTCCCGATCCGACCAGCTCGTCTGTGCAACCCCTTGAAGGCGAGGCCGCGCTCGTGCGTGCGGTGGGCAGCGCGGCATTGACCGCTGCGGTCATCAACATCATCGTCGGCGCCGGCATATTCATGCTGCCGGCGCTGCTCGCCACGCGCATGGGATCGGCGGCGCCGGTCGCGTTCCTCGCCGGGGCACTGGCGATCATTCCGATCGCGCTGTGCTTTGCCGCGATCGGCAGTCGCGCCGCCGCCACCGGCGGACCCTACACCTATGTCGGCGCGGCGTTCGGGCCGTTCCCGGGGTTCGTCGCCGGCGCCCTGATGTGGATCTGCAATGTCGCTTCGAGCGGTGGCGTGGCCGCCGCCCTGATGTCACAAGTTGCCAAAGGCTACCCATTGTTCACCAGCGGCACGCCCCGCACCCTGCTGCTGATCGGCGTCTTCGGCCTGCTGATCGCGCTCAATGCATTCGGCGTCAAGCTCGGTACGCGGGCGATCGCGGTGCTGGCGACGCTGAAACTCACGCCGTTGTTCCTGCTTGCCGGGGTCGGCTTGCTGTTCGTCGACTGGAACCAGATCAGCTGGTTCACGATCCCCTCGCTGACCACGCTCGGCGCGTCGATGGTGCTGGTCATGTTCGCCTACTCGGGGATGGAGACCGCACTGATCCCCTCCGGAGAACTGCGTGATCCTTCACGCAGCGTGCCGCGCGCGACGTTGACCGCGATCCTGCTCGTGGTGCTGCTGTATGTCGGCATCCAGATCGTTTGCCAGGGCCTGCTGGGGCCGGCGCTTTCCGGCAGCACGGCACCGATCGCCGAAGCCGCCGGTACGCTGTGGTCGCCCGGTCTTGTCGCGTTGCTGGTGACCGCGGCGATCTCGATGACCGGGTTCCTGATGGGCAATCTGCTGGCCTCGTCACGACTGCTCTATGCGCTCGGCCGCGACGGCTACCTGCCGTCAGCCTATGGCCGCGTGACGGCGCGCTACCGGGTGCCGCTGCTGGCGATCATCACGCATGGCCTCGGCGGTTGCCTGCTGGCGATCGTCGGCAATTTCGAGGCACTCGCGCTGATTTCGGGTGGCGCGAACTGTCTGATCTATCTGGCCGTCTGTGTCGCCGCATGGCACGCGCAGCGGCGCGATCTGCGCGCACACGGAAAGCCATTCGTGCTGCCGGGCGGCGGCGCGATTCCGTTGATCGCGTGCGTGGCGATGATCGCGATACTGGCGACGCTCACGCTCGCCGAATGGACGGCGATCGTGATTGCCCTGTTCGGACTGGTCGCGCTGTACGTCGTGTTGCGCCAGTTGCGCGCGCGACGCATCGCCGCATAGCTTCTGCCGGAAACGCAGCAGATCACGCAATGCGCTGGCCCATGCGCAGAGATCGCATCCGCGCCCGTGTGGTCATGCCGTCGTCACCGCGACGTTGAGCGGGGGGTCGCCCGCCCAAGCCGCGATGACGACGTCGGTACCGAGTGAGATGTCTTGTGCGCCTCAACCCGCCTTGCGCACACCGATGCTGTAGTCACCCTTGCCGCGACTGCGGTCGTAGTGGCGCACCTGCACGAAGTAGCTGCCCGGGATCAGGTCGACGATCAGGCGCGCATTGGTACCGACGCCACTGTCGTCGTCCTCGGCGATCAGGTTGGTGCGGCTGTCCGGACCGAACAGTTTCATGACCACGTCAGTCGGCCCGCGCGTGTCGATCGTATGGCGTGCGCCACGTTCGACCGTGAACGTGAAAAGATCCTCCTCGCCGGCCTTGCCGATGGCTGCCTGCGTGCGCCGACTCGCACCGACCTTGACCACCACCGCGTCGTCGGCGGTCGGCGCGTTGCGCGGATAGGCCGCGGCACTCGCGATGAAGGCCTTGTCCCGATCCGACAGCACGTCGTTGGCCTGCGTACCGACTCCGCTCCGGGTCCAGCTGCCGGGAAACGCGTAGAGCATGATCGACGCAGGATCGAAATCGGTGCCACGTATCTGGTCGACCGCATACTTGCGCAGCACGTTGTGACGGACGGTTGCCTCGTCCCAGTGGTTCGGTGGACCCGACAGATCCGCGATCACGCGTGCCTCGTTCCAGGCGATGCCGCCGGCCGGATTCTGGTGCTCGTGGGCGAGGCCGATGGCATGGCCGAACTCGTGCGCGGCAGTGCCGCCATCGAGGAAGCCGAGGTTCATGGTCGGCTGGTTCAGCGGGATCGCGCGATTGTCGGTGCCGACATACGACCAGGCGCCGTCGGCCGAATCAAAGGTGACACGAATCTCCGCATCGGCAGCCTCGCCAAACGTGAAGTGGATATTCGCGTGCGCGCTCCACCATTCGGCTTGCTGCTTGGCGGTATTTCGCTGCGCGGCGGTGCCGCCGATGAAGCGCACGCGCAAGGTGGTGCCGTTCATCCAGGTCTTGCTCGCGACAATGAGCGCACGTGTGGCGCCGCCGCGGCGCACGGTACTTTGCAATCGCATCGTCTGTGCCGGCAGCACGCGATCGATGCACACCTTCAATGGTCTTGCCATGACGTTCTCCTTGAGTTCCCTGTCGTTCGGGAGCGGCTGCGTGACAACCTTTCGGCATTCCGTCAGCGATCCTCCCGGCTGTGCCGCGCGTGCACAGGCAACGCCGCGGCGAGGCGATCTTTCTCCACTTTTCCAGAACACGCAAGTGCACCCACGGCATGCCGCTTGGCACGCGGGCAGCGTGCCCCGGTGCTGTTGCTGCGCGCGCTAGTCGGCAGCCGCCGCCGCGATGCCGTGCTGGTCGAGCAGCCAGGCCAAAGACGCGGCACACGCGCCATCGCACTTGAGCGTCAGCAGCTCGTCGGCTCGCGTACGTCCGCGGTTGAGTGCCGCAATCGGAATGCCGCGCTGTGCCGCGGCGCGGGCGAAACGGAAACCGGAGTAGACCATCAGCGACGAGCCGACCACCAGCATCGCGTCGGCGCGTGAAAGTGCCTCCATCGCGGTATCGACGCGCTCGCGCGGCACGTTTTCGCCGAAGAACACGACGTCAGGTTTGAGCACGCCGGCACACTGCGCACACGCCGGGATCACGAAGTCCGTGAAAGCGTCGTCGAGATCGACATCGCCATCCGGTGCCGGCGCAGCGTCGATGCCGAGCCATTGCGGATTGAGGCGTTCGAGTTCGCGTTGCAAGGCCTCGCGCGGGCTGCGCTGCTCGCAGCCCATGCAGCGCACGACATCAAGGCGACCATGCAGGTCGATCACGTGGCGACTGCCGGCGCGCTGGTGCAGGCAGTCGACGTTCTGCGTCAGCAGCAGTGCGACACGGCCGCTGCGCTCGAGCGCCGCCAATGCGTGATGCGTCGTGTTCGGCACGGCGTGACCAAAGCGCGGCCAACCGAGCATGCTGCGCGCCCAGTAACGGCGGCGCGTGGCGTCTTCGCCCATGAAGGCCTGCAATGTGACCGGTGGCAATCGCTTCCACTCGCCACGCGCATCGCGGTAGTCGGGAATGCCCGAATCGGTACTGCAGCCCGCGCCGGTAAGCAGGAACACGCGCTCGTGGCGTTCGATGAAGTGGCGCAGACTGTGCGTGGACATGCGCCACGCTGACGCGCGCAACGTTGCACGTCAAGGCGTCCATTCAGCGCAGCGTGTGGTTCAGAACGCCTCGTCGAATGCGACATCGCCGTGCACGCCCACCTGGTACGCCGACACGCGACGCTCGAAGAAATTGGTCACTTCCTGCACGTCCTGCAGCTCCATGAAACCGAACGGATTGCGCGCGCCGTAGTGGCGCGGCATGCCGAGCTGGGCGAAGCGCTGGTCGGCGCAGAACTCGAGGTACTCGCGCATCTCCTTCGGCGACAAGCCGGCAACGCCGCCCGAGAGCACGTCTTCGGCGAATGCCATCTCGCACTGGATCGCATCCTCGAGCATGGCCACGACTTCGGCCTGCATGCCGGCGTCGAACAGGTCCGGTTCCTCGGCGCGCACGGTGCGGATCGCCTCGAACGCGAACGCCATGTGGCCGCTCTCGTCACGGAACACCCAGTTGGTTCCCGAGGCCAGTCCATGCAACAGGCCGCGCGAACGCAGGAAGTACACGTAGGCGAACGCAGCGAAGAAGAACAGGCCCTCGATGCAGGCAGCGAAGCAGATCAGGTTGAGCAGGAACCGGCGACGCTGTTCGCGCGTCTCGATCCGGTCGAGCTGGCCGATCGAATCGATCCACTTGAAGCAGAACGTGGCCTTGCGCCGGATCGACGGAATGTTCTCGATCGCGGCGAAGGCCTGGTTGCGCTCGTCGGGATCGGGCAGGTAGGTGTCGAGCAGGGTCAGGTAGAACTGCACATGCAGCGCTTCCTCATACAGCTGGCGCGACAGGTACATGCGCGCCTCGGGTGCGTTGAGGTGCTTGTACAGGTTGAGCACGAGGTTGTTGGAGACGATCGAATCGCCGGTCGCGAAGAACGCGACCAGGCGATGGATCAGATGCCGCTCGGCGGCCGACATCTTCGCCTTGAGATCATTGATGTCGGGCGCGAAATCGACCTCGTCGACCGTCCACGTGTTCTTGATCGCATTGCGATACATCTCGAAGAACAGCGGATAGCGCATCGGCCGCAGGGTCAGTTCGAAGCCGGGATCGAGCAGGCGTTGGGTGCGGATGGGGGGTTGGGCGGACATGGGCTTCTTCAATGGATGCTATGTGGGGACACGAGAGACGCCGATGCATTCGCTGCGTTCGGCGCCTCGCAGGAAACGGCTGACCAGCTTCGCTGTTGAAAGCCAGCCGTGATGGCCTTTGTCATGGCGCGAGAAAGCATCATGTCTGCAGGCGTTTCCCACGAAGAGACACGCGGCCTGCCCGCAGATTTTCGCGCGGTCGATCTACTGACACGCCTCGCAAACCTCTGGATTCTCGAGTGAGCAGAAGACCGCGCTGGTCGCGTCCTCGACGCTCACCGGTGCGGCCGGCGTCGGTGCCTGGGTCGCGCTTTCGCCGAGCGTGGCCTTGGCGATCTTCGTGGCCGGGCGTGAGCGCAGGTAGTAGGTGGTCTTGACGCCGGCTTTCCATGCGTACATGTACATCGACGACAGCCGGCCGATGTTCGGGTTTTCCTGAAACAGATTGAGCGACTGGCTCTGGTCGATGTAGGCGCCGCGCGCGACCGCCTGGTCGATCAGCGCCTTCTGCGGCAACTCCCACACCGTGCGGTAGATCTCGCGCAGTGTCGAGGGGATCGCCGCGATACCCTGAATCGAGCCTTCGGCGCGCTTGATCTCGTCGCGTACCGCCTCGGTCCACAGGCCGAGTGTTTTCAGCTCCTCGACCAGATAGCGGTTGATGACGAGGAAGTCACCCGACAGCGTCTCGCGCTTGAACAGGTTCGACACCTGCGGCTCGATGCATTCGTAGCAGCCGGCGATCGAGGCGATTGTCGCTGTCGGCGCGATCGCGATCAGCAACGAGTTGCGCAGCCCGTTCGCGCGGATGCGATCGCGCAGTGCATCCCAGCGTTCGGCGCTGATGGTCGGGCGTGCCCGCGGCCAATAGTCGAACTGCAGATCGCCGCTGGCGGCGCGCGTTTCGGTGAAGCCGGGATGCGCGCCGACCGCCTCGGCCAGCGCGCAGGATTCGCCGAGTGCGTGGAAGTAGATTTCCTCGGCGATGCGCGCCGACAGGGCCAGCGCGGCTTCGCTGTCGAAGGCCAGACGCAGCTGGAAGAACACGTCCTGCAAACCCATTACGCCGAGTCCGACCGGGCGCCATTTGCGGTTGGCGCTGGCGGCCGTGTCGATCGGATAGAAGTTGAGATCGATCACACGATCGAGCTGGCGCACGGCGCGGCGCACGGTGACGGCGAGCTTGTCGAAATCGAATGCGCCATCGTTGACGTGGCGCGCAAGGTTGATCGAGCCGAGATTGCACACGGCGGTTTCACTGGCCGAGGTCACCTCGAGGATTTCCGTGCACAGGTTCGACAGATGCACGACATTGCCGGAATGCGCAGTCTGATTCGAGGTCGCGTTGCAGCGGTCCTTGAAGGTCATCCAGCCATTGCCGGTCTGCGCGAGCGTGCGCAGCATGCGCGAATAGAGCTCACGCGCCTTGACCGAGCGCGTGGCCAGGCCGTCGGCTTCGGCCTTCGCGTAGGCGCGATCAAACGCCTCGCCCCACAGATCGACCAGGTCCGGCACGCGCTTCGGATCGAACAGCGACCAGTCGGCATCGGCCTCGACGCGACGCATGAATTCGTCGGGCACCCAGTTGGCGAGGTTGAGATTGTGTGTGCGCCGCGCTTCGTCACCGGTGTTGTCGCGCAGCTCGAGGAACTCCTCGATATCGGCATGCCAGGTTTCCAGATACACGCATGCCGCGCCCTTGCGCCGGCCACCCTGATTGACCGCGGCGACCGAGGCGTCGAGTGTCTTCAGCCATGGCACGAGGCCATTCGAGTGCCCATTGGTGCCCTTGATCAACGACCCGCGCGAACGGATGCGCGAATACGAAAGACCGATGCCACCGGCGAACTTCGACAGCTTGGCGACGTCGGCATACGTGTCGTAGATGCTTTCGAGCGAATCGAGCGGCGAGTCGAGCAGGAAGCACGACGACAACTGCTCATGTGCCGTACCGGCATTGAACAGCGTCGGCGAACTCGGGATGTATTCGAGCGAGGACAGCAGCTTGTAGAGCTCGAGTGTCTCGGCCAGCGAACCGCCGCCGAGTGCGCAGGCAATGCGCATGAAGAAATACTGCGGCGTCTCGATGACCTTGCGCAGCTCCGGGTGGCGCAGCAGATAACGGTCATACACCGTGCGCAGGCCGAAATACTCGAAGCGGCGTGTCGCCAGCGGATCGATGGCGTCGTTGAGCTTGCGCGCATTCGCAACGACGAAGTCTCGCAGCCGCGCGTTGATGATGCCGACCTCGGCGCCGCGCGCGACCGCCTGCGAGAACGACTGGATTTCCTGGCCGGCCACTTCCTTGTCGATGTAGGACGACAGCAGGCGCGCGGCGAGATAGCCGTACTCGGGTTCCTCCGCGGTCAACGCCGCCGAGGTGCGGATCGACAGTTCATCGAGTTCGCGCGTGGTCGCACCGTCATAGATGCCGCCGATCGTCTTCAGCGCGACGCGCATCGGCTCGATCGCATGCAGGCCTTCGGCACTGCGCGTGACCGCGCGCACGATCTTGTTGAGGTCGACGCTTTCGCTGCTGCCGTTGCGCTTGGTCACGCGCATCTGCGCGGGGCTGTGTGGCGGCGTCAGCGCGAACGCTGATTCGCTCGCTTGTGCCGAAACAACAGCAGCCGCTTTCACGACGGTCGCCGACATCGCGGCAGGTGGAGCAACAGT
>JBBSOU010000101.1:0-12716 GCA_038259445.1 Lysobacterales bacterium | reverse complement strand
GATCAGTGTGTCGGCCTTCGCGTGGTACTGGGACCTGTGGCCGTTCGGGTGAGGGCTGGTGCGTAAAAAAGTCTTGTCCAACTCGCGCGAAAGGAACCGGGACTGAAGTCCATCGCACAATAGTCCGCGACGCTGTGGGCTTGTGTGGGAACAACGTCTCTCCCACAAGAATTTGCGACGCTGCCTGTTCGTGTGGGAGCGACTTCCCCCCACAAGAATCAGCGACGCTGCCTGCTTGTATGGGAGCGACTTCCCTGTCACATCAAGTGGGCGAGTCGCTGCCACGATGCTGACGTTCCACTAGCGCAAACCGAGCACCTTCTCGACACTGCCCTGCGTGAGCGGGTGATAGCCGGGCTTCGCCTTGCGGTAGCTCGCGATCGCGAAAGCCTTGCCTTCCTCGGTCTTGGCCAGCTCCTCGTAGATCGGCACGACCAGCTTGCGTCGGCCGATATGTTCGATGAATGCCGCGATCTGCCCTCGTGCGTCGGTGTAGCCGGCGCGCACGCTGGCGACATACCAGCGGAAGGCGATCTCGCCATTGCCGCTGTCGCTGAGTTTCCAGGCAGCGTCAAGTTCCTTCATCTGCGTTACGTTCGGCTTTGGCGGCAGTGCATTGACGAAACGCAGCCATTCGTAAGTGACCCACCGCGTCGCCGGAATGTCCTTCGCCGCCAGCGTGCCTGCAAGGAAATCCGCACTTGCCTTGTCGACCGCATCGAAGCGCGCCGAATGCGCCACCGGTGCGTTCGCCGGAATGCCGGGCTTGTGCAGCCACTCGTCGATTTCCGCGTGGCTGACCTTGCCCGGGTACTTCTTCGCCAGGTTCTCGTCGTAGTAGGCGAGGAACTGCGGCGTCAGGATGCTCTGGAAGGCAAAGTGGTCGAAGTAGGCGCGCAGGAATGGATCGAACGCCTCGCGCCCGTAACGCGATTCGAGAAAGCGCAGGAAAAGGCGACCTTTCTCGTAGGGAATACTGCTCAGGCCTTCGTCGGGATCGATCCCCGTGAGGTCGGCCACCAGCAACTGTTCGCCCGGTTTCATGTCGGCGATGTCGGTGCGAAGTTCCTGGTCATCGACGACCAGTTGCATGGTTGCTTCGTCCTTGCCATAGACCGCTTCGACAATGCGGTTCTCCACATATGTCGTGAAGCCTTCGTTGAGCCACATGTGCTGCCAGTTGGAGTTGGTGACGAGATTGCCAGACCACGAATGCGCAAGTTCATGCGCGATCAGTCCGACCAGACTCTTGTCGCCGGCGACGATGGTCGGCGTGGCGAAGGTCATGCGCGGATTCTCCATGCCGCCGAACGGAAAACTCGCCGGCAGCACGAGGATGTCGTAGCGGTCCCAGCGATACGGCCCGTACAGTTTTTCGGTGGCAACGATCATCTTTTCGGTGTCTTCAAACTCCCTGGCCGCCTTCTCGACGATCGACGGCTCGGCGAACACTGCGGTGCGCGGACCGGTTTCGCGTACCGCGATTTCGCCGATCGCGATAGCCAGCAGATACGACGGGATCGGCTGTGCCATCGTGAAACGATAGTCGCCGTCGAGTGCATGGGCGATGTCGTTGTCGGCACTCATGACCACGCGCAGCGCCTTTGGCGCCTTGACCCTGGCCGTGTAGGTGAAACGAACCGACGGCGTGTCCTGCAGCGGGATCCAGCTGCGCGCATGGATCGCCTGCGACTGCGAGAACATGAAGGGATGTTTGCGGCTCGAGGTCTGCGCCGGGGTCATCCATTGCAGTCCGGATGCTTCTGGCACTGTGCGATAACGGATGCGCACGGCCGGTACCGCGTCAGCCAGTTCGATGCGCAGGGCCGAGCCGAGGATCGGGTCACGCGGCGACACCGTGAACGCGGCCGGACTGGCCTTTCCCGCCGCGTCGAGTGCCTCGACCTTGTCGATCTTCAGATCACGCGTGTCGAGTACGAGCGTGCGCGCATCGGTATCGTGCCAGTCGAGTTTCAGTTCAGCGGTGCCGCTCAGTTCCCGCCTCGCGAAATCCACAGCGAGGTCGAGATCAAGCGCACGCACGCTCACGATCGACGGCTCGGCATGACTGTGGGGATCAGCCTTGGCCCAGGCCGGCAGGGTGGCAAGCGCTGCGACTACGGCGGCGAAAAGACGAATCATCGGCACGATTCCGCGAAAGCAGGGATTACCAGTATGCCATCGTGTGAAACCGACGCCGGCTGGTGCGGGCACGCGCTCATTTTCCGCACGCCTGCGCAGACTTGATCAGAGCATCCGCAGGTTGTCACTGTTCTTCGTATCCAGTAGCGGTAGTATCGTGTTCCGGACGGTTGTGACCATGCTCGACGACATCGAAAGACTGCAAAGCCTGCGCGCCTGCGAGACGACTGACCAGCTCGATCGGGAAGTCGCGCGCCAGCTGCGCGCACTCGGATTCGATCGCTGGATGCACACGAACCTGTCGCCGTCGCAGCGTACCGGCACGGTTCTCGGCAATTTCCCGACCGACTGGCTCGGCTATTACGATCGCCACGGTTACCTCGAGATCGACCCGCTCGTCCAGCATTGCCGCCTGCACGTCACGCCTCGCGCATGGACCTCGGGCCCTGTTTCTGCCAGCAGTGGATCACGCATCCGCTACTTTCGCGAAGCGGCCGGGTTCGACCTGCGCTCCGGCGTTGCCGTGCCGATGCACGCGCCGGGCGGTCACTCGACGATGATGAACGTGGCTAGCGGTGAGCGCTCCGCCGACGTTCTCGAACGCACGTCGCTCGGTGCACTGCTGCTGCTCGCGGCCATCGTGCATGAGACGGCGCAGCGCGCGTGGCAGACGGCCGCGCCGGAACCCGTGCACCTGACCCAGCGTGAGATCGACACCTTGCGCTGGGCCGCAGAAGGCAAGACCAGCTGGGAGATCGGCCAGTTGATCGGCATTGGCGAGCGCACCGTGATCTTCCATCTCAACAATGCGGCCAAGAAGCTCGGCGTTATCGGGCGCCGCCAGGCCGTCACGCGCGCGATCGCGTTGCAGTTGATCGCGCTCTGACGAGGATCGCGTCGCGCGAACAGGCGAAGCGCTGTCACCACACAGCCAACTTCCGCGGGCGCGACGCAAACCAGACAGGGCCTAGCAAATTTTCTTCGTTCAGTCTAGCTGTCAGAACTGACAGCTAGGCACTGCGTCATCCACCCGGCAAGCTTCCAGCCATCGACGGTTGCGATCGTCGCGCCAGTCCCCCTGGCCGGGCAGGGGGGGAATGATTTGCAGGACGCGAATCATCTCCTGTCCGGCCTTTATTGCAGAAGCCGCAGCGTTCGCGCTGCGGCTTTTTCCTGCCTGCGCCGGGTTGCTTCGGTGCAGCGACTCAGACCCGATAGCCGCGGTGGATTGCGACGATGCCGGCCGACAGGTTGCGCACGTCGACGCGGGCGAAGCCGGCCTCTTCCATCATTGCCTTGAGTGTGGCCTGGTCGGGATGCTTGCGGATCGACTCGGCGAGATACCGATAGCTGGCCTCGTCACCGGCGATCAGGCGGCCGATGCGCGGCAGCACCTGGAACGAGTGGAAGTCGTACAACGGCTTGAGCAGCGGTTCGCGCACGGCCGAGAACTCGAGCACGAGGCCACGTCCGCCGATCTTCAGCACGCGATGGATCTCCTCGAGCGCACGCTCCTTGCGCGTGACGTTGCGCAGGCCGAACGCCATTGTCACGCAATCGAACGAATGATCCGGAAACGGCAACGCCTCGGCGTCCATCTGCGCCCATTCGAGACCAGAGAGCTTGCCGCGATCGATCATGCGGTCGCGGCCGACGCGCAGCATGTCGCCGTTGATGTCACCGACCACGATGCGTCCCTTGTCGCCGACACGCGGCAAGAGCAGCGCGGCAATGTCACCGGTACCACCGGCCAGATCGAGCACGCTGTCGCCGGGACGCACGCCGCTGGTGGCGACGAAGTGGCGCTTCCACAGGCGGTGCACGCCGAACGACATGAGGTCGTTCATGATGTCGTAGCGGCGCGCAACCGAACTGAAGACCTCGCCGACCATGCGCGCCTTGTCGGCCGCGGCGACGTCGCGGTAGCCGAAATGGGTAGTTTCCGATTCGCTCATGGCGCCAATGCTAGCGTATTGGCTCGAACGCCTGCAGTGGTGCGGCGATGCGTCGGCAATCGCGTTCGCGGCGCGCCACTGCGCGATCAGTCGATCACGCGCTTGCGCAGCGTCTGTCGCGGACCCGGTACCTGGCTGCGCACGACGCCGAGTTCGTTGGCGACGTCGACATAGCCGAGCAGCGCCGCAATCTGTCCCGGACTGCGGCCGAGGCCGTCCACCTGATCGATCGGTGCACCGTGTGCCTTGAGCGCGCGCGCCACGCCGAGCAGGCCATGCATTGCGCATGCGTGCAGCGGCGTCACGCCGCGCTGGTCCTGACTGTCGACGGCGGCGCCCTTGTCGATGAGCACCCGCACGAGCTGACCGAGATGCTGTGCATCGCAGCGCGCCCCCGGTTCCGCGCGCGCGCCGAGCAGCAGCAGCAGGGCGGTCTGGCCGGACTGGTTGCGCGCATCGAGACGAGCACCGGCGCGCAGCAGCAGTTCGAGCAGTTCCGAGCATACTGCCGTGTCACGGTTGTCGAAGGCGAACTGCGCAGCGGTGAGCAGCGGCGTGTTGCCACGTTCATCGGCGGCATTCGCATCGGCGCCGCGCTCCAGCAGCGGCTCGGCAAGGCGCGGCAGGCCGAGAGCGGCGGCGATCATCAGCGGTGTGCCGCCGCCGGGCAGACGCTGGTCGGCAGCGACGTCATGCTGCAGCAGTGTCGTGACCACTGCTTCGCGCCGTGCCGCCACCGCTGCCGAAAGGCAGGTGGCCCCCGAGTGCGCGGCATGCGTGGCATCGGCGTCGGCTTCAAGCAGGCGCACCACGAGTCCGGCGTAGCCCGAGCCGGCTGCACGGATCAGGGCAGTGGCGCCCTGGCTGTCGATTGCATTGATCGGGATACCGAGCGCGAGCAGCTTGTCGACCGCATCGACATCGCCATTGGCAGCTGCATGTGGCAGGTCGCTGGACACCAGCGTGCGCCGCGGCAGACGCCAGCGCGGCCAGTTCAGCCAGTAGACAAGGTCGCGTTCGGCGCGCGCGAGGGCAAGGCCGAGGGCGGTTTCGCCACTGGCCGAAGCACGTTCCGGATCGGCGCCGTGACGGATCAGCGCGCGCAGTATCGCCACCGTGTTCGCGCCGGTCGCCTTCAAGGCGAAATGCAGCGGCATTCTCCCGCGCGAATCGCGCGCGTTGGCGTCGTCACCCGCGTCGAGCAGACGCTCGAGCAGGGCAGGTGCTCCGAGTGCCGCGGCCAGATGCACGGCGCCGGTGTCGCCGGCCACGCGACCGAACGGATCGGCGCCACGCGCGAGCAACTCGGCGGCGAGCGCGCACAGGTCTTGGTTGTCGCCGCCGACCGGCGCGGGTTCGAGCACGCGCGCGACCAGGCTGGCGCCGCCGACGGCCACGCCGCGGTCGAGCAGTTGGCGGGTCGCCGCGATCGACGCCGGCAAACCGTCGATCAGTGTGTCGAGCAGCGTGCGTCCATCGGCGCAACGCACCTCGAGCGGCAATCCGGCATTGCAGACCCAGTCGCGGGCGCGCACGTGTTCGGCGTCGACGAGACCGAGATAGAGGCTGGCGAATTCCGCGGGTGGCCAGTTCGCGAGCGATGCACGCATTTCGTCGGCGACATTCCAGTGGCCGAAGCGCAATGCATCGATCAGGTGCGCGGCGCTTGCGGCTTCGGCCAGCGGCGCGGTCGGGGCTAGGCTGCTCGGCAGCGGAAAGCCGGGATCGAGCAGGGCGACGATATGCCAGCGCCCGCTGGCCGCAGCATGATCGAGCGCACGCTTGCCGTCGCCGGCGACCTTGCTGCGATCGGCGCCGAGTGCGAGCAGGGCACGAACCGTTTCTTCGCTGGAAAGTCTCGAGGTGCAGGCGATGATCAGCGCGGTGCGACCCGTGGCATCGGCGCGATCGGGGTCGACCTTGCGTTTGCCGAGCGCGTGGATGATCGCGACCGATCCCGAGCGTGCGGCTTCCATCAGTGCGGTCGTGCCGTGCTGATCGGCAAGGTCGACGTTGGCACCGCCGGCGATCAGTGCCTCGGCGATGCGGGTGTGTCCGGCCAGCGCAGCCGAGAGAAGGGCAGTGCGGTCGAGCGGCCCGAATGCATCGACACGCGCCTTTCGGCGCAACAGCAGCTTGACGCCGGTGGCGTCGTCATCCTGCACGCCGGCGGCGAGTTGCAGCGCCGATTGGCCGTGCTCGACCTCGCTGCGCGCGCCACGCTCGAGCAGGAACTCGGCGAGCGCCCAGTTCGCGTTCGCGCAGGCGACGCCGAGCGGCGTCATGCCCTCGTTGTTGAGCGCGTTTACCGGTGCCGCCGCATCGAGCAGCAGCGCGGTGACGATCGGTTCGCCACACAGCGCGGCGTGGTGCAGGGCGGTATTGCCATCGGCATCGACCACGCGCGTGTCGGCACCGTTGGCGAGCAGGGTCATGATTGCATCGGGCCGGCCCTGGTAGCTGTCGCGCGTCGCCGCGATCAGCGGCGCGAGTCCACCGTGCACGCGATTGACGTCGGCACCCTTGGCGATCAATCCGCGCAGCAGGCGCAAGTCGGGCAGGATCACGGCGTGGATCAGCACACTGCGCTGGTCGCGTTCGGTCGGCGCCGGCAAGGTGTCCGGATCGGCGCCTCGCTGCAGTGCAGCCAGGGCGAGGTCGATCTGGCCCGATCGAGCCGCACACAGCAGGGTCGCACCGAGTTCACTCGCGCCGATGCCGCTCGGCAACGCCGGCGGCAGTGCCTCCATCGGTGGCGCTGGCAGGTCGACCGCGCGCGGACGCTGCCTGCGGGCATCGGCGAGCAGCGCGTTGACGCAGCGCGTGGCGAGCACGAGATGCGCGAGCGGCACGATGACGAGCGCATAGGTGATCAACGCCGTCAGGCGCACTTCGCTCGGCACGACACCGCCAAGACCGGCCAGCGCGAGCGCGCCGACGCTGACCAGCAGCACGCCGAGCGCCGCCGGGAGTCCGTGGCTGAAGAACAACTCGTGCTCGCCGGTCAGATGTCGCGCAAAGGCCAGCGAACGACGCAATGCCGCGAACAGCCAGGAACCGCCCGACTCCTGCGGATACGCGTCATCCCAGACGAATGGCAGCACAAAGGCCGGCCAGAGCCGCCACAGCGACAGCAGCGCGAGCAGCGCGGCGGCCGACAGTGCCAACGCCGCCGGCAGCGACGGATCGCGCATGAGCCACAGTGCCGGAGCGGCGAGCAAAATCGCAACGTAGCCCGTGTACGCGCTGAACAGCACCAGGCCGGCCAGGCCGCGACGCGCCACGCTGCGCGCGAAACTCGATTCCATGTCGAAGCCGATGCCGGCACAGATGGCGGTCAGCATCAATGCGCTGCCGATCAGCAATGGCACGAGTGCGAGCGTGTGCACAAGCGGCAGAGTCGCCGCGAAAACGACGAGTGCGGGAATGAAGCGGACGACTCCGATCAGCAGCGAACGCGGACGGTCGGTGGCAGGCTTGGCCATATCTCAACCCGTCCGCGGCCACGGCCGCGTTGTCCGCAGTGTGTCGATGCGCAGGTTCACCACGTTCACGTCAAGGCCATGCGCATGCTGGTGGCGTGCTCGAAATCAAGCATCCGACAACGGCACAAGCGGCGGCGGCATCTGCAGGTGGAAGCCGCGTTCGGCGAGATTCGCCATGACCACAGTGACGTCCTCGCGCGCAAGCTTGCGCTGCGGCACCAATTCAACCTCGATCACGAACTGCAGTTCGCCGAGCGTTTCGGCGAGTGACACGGGCAGCACGTCGAAGGACTCGCTCTCGCGCAGGAACACGTAGGTGTCGGCCTTGCGCACGCTCTTGTAGACGAAACTCTGCATCGACCCGCTGCTCCGGAGTGGCCATCCGCGCGCAGCATAACGCACCTGCATCGACGGTCCTGCACCTGCGCTGCGCCGGCCAATCGTCGCCGGGACGATCGACAGGCGCCGCCAGGCATCGCGTTCAGCGCCGCTTCGAACCGAGCGGATCGCCGAAATTGTCCGGCGCCGGCGGTGCCACCGGGTTGCCCGGCGGTTTCGCCGCAAGTTCCTGCAGCAGCACGTCGACGGCCTTCTCGATGCTCGGGTCGCCGCCGGCGGCGATCCGTTCGGGGCGGTCGATCACTTCGATGTCCGGAGCCACGCCCACGTTCTCGACCGCCCACGTGCCATCGGTGTCCATGAAGCGGAACGTCGCCGCAAGCAGGGTGCCGCCATCGGCGAGCGAAGGATTGCCGGAGATGCCGATCAGGCCGCCCCAGGTGCGTGTGCCGATGATCGTGCCAAGGCCGAGCTTGCGGAAGTAGAACGGAAACGCATCGCCACCGGAACTCGACTGGCCGTTGATCAGCATCGCCTTCGGGCCGCTGTGCGACAGCAGCGGCGTAGCCTGCGGATCGAGCCCGCGACGTTTCCAGAAGTTCAGCGGCTGGCGTGCAACGAGTTCGATCATGCGGTCCGGAATGAAGCCGCCGCCGTTGTAGCGATCGTCAAGGATCAAGGCATCCTTGTGCGCATACGCGAGCATGCCCTTGAACAACTCGCGGTTGCCATCCTGCGAGGTGTTCGGCACATGGATGTAGCCGATGCGTCCGTTTGACAGCCGGTCGACCATTGCGCGTCGCGAGGCGACCCAGTCGGCGTAGCGCAAGGCCAGCTCGGAGGTCAGTGTCTTCACGCGCACTTCGCGCGCGCCAGTGCCATCGGCGCGCGAACTCACGCGCAGGAACACATGGCGATCGCCCTTGTCCTGCAGCAGCTGGTAGAAGTTCTTCACCGAACGCGCATCGACGCCGTCGACAGCGACGATGTACTCGCCCTCGCGCACGCTGACGCCCGCCTCGGTCAGCGGCGAACGGTTGCGCTCGTCCCAGTTGCTGCCGGCGTAGATCTTGCCGATCCGGAAGTAGCCCGATGCATCGGCGACGATTTCGGCGCCGAGCAGGCCGCCCGGCGTGCGTTCGATTTTCGGCTCGTCGCCCTGCTGCACATAGACATGGCCGGCATTCAGTTCGCCGACCAGTTCCTGGAAGATGTAGTCGAGGTCCTGGCGCGTCGCGGCGTAGGCGACCAGCGGCTCGTAGCGCGCGCGGATGGTGTTCCAGCGTTCGATGCCACCGTGCATGCCGGGGTCGTAGAACCAGTCGCGCAGGATGCGCCAGCCATCGACGAACTGCTGCTTCCATTCGCGCGCCGGATCAACCAGCAGCTTGAGGCGGGAAAGATCGAGCGTAGCCTTGCCGAAGTCCTGGTCGGCCTTGGCCTCGAGCACGGCGACCTTGTCGCCTTGCTGGGCCAGCACGCTCTTGCCGTCGGCGCTGACCCGGAAGCCATTCAGGCCGCGCGCAATGACGGCTTCCTTTTCGGCATCGAGCGCGAGCATGCGCAGCTCGAATCCAGCGCCGCCACGACCGCCACCCGAGGCCGCGAAGAACACCGCATCGGCGCTTGCCTGCAGTGCCGGATAATTGCCGGCCGGTGCCTTCAGCACCTGCTCGCGACCGATCATGCCGGCGAGGTCGACGCGCAGCGGTTTCGGCGCTGCAGGCTTGTCGCCAGCCTCGTCGGCCTTCGCGGGTTTCGCATCGGTCGCATCGTCGCGGTACAGGAATGGACCGTCGGCGGCGAGACTGACCGCGTAGATGCGCGTCGCGTTCGTGTACAGGTAGTTCTGTTCGAATGCGCTGAAGGTCAGCTGGTAGTCGCGGTTGGAAAGGAAATACAGCCAGCGACCTTTCGGATCGAATGCCGGCGAGGATGCGCTCGAGGTTGACTCGGTGACCGCCGTGCGCGAGCCGTCCTTCAGCGAGTACAGCCAGATTCGCGACAGGCTGGTATCGGCGGTCAGCGTGTAGGCGAGCCATTGGCCATCGGGCGACCACACATACTCGGTGATGTCGTCGTTGCGGCTGCTGTCGACGTCACGCGTGGTACCGCTGGCGACATCGACCACGCGCAGGCGCTGCTGCTTGTCGGCATAGGCGATGTGACGACCGTCCGGCGACCAGGTCGGCGGGCCGCGCCAGATGCCGCCATCGCGCGAGATCCGCTTCGGCTCGCCACCGGCAACCGGCTGCGTGTAGATCTCGTACTCGCCGCTGGCGTCGGACAGGTAGGCTACCTGCTTGCCATCGGCCGAAAGAGTCACGCCGATCTCGCGCGCATCGGGCGTGCGCGAAATGTTCTGGATGTCCTTGTCCTTGCCGCTCAGGCGGAACACTTCGCCGCGCGCGCCGAACAGGATCGTCTTCGCATCGGCCGACAGATCAATCGATTCGATTTGGCCGGCAACGTTCTTCCACGCCGGCACCGTCTGCACGAAATCGCCGGTGACACGGATCGGAATCTGTTTCGCTTCAGCCGTCGCCGGATCGAAGCGCCAGATCACCCCGCCGTTCTCGAAAACGATCGCGTCCTTGCCGGCACTCGGCCAGAGCACGTCGAAGTCGGTGAAGTGGGTCACCTGGCGCGCGTCGCCGCCGTCGGGCGACATCGCGAACAGGTTCAGCGTGTAGTTGCGGTCGGAGGTGAAATAGATCGTGTCGCCGACCCACATCGGCTGGTTGTCGGTGGCGACGTTGTCGGTCAGGCGTTTCGAGGTGTTGTTACCGAGATCGTAGGTCCAGATGTCCTGCGCACGACCGCCGCGGTAGCGCTTCCAGCTGCGGAACTCGCGGTCGATCGGTGTGTAGACATAGTGCGTGCCATCGGGCGAGAGCATGCCGCCGCCGGTCTCCGGTATCGCCAGCGCGGTTTCCATGCCGCCATCAGCCGGCACCAGGAACGGACGGCCTCCGCGATCGTCGGTCGGCGCCCGATTGGCACGGACGAGAATGTTCCTGCCATCCGGCGTCCAGTCGAGCACGCGGTAATCGGTGCCGCCGCGCGGGGGCTGTGCGCCGACGTCGTTGTACCAGGTCAGCTGGCGCGGTACGCCGCCCGCTGCGGGAATCACATGCACCTGGCGCGTGCCGTCGTATTCGGCCGAGAACGCGATCTGCCGGCAATCCGGCGAGAACTTCGGATACAGCTCCTGCCCGGCATGCGAGGTCAGACGCAGCGCGGTACCGCCGTTGGCACCGACCCAGTAGATGTCTCCACCGTGCACGAAGGTGATCGCATCGGCGCAGATGTCCGGAAAGCGCAGCAATCGCGAATCACCTGCCGGCATTGCATTGACCGACGCGTTCGCAACGAGCGCGATCAGGACAAACAGGGTGCTACGGCGCATCGACGCTCTCCGGCAAAGACTGAACCGGTGATTCTATCGGCGTTTTCGCTCGTGTCCGAGGGCCGGAAGGCATGGGCGCGTTGCGCCGGGATATCCGGGTCGCAGGCCGTTTCGGCTGGCGCCGCTGACTTCGCACCAAGCGGTTGTTCGAGCGACTTCCGGCGCGACCGGCATCCTGAAGGCGCTGCTCTCGACGCGTATCCTGCGCCGGACCCGACGCATCGCCACGTTACCTGCGGCGACCGAGAGCCTGCGTGCACGGCGCCCGCTGCAGCGTGTGCCGACTTGAATCGCCGATGGCGGCACCAACCTCGTAGGTCTGGTCACCATGAGGAATGTCGCATGAAGCTCTACAGCAAACCCGGCGCGTGCTCGACCGCCGACCACATCGCGCTGCACTGGGTCGGCGCGCCGTTCGAGGTCAAGGTCCTGACCGCCGAGGAGATGAAGGCACCCGCCTATCTCGCGATCAATCCGACCGGTGCGGTTCCGGCGATCGAGGACGGCGACTTCGTGCTCACGCAGAATGCCGCGATCCTGGGTTACATCGCCGACTCGCACCCCGAGGCGAATCTCGGCGGCGATGGTTCGCCGCGCCAGCGCGCCGAAGCAAACCGCTGGCTCGCGTTCGTCAACGCCGACCTGCACCCGGCATTCCATCCGCTGTTCGGGCCGGCCCGTTTCATTGCCGACGAAGGCGCGCGCGCGGCGCTGAAGGAGCCGGCGCACAAGCGTGTTCGTTCTCTCTTCGAACAGGCCGAAAAACAGCTCGAGGGAAACGACTGGCTGGCCGGTTTCCGCAGCTTCGCCGATCCGTACTTCTACATCACGCTGCGCTGGGCCGATCATCTCGGCGTCGATCTTTCCGGGTTGCCGAACATTGCGGCGTTCAAGGCGCGCATGCAGGCCGATGCCGGAGTGCAGGCCGCCTTGAAGGCGGAAGGGCTGAGCTGATCGACGGGCAGCGTGGCAGATGGCAGCGTGCCGGCCATCAAGCCTGCGCGACGGCCTTCTTCATCGCCGCGATCACGCCGGCATAGTCCGCCTGGCTGAAGATCGCCGAGCCGGCGACGAAGGTGTCGGCGCCGGCGTCGGCGATCTCGGCGATGTTGTCGGTCTTCACGCCACCGTCGATCTCGAGCCGGATGTCGCGGCCGGAGCGATCGATCAACTCGCGCACGCGACGCAGCTTGTCGAGCGCCGACGGAAGAAAACTCTGCCCGCCGAACCCCGGATTGACCGACATGATCAGCACGAGGTCGAGCTCGTCGAGCACGTGCTCGAGATAGTGCAACGGCGTGGCCGGATTGAACACGAGGCCGGCCTTGCAGCCGGCACCGTGGATGAGCTGGATCGTGCGGTCGATGTGCTCGGACGCTTCCGGGT
>JBBSOU010000100.1:0-13392 GCA_038259445.1 Lysobacterales bacterium | reverse complement strand
CTGCGGATGCCCTCGAACACCGACGAGCCGTAATGCAGCGCATGCGCCATCACGTGCGTGGTCGCGTCGGCCCACGGCTTGATCTCGCCGTTCTGCCAGATGAACTCGGGATAGCTCGCAGCCATGAGAAGAATCCTTGGTGGTCAGCCGGCAATCATAACGGTACTGACCGCGGGTCGCGATCCGCACGGACTGCGCGGTGATTCAATCCGGCAACACGAGCCAGCTGCAGCCGCCCTGCGTCGACACGCGCAAGGTCGTGATCGCCTCGAGCGGCACGCGCTCGAGACCGCGTGCGCTGCGGATGATCAGCGATGACGAGAGCGGGCTCTGATCGCGCGAGGTGTCGGTGAACGTGTCGACTTCGACCGAGATCAATGGCTCGACCACGAGCTTGGCCAGATCCTGCAGGTGTGAAGTCGATGAGCGTCCGCGATAGCCATCCCAGAGGAACAGACCGGACAGCGCAATGGCGTTGCCTGCAGTGAACGCATTGATGACGCGCTCGCGCAGTTGCTCCGGCGAGATCGCGCAGGTTTGCGTGGTTGGACCTGCCGCCGCGCTGCCGTCGAGCGCGTCCGCCTCGACTTGAGGCGCGATCGTCGCGCATGGCTGGTCAGTGAAGGTCGGCTCACCATTCGCACCGATGCAGCGCCGGATCGTCCTATCCTGTGCATGAGTCGGCAGTGCAAGGCACAGCGCGAGTGCCGTCGCGAGGAATGGTTTCAAGCGCAAGCAATTGAATCGCAAGCGATGCTTGCCATCGCCGGGGTGTTCTGGTCTAGTTCGGGTCATGTCCACTGTCGCCACCATGCTTCGCCGATTTTCCGCCGACGTCAACGAGGCGACGAATAATCCGTGCGTGCACATCGGGGCCGGCGCGCAGTAACGGAATGTTTCATCACCACGCGCAAGAGGCCCGCCACCGAGCGGGCCTTTTTCGTTTTCATCTTTCGATCGGGAGAGTGACGCATGTGTTCGATCCTCGGAATCTTCGGCCTGCAGTCGGGTGACGACATGCCCGGCCTGCGCCGGCTCGCGCTGGAGTTGTCGCAACGTCAGCGCCATCGCGGACCGGACTGGAGCGGCGTGCATACCGATGACGGCGCGATCCTCGTGCACGAGCGCCTTGCCATCGTCGATCCCGCCGGCGGATCGCAACCGCTGCGCTCGGCCGACGGCACGCTCGTGCTGGCGGTCAATGGCGAGATCTACAACCACCGCGAACTCGAACGCGCACTTGCGCAGCCGTATGCATTCCAGACGAAATCCGATTGCGAGGTGATCAACGCGCTGTATCGCGAACATGGCGCCTCAGGCGTCGCCAAGCTCAATGGCATCTTCGCGTTTGCGCTGTGGGACAGCAGCGCGCGACGCTTCGTCATCGCCCGTGATCCGATCGGCGTGTGCCCGCTGTACTGGGGGCATGACAGCGCCGGCCGCGTTTGCGTTGCATCAGAGATGAAGGCGCTGGTCGGCGTCTGCGCCGATGTCGCTACGTTCCCGCCCGGCCACTATTTCGACAGCAGCGAGGGCAAGCTCGTGCGCTACTACGAGAAAGCATGGCGCGACTATGCGGCGACCGAAGGCGTGACGATCGCGCCCGCCGATCTGCGCGATGCGTTCGAGAAAGCCGTGCACCGCCAACTCATGACCGACGTGCCGTACGGCGTGCTGCTTTCCGGCGGCCTCGATTCATCGCTGGTGGCGGCCTGCGCGGCACGCTTCGCGCGGCACCGCGTCGAGGAGGACGACCAGTCCGAAGCGTGGTGGCCACGATTGCATTCGTTCGCGATCGGCCTGAATGGATCGCCCGATCTGGCCGCCGCCGAAATCGCCGCGAAGTCCCTCGGAACGGTCCACCATGGATTCGAATACACCTTCGAGGAAGGGCTCGATGCGCTGCCCGAAGTGATCCGCCACATCGAGAGCTACGACGTCACCTCGATACGCGCCTCGACACCGATGTACCTGCTCGCGCGCCGGATCAAGGCGATGGGCGTGAAGATGGTGCTGTCTGGTGAGGGTTCAGACGAGATCTTCGGCGGTTATCTGTATTTCCACAAAGCTCCAAATGCGAAAGAGTTCCACGAAGAAACCGTGCGCAAGATCGATGCGCTGCATCTCTACGACTGCCTGCGCGCCAACAAGTCGATGATGGCCTGGGGCGTCGAAGCACGCGTGCCGTTTCTCGACCTCGAGTTCCTCGACGTGGCCATGTCGATCGATGCCAAGGCAAAGATGGCCGGCAACGGACGCATCGAGAAAGCCATGTTGCGCGAAGCCTTCGAAGGTGCCCTGCCTGACTCGATCCTGTGGCGGCAGAAGGAGCAGTTCAGCGACGGCGTCGGCTACGGATGGATCGACGGCCTCAAGGCGCATGCCGAAGCACAGGTCGCTGATCGGGAGTTCGCCGCGGCCGCCGCACGCTTTCCGGTCAATCCGCCGCAAACCAAGGAGGCGTATCTCTACCGGCGCATCTTCGAACAGCATTTCCCGGGTGCGGCCTGCGCCGAGACGATTCCAGGTGGCAAGTCGATCGCCTGTTCGTCACCCGCCGCGATCGCCTGGGATCCCGCATTCGCCAAAAGCGCCGATCCCTCGGGCCGCGCCGTGGCGGGCGTGCATCTGGCGGCGAATGGGTGATGTCGGCAGCAGGCAACGGGGAGCGTGTTGCGCCAGCGAAGTTTGCCGTGGGGCGCGCTTTTCCAAGCCTGGCGAAGTGCGCGTTTTGCGCATGAACGCGAACCGCTCATGTCGTGCCCAGTCCCGATCACCGATTCCCGTTTCCGCGCTGCCGACTACATCCGCTCCAGGATCGCCAAGGTCGGCCTGGCTCGGTTCAATGTATAGAAATGCAGTCCCGGCGCACCGCCAGCGATGAGCTTGCGGCACAGGTCGGCGACCACGTCGGCACTGAACTCGCGGATCGCGTCGGCGTCGTCGCCGTAGGCGACGAGGCGCTTGGCCAGCCAGCGCGGGATTTCCGCCCCACACATGTCCGAGAAGCGCTTGAGCTGGCTGAAGTTGGCGATCGGCATCACGCCCGGCACGATCGGCGCGGTCACGCCGACACGCTGTGCCGCTTCGACAAAACGGAAATAGCCATCCGGGTTGTAGAAGTATTGCGTGATTGCACCGTTTGCGCCGGCATCGATCTTGCGCTTGAAATTGGCCATATCCGCATGCGCATCCTCGGCTTGCGGGTGCACTTCCGGATAGCAGGCCACTTCGATGTGGAAGTGTTCGCCGGTTTCCCTGCGGATGAATTCGACCAGATCGGTCGCATAGCGAAAATCACCAAACGTGGCCATGCCCGAGGGCAGGTCGCCGCGCAGTGCAACAATACGGCGCAGCCCGATCGAACGGTAGTTCTCGAGCAGCGCGCGGATTTCCTCGCGCGTTCCACCCATGCAGGAAAGGTGCGGCGCCGCATCGAGCGCATGCTGTTCGTGCAGGGTGCGCACCGCATCGACCGTGTAGTTCAACGTCGAGCCGCCGGCGCCGAAGGTCATCGACACATATTCAGGTGCACGCGGTTTCAGCGCGCGCACGGTTCTCTCGAGTCCCTCGCGCTGCTCGTCCGTTTTCGGCGGGAAGAACTCGAAGCTGATCGACGTCATCGCGGAATACTCGCGGAGGGGCAGGTGGGCAGTATAAATCGCTTTGTCGCGATAGAGCGATATATCTGCACGTCGCATGCCGGGGTACGTGCAGCCGCGTTCGCGCAGCACGTATGCTGACGGCCTTTCATCAAGCCGTCCTGCCATGTCGATCACGCTGACATCGTTTGCTCGCACGCGCCTGTTCCCGCGCGAGCCTCGCCGCAACACGATCCAGGATTGCACGCCCGAGACGTTTGAGCGCCGTCTCAATGAGCAGGCGCCGTCAAAGGTGCTCGATGGCTACGCGCCGTTCTGCAAGCTGCATGTGCATCGCAACTGGACCACCACGCGCAGCCTGACACTGCCGATCACCGCGCAGAATCGCGATCTGATGCGATCGGGCTACGAGGCGCGCTCACGCAATGAATTGCCGGTGCTCGTGCGCTGGTTCGAAGACATCGAACCGCCGATCGCGAACTGGCTGATCGTCATCCTCTACAGCCGCGAACAACTTGCACGCGAAGCGTCGCCGATCGAAGCCGACTGGGGCATCGTCGGCTGTCTCTACACGATGAAACCGGAAGAAATCCCGATGGCGCCGATCACGATGATGCGCAATGCACTCGGTGTCGAAGAGGGCGGTTCGGGCGTGCCGATTGATCACGCGAGCTATAGCCGAAGTGTCGCATTCTGGGAATCCAGCGCGAACTGGCGTTAGTGCACTGCGTTGCACCGCTGCTGCCGTATCGTGCATGAAGGGTGCCGATGTGGCGTGGTCCGTTCGCGATTCACGAGCTGCGCGGGAAGGTCGTCGCCGGGATACCGACGTTGCGCGCAGGTTCGGATCGGCGCACAAGCATGCCCCGTCATTCCGCCGCTCGAGGCGCGCCCATGCTGCCCTTGCTGTACATGCCCGAGCGGTCGAAGCAACAGGCGCGACGCTGGCCGGTCGCGAGCTTGTCGCAGGCAACGCTGATGCGTTTCACACGCGTCTCCATCTTTTTGCCCGACGTGATCCAGTGGATCCAGTCGCGCCGCGCCACCGGCGTGATGTCCCGCCACGTCGCAAGCGCTTCGGGTCGGGTGCCGATCGCCTCGCGCAGGTCGGGTGGTACCGCGGGCTCGGGCTCCTCGGCGACCGGCGCGATTTCGAGGTCGATGGTGCCTCCAGCCGTGGCGCCGAGCGCATCTCGCCAGATTTTCTCCACCTTGAACCAGTGGCTGCCTTCGCCATCCGGTTCAAGCATGGCCTGGAACGCCAGGCCGTCCAGCGTGGCATCCACTGTGACCACGCTGCGCGTCGGCAGTTTCGCGCTGACTGACTTCGGCAGCACGATGAACGACCACGTCGCGTCCTTCGGCTGCGCCGGGCGCAACAGCTTCGTCTTGCAATGGATCCTTGCAGTGGCCCTGCCCATCCCCAAACCATAGCACCACGGATGCCAGGAGACAGCGGCCAGCCCGCCGACCGAGGGCGCGTTCAGATCACCTGTCCGCCCGACACCTCGATGAGCTGCACAGTGACCCAACGCTTCGCCTCGCCGAGCAGACGTGCGATTCTCGGTCCGATGTCGTCAGCGTGTCCGACGCGTCCCGAGGCCCGCGTTGTTGACGAGATGGTCGAAGCGATCACGCTGCCAGATATCATGCAGGGCCTCGTGCAATCGTTCGACGATTGCGGGGAACGCGCGGGATCGGATCGGCTCGGAGGTAGACTTTCCCGCGAACCCCAGAAATCCTGCACTGCCAAGCTTCACTTGTGCAGGAGTGAACCTTCCCGCTCGGAGCCACCATGACCTTTCGCCCATACGTCGCTGCGCTGTTGATGCTCCTGCTCTCGTCTGCGATCAACGCTGAACCGGTCTTCGATCCGGCCATGGCGCCGCGTATCGACGCGATATTCGCCGAGTATGCCAAGCCCGGGTCGCCGGGTTGCTCGGTTGCCGTTTATGAACGCGGTCGTGTGCTCTATGCCAAGGGCTACGGACTGGCCAGCATCGAACACGATGTGGCGATCGATCCGCTGAAGACGGTGTTCGACATCGGTTCGACCTCCAAGCAGTTCACTGCCGCGAGCATCCTGCTGCTGGAACAGGAAGGAAAACTCACCCTCAAAGACAGCGTGCGCAAGTACGTCCCTGAGCTGCCCGAGTACTTCGACAAGGTAACGCTGGACCAGTTGCTGCATCACACCGGCGGCGTCCGCGATTACATCGGCTTGCTCATGCTCGGTGGCATCAACATCGAGGATCACACCACCGACGCTGATGCCCTGCGAGCAATCGCGCGTCAGAAAGCGCTGGATTTCGCGCCCGGCAGCGAGCACAGCTACAGCAATTCCGGTTACTTCCTGCTGTCGCTGGTGGTCAAGAAGGCAAGCGGCGAATCGCTGCGCGAGTTCGCGCAGGAACGCATCTTCGCGCCGCTCGGCATGCACAAGACCCGGTTTCTCGACGACCACACTCAGGTTGTCCCGCGTCGCGCAACGTCCTACGAGCCGGGTCCGGATGGCAGCTGGATTCTGTCGACCTCCGCGTGGGAGCAGACCGGCGATGGACAAGTCCAAACCACCGTGGCGGATCTGGCGCGATGGGACGCAAACTTTTATGAGCCCAAGGTCGGCGGCAGTGTCTTGATCGAACGATTGCAGCAGGTCGGCACGCTCAACGATGGCAAACCGATCACCTACGCGCGCGGCTTGATCATCGACGACTACCGCGGATTGCGCGAAGTTTCACATGGCGGCTCGTGGATGGGCTTTCGCGCCGAGCTTCTGCGATTCCCCGGATCCGGTATTGCTGCAGCGGCTCTTTGCAATGTGGGCTCCAGCCAACCCTGGACACTCTTGCACGCCGTGGCCGATGTGGTGCTCGCGGATCAGTTGCAGGCTATTCCGAAGGGGGTCCCGGCCGCGGAGGCAAACGCCAACGCCAACGCAACGTCCGGGGCGATAGCCTCGGCACCGTCGTTCGAGCAGGACCAGTACACCGGTACCTACTACGGACCCGAGCAGTCGCTGTTGCGCAAAATTGAACACCGCGACGGCAAGCTCTGGTACGTCCGCGACGGGGGCCAGGATAGCGAACTGGCTTACGAAGGCGACGGCCGCTTCAGGATGCTCGATGTCCCAGTGCCAGCCGCCGTGCAATTCCGCCACGACAAAGACAGCCCTCGGCGCATGACGCTCGAAATGGGCGCACAGCGCACGGTGATGCATGCAGTCGCGCCGTTCGCCCCGGATGCAAACGCCCTCGCCGCGTTCGCCGGCGAATATGAAAGCGAGGAGCTCGACGTCCGCTGGCGGCTGTCGGTCGACGGCACGCAGTTGAGATTGCATCCGCGCCGAGGTGATCCCCTCCCGCTGTCGCCGGCGTTCGCCGATGCCTTCACGGGCAGCGGCCTGCTGCGTTTCAAGCGCGACGATGCCGGCGGCATCACCGGGTTCGAGGTCGACATCGGCCGCGCACGCGGCATCGGCTTTCGCCGTCTGGCGGCAACGTCGACTGACTGAAACGGCGAGCAGGCAAATCAATCGGTTCAAAGACATCGACCGATAGCGCGGGGTTGCTCTGACCCTGGTTTGTCGCCATGCTTGCTTCAATGATGCTCCTCGCTGTCTGCCGCCGAAGAATCCACAGCCGCCTCTGGCGCAGCGTGTGGCTGCTCGCGCTGCTCGGCGTGGTGGTGTCCGGCCTGCCGAGCTGGAAACTGCATGTGCATGAGGCAGCCGAGCACGGCCATGCCCACGCTGGTCTGCTTGCCGCCCACGCATCGCTGGCGCCTGCCGCTGATGACGCCGCTCAGGACATTCCGCACGTACACGAGGTGGTTTCTCCCACTGCTGCCCCGACAGCCCTTGATGCCGTCAGGTTCACTGCATTGCCGCCGGTGCGCTGTTTCGTTTCACGGCATGCAGGTCAGGACGCGTCGGCGATCTTGCCACCTCCGCAACGCCCTCCCATCGTCTGATCCCGCCGTGCAACCCGGCGGCCCTCGTGGCGGCCGATTCCGAGCGTCTGATCCGAACGTTGGAGAGTGACCCGTGGCATCCCATACAACTTGGCGCCTGGCAATCGCCGGGCTCGTCGGCATAGCCGCGTCTGCGGTGCATGCGCAGGCACTTACGCTCGAAGAAGCGATCCGCCGCAGCGTGCAGGAACATCCCGCACTGCGGGCCGAAGGATTCGCCGTTGATGCCCTGCGTAGCCGTGCGAGTCTCGACGGACTGGCGCCCGCACCCACGCTTGGCGCTGAGCTGGAGAATGTCGCCGGCAGCGGTGCGCTGAGCGGCATCCGCAGCGCAGAGACGACGCTGCGGCTGGGCCAGGTGATCGAGCTCGGCGGCAAGCGCGCGGCCCGCCAGGCGCGCGGGCTGGCCGAGGTCGAGAGCCAGCAGAATGTTGTGCGCCAGCGCAGGCTCGACGTCGCCGCCGAGGCAACGCGCCGCTATATCGCGGTCGCCGAAGGTCAGCACGAACTCGCACTCGCGCAGCGCCAGCACGCCGTCGCCCGCGACACCGAGACGGCCGTCATCCAGCGCGTCCAGCGCGGGGTCGCGCCAGAGGTCGATCAAGCGCTGGCACATATTGCCGTGATACGCGCGGAGCTCGCGCGCGAGCATGCCGAACACGAGCTCGCCAGCGCCCGCTTCTCGCTCAGCACGCTGTGGGGCGAAGCGGAGTCCACTGCCATCGAGGTCACCGGCGATCTGCTCGCGCTGCCGCCGCTACCGGCGTTCGACACGTTGGCGGCGGCACTGGATGCGACGCCCGAGGCAGCCGCGTTCGCACTGGAAGCCGACCGCATCGCGGCCGACCGATCGCTGGCGGTTGCCGCCGCTCGGCCAGACTTGTCGTTGAGCCTCGGTGTGCGTCGGCTCGAAGCACTCGACGATCAAGCTCTGGTGTTGTCCTTCGCGATGCCGTTTGGCACGGCGTCGCGGTCGATACTCGCGGTCAACCGTACGAATGCCGAAGAGGCCGCACTCGACGCTCGTCGTCAGACCGCAACACTCGACGCGCGTCAACGATTGTTCGCCCGCTTCCAGGAACTGCGACACGCCCGCACGGAGTTCGAGGCGCTGACCGAGCGCATGATTCCGGCCGCGGAGAAAGGCGTTGCGCTGACCCAGGCCGGCTACAACGACGCCCGCTATTCCTTCCTCCAGCTCGCCCAGACCCAGGCCGGACTGCTGCAGTTGCAGCAGGAGCGCCTTGCGGCGGCCGCGCGCTATCACCAGTTGCTTGCCGACATCGAGCGGTCCACTGCCGCCACCGGAGCCATTCCATGACCATCCGCTTCTCTTCGCTGATCCTGTTCGCGGTGATGTTGTCGGCCTGCGGCGAATCCCCTGACCTGCCTGCCGCCGGCCATGAGGCTCCTGCGGTCGAATACGAACGCGGTCCGCACAACGGCCGGCTGCTGCGCGATGGCGACTTCTCGCTCGAGATCACCATCTTCGAAACCGGCGTGCCGCCTCAATACCGGCTGTACGCATATGCCGACGGCAAACCACTGGCGGGCACCGAGGTCACTGCGGTGATCGAACTGTCGCGCCTGGATGGTGAGATCAACACATTCCCGTTCGTTCCCGAGGGCGACGCGCTGGTTGGCAATGGCACTGTGACGGAACCGCATTCGTTCGACGTTGTCGTGACCGCGCAGCACGCCGGGAAGGCTTACCGATGGACGTTTGCGTCGCATGAGGGTCGCACGATGATGCCGGCGGCAGTCGCCGAGGCGGCCGGCGTGCGCATCGAGACCGCGGGTCCGGCCGTGATCGAAGATCGCGTGCGCCTCATGGGTCGCGTCGCACTCGATGCGAATCGTTTCGCACAGGTGCGTTCACGTTTTGCCGGACCCGTGCGCGAAGTGCGCGTCGGCCTCGGCGACATGGTGAAAGCGGGTCAAACACTCGCGATTGTCGAGAATCGCGACAGCCTGCGGTCGTTCGCGGTGACGGCACCTTTTGCCGGCGTCGTGCTGGCGCGGCACACGAACGTGGGCGACGTGGCCGGCGATCAGCCGATGTTCGAGATTGCGGATCTGTCCACGTTGTGGGTGGAGTTCAACGCGTTCGGCAAGAACGCAGTGAGGCTAGCGCCTGGCCAGGCGATCCGGGTCAAGGTGACCACTGGCGAGTTGCACGCGGACACGTCGCTCGACCGGCTGCTGCCGATGGCCAGCGCAGCAAGCCAGACCGTGGTGGCCCGGGCCACGCTGGCCAACCCTGACGGCGCGTGGCGCCCGGGCATGGCGGTCGAAGGCGAGGTGATCGTCGCATCGCGTGAGGCACCGCTTGCGGTCAAGCGCGGCGGCCTGCAGCGTTTCCGTGACTTCACCGTGGTGTTCGCCCAGGTCGGCGATACCTACGAGGTCCGCATGCTCGAACTGGGCAATCAGGATAGCGAATACGTCGAGGTGCTCGGCGGCCTCAAGCCCGGCACGCCTTACGTCACCGAGCAGAGCTTCCTGATCAAGGCCGACATCGAGAAATCCGGTGCCAGCCACGACCACTGAGGACGCCGCCATGCTCGAACGCATCATTCGCCTGGCCATTGCGCACCGATGGCTGGTGCTCTTGTTGGCGCTCGGCCTCGCGGGCCTGGGGCTTTGGAGCTACCAGCGCCTGCCGATCGACGCGACGCCCGACATCACCAACGTGCAGGTGCAGATCAACACCGAGGCGCCGGGATACTCGCCGCTGGAGGCCGAGCAGCGCCTGACCTATCCCATCGAGACCGCACTCGCGGGGCTCGCCCGACTCGACTACACCCGCTCGATCTCGCGCTACGGCTTGTCGCAGGTCACGGCAGTGTTCGAGGACGGCACCGACATCTACTTTGCGCGCCAGCAGGTGGCCGAACGCCTGCAAACGGCCAAGGGCCAGTTGCCGACGGGCGTCGAGCCCAGTCTCGGTCCGGTGGCCACCGGGCTGGGCGAGATCTTCATGTACACCGTGGAGGGCGAGCCGGGCGCGTTGAGTCCATCCGGTAAACCGTGGACGCCGACCGAGCTGCGCACACTGCAGGATTGGGTCGTTCGCCCGCAATTGCGCAATCTCGACGGCGTCACCGAAGTGAACACGGTCGGCGGCTTCGTGCGGCAGATTCACATCACGCCCGATCCGGCGCGACTGGTCGCGTACGGTTTGAGCATGCGCGATCTGCTCGACGCGGTGGCCAGCAACAACGCCAACGTCGGCGCGGGCTACATCGAACGCTCCGGCGAGCAATACCTGATTCGCGTGCCGGGTCAGATCGAGTCCGTCGACGCGTTGCCCGAGGTGGTCGTGGCCCGGCGCGATGGAGTGCCGATCCGGCTGGGCGAAGTGGCCGAGATTGTCGAAGGCAGCGAACTGCGTACCGGCGCGGCCACCGAGAATGGCCGCGAGATCGTGCTCGGCACGGTATTCATGCTGGTCGGCGAGAACAGCCGCACAGTGGCGAGACGCGCCGCCGAACGTCTGCAGCAGGTCAACGCCAGCCTGCCCGACGGCGTGCACGCCACCGCCGTCTACGACCGCACGACCCTTGTCGATCGCACCATCGAAACGGTGCGCACCAACCTGTGGGAGGGCGCGCTGCTGGTCATCGCCGTGCTGTTCCTGTTGCTGGGCAATCTGCGTGCGGCGTTGATCACGGCCGCCGTGATCCCGCTGACGATGCTGATGACGCTGACCGGCATGGTGCAGAACCGCGTGTCGGGCAATCTCATGAGTCTCGGCGCACTCGACTTCGGGCTCATCGTCGATGGCGCGGTCATCATCGTCGAGAACTGCCTGCGCCGCTTCGGCGAAGCGCAGCATCGTCTCGGACGGTTGCTGTGGCGCGACGAACGCTTCGAGTTGGCCGCCAGCGCCAGCGCCGAGGTGATCAAGCCGAGCCTGTTCGGCCTGTTGATCATCACCGCCGTGTATCTGCCGATCTTTGCGTTGAGTGGTGTCGAGGGAAAGATGTTCCATCCGATGGCGTTCACCGTGATCATCGCCCTGATCTCGGCGATGCTGCTGTCGCTGACCTTCGTGCCGGCCGCGGTGGCGTTGTTTGTCACCGGCAAGGTAGCCGAGCATGACAACGCCGTGATGGCGGCGGCCAAGCGGGGCTATGCGCCACTGCTGCAGGCCGCCTTGCGCTATCGCAATGCCATCCTCGCCAGCGCCGCACTACTGGTAGTGGCCAGCGCGCTGCTCGCCACGCGGCTGGGCAGCGAGTTCGTCCCGAGCCTGGACGAAGGCGATATCGCACTGCATGCGCTGCGCATTCCAGGCACCGGGCTCGAGCAGGCGATCGGCATGCAGACCCAGCTTGAAGCACGCATCAAGCAGTTTCCGGAGGTCGACAGGGTGTTCGCCAAGATCGGCACCGCCGAGGTTGCGACCGATCCGATGCCGCCATCGGTGGCCGACACCTTCATCATCCTGAAAGAGCGCAAGGACTGGCCCGACCCGCGCAAGCCCAAGGCGACGTTCCTCCGTGAGCTCGAGGCCGCGGTGCGTACGATTCCGGGCAACAACTACGAGTTCACCCAGCCCGTGCAGATGCGCATGAACGAGCTCATCGCCGGCGTGCGCGCGGATGTCGCGATCAAGGTTTACGGCGACGATCTGGAACAGTTGATGGCGCTGGGCAACACGGTCGAATCACTGGCGCAGCAGGTGCGTGGCGCGGCAGACGTCAAGCTCGAACAGATCACTGGTCTGCCGATGCTGACCATCACGCCGGATCGGCAGGCGCTGGCGCGGTATGGCTTGAGCATCGAGGTCGTCCAGGACACGATCGCGATCGCGATGGGCGGGCGCAGTGCCGGCCAGTTGTTCGAAGGCGACCGCCGATTCGACATCGTGGTGCGGTTGCCGGAGATGCTGCGTACCGATCTCGATCGGCTCGCCGAGCTGCCGGTGTCGTTGCCTGCGCCCGCGGCCGAGCCCTCGCATCGTCCCGGCGAAAGCCTGTCGCCTGCGGCAGGATATGTGCCGCTCGGCGAGTTGGTGACGATGGAGATCGCGCCGGGGCCGAACCAGATCAGCCGCGAGAACGGCAAGCGCCGCGTGGTGGTGACGGCCAATGTCCGCGATCGCGATCTTGGTTCGTTCGTGGCCGATTTGCGCGAACGCGTCGCTGATGGCGTGGAACTTCCGGAAGGCTACTGGGTCGACTATGGCGGCACGTTCGAACAGCTCATCTCGGCAAGCAAGCGGCTGCAGATCGTCGTGCCGTTGGCCCTGATCGCGATCTTCGGGCTGTTGTTCATGGCGTTCGGCTCGATGCGTGACGCGGCCATCGTGTTCAGCGGCGTGCCGCTGGCGCTGACCGGCGGCGTGGCTGCGCTGTGGCTGCGCGACATCCCGTTCTCGATCTCCGCCGGCGTGGGCTTCATCGCGCTATCGGGCGTGGCGGTACTCAACGGCGTGGTCATGATCACCTTCATCCGCAAACTGATCGAGGACGGAGACCGACTCGACGATGCGATCGTGGACGGTGCGCTCGGCCGTCTGCGTCCGGTGCTGATGACTGCGCTGGTGGCATCGCTGGGCTTCATCCCGATGGCGTTCAACGTCGGCACCGGCGCCGAGGTGCAGCGGCCACTCGCCACGGTCGTCATCGGCGGCATCATTTCTTCTACCTTGCTGACCCTGCTGGTGTTGCCCGCGCTGTACCGGTTGCTGCATCGCGACCGCTCCTCCGCAAGTCCCGCGGCATGACCTTCACCCCTGCACACGATCGTTTCGCATGAGGCACTTCGCAGCCTGTCGAGCGCGCAACTCGACGCCTGTGCGATCGCTTCT
>JBBSOU010000099.1:0-13608 GCA_038259445.1 Lysobacterales bacterium | reverse complement strand
GACTTCGAACAGACGGTCGCACTGAAACTGATCCGGCGCGGCTTCGATTTCGATGATGTACACGCGCGCTTCCTGCGCGAACGTCGCATCCTCGCGCGACTCAATCATCCGAACATCGCGCATTTCATCGATGGCGGCGTCGCTGCCGACGGACGTCCCTGGTTCGCGCTCGAATTCGTCAAGGGTGAATCGATCACGCGATGGTGCGATGCGCGTCGACTGGATGTGCGCGAGCGTGTGCGGCTGTTCCTCGAGGCCTGTGCCGCGGTTCAATACGCGCACACGCAGCTGATCGTCCACCGCGACCTCAAACCGGGCAACATTCTGGTTGACGAGGACGGCGCCGTGCGACTGCTGGATTTCGGCATCGCCCGCATGGTCGGCGGCGACGGCGATGGCGACGTCGCGCCGACGCTGACCATGGCCAACGCCAACCATGCGCTTACTCCAGAATACGCAGCGCCGGAGCAATTCACCGGCTCGGCGGTCGGCGTCGGCGCGGATGTGTATGCGCTCGGCGTGATCCTCTACGAGCTCGTCGCCGGAATCGGGCCCTACCCGGTCAGCCGCCACGACATGCGCGCTGCCGAGCGCAGCGTGCGCGATGTGCCGGCCGAGTCGCTGACATCGGCGCCATGGCGCTTGCAACCGGGCGCCGAGCCGTCGACTTCGCAGACCACCGCTCGGAAACGAGTGGCGTTGCGCAGCACGACAACGTCGAGCTATCGGGCAATGGTCCGCGGCGATTTCTCGCGCATTGTGCAAACCGCACTGGCCAAGGAGCCGGAACGGCGTTACTCCACGGTCGCTGCGTTTTCCGCCGATCTGTCGCGCTGGCTGCGCGGTGCTCCGGTGCAGGTATCGGGCAATGCCTTCGGCTATCGACTCGGCAAGTTTGTCAGGCGCAATGGCGTGGCGGTTGCGGTGGCCACCACGCTGGCGGTCGGCTTGATCACCACCAGTGTTCTCGCCGTACGCAGCGCCAGCCTCGCGCGTCAGCAGCGCGAAGTGGCAGTCGCTGAAGCGGCGCGTGCCACTGCCGTGCGCGATTACGTGCAGCTGATGTTCCGCAACGCCGCCGAGCAGCCCGATGCAGGCAAGGCGACCGCGCGCGACGCGCTCACGCGCAGTGCCGAGCAGATCTTCGTGCAGTTCAAGGACCAGCCCGAGCTCGGCCAGGCCACCGCATTGAGCCTGTCGGAGTTGTACATGCAACTCGGCGATGCCAACGGCGGCACGGCGCTGCTTGAACGTCTGTTGGCCTGGCCTGGCATCGAGAACAACCCCGACGTGCTGGCGATCGCGCGCTACAACCTGGCGCAGCTGGAATACGCGCGTGGCGACACGGCGCGCGCGCGCGAACTGCTCGACAAGGCGCAGGCCTGGTGGGCAAGCGAGCCGGCGCGGCATCGTGACATGCTCATGGAAAGTCGCACCGCACAGGCGCAGATCGAACGCGCCGAGGGGCACGTCGAGCAGGCAATCACGACCCTCGAAGCAGCCATCGTCGAACGCGGAAACGCACGCCCGGTGAAGACACGCGAAGTGGCCTCCGCGCTCAACGCACTGTCGCTCGCGCTGGCCGATGTCGGCCGCGACGAGGAGGCCATGCAGCGCGCCGGCGAGGGTTACGAACTACTTGCAAAAGATGGCCTTGCGACCGATGTCACCGCTTTGGCGCTGTTGAACAATCGCGCCAACGCGCTGGTCACGATGGGCCGACCGGATTCCGCCGTGGTCGATTTCCGTCGCGTCGCTGACGCGCGCCGCGCGTTGTATGGACGCTCGCCGGAACTGGCCAGTTCGCAGGCCAACCTCGGCATCGCACTGGTCGCACAGGCGAAAATGCTGCAGGGCGATGCACGGCGAGCACCGCTTGATGAGGCCATCGCGCTGCTCGAGGATGCCTACGCGATGGCGATCGAGGGCAGTGGCGACAGAGGTCGATCCGCCACGTCCATCCGCTTCAACCTGGCCGAGGTCTATGTTCTGGCGGGTGATTACACCAGGGCGCAACCGCTGGCAGAAGACGCCGTGCGCATCGGCAGCGAGCAGTTCGGCACGACCAGTCTGCTCACCGGCCTGGGTTTTCGCGCGCGCGCCCGAGTACGCGCCGCGCAAGGCAATCTTGACGGTGCTCGAGAGGACGTCGAGGAGGCCAGGCGCATCTTCACCCAACTCGGCAAGGGCGCGCAGCGCCATCTCGACAGCCTCGACACCGTGCTCGACGCATCGCCGCGAGACTGAAGCGCACCAGCATCGTCGCCCTTGTCGCGTGATTGCGACCGCCTGCAATCCCCTGCGCGTAGCGCATCGTCTGGCTGCGCCGCAACCATGCCGAATCAGTCCAGTGCACTGCCGATCGGCGCAGACATCGCGTTGGCGCGCGCAGCTCTCTCGACCTCGGCAAGCGCGCGAGGAGGCTCTTCGGCCCCGCCGTCCGAGGATAAAACCGGTCGAACGACCTTATGCGAAAAAGGGATGTCCGATTGACGCGTGTTTCTCCGTATCAACGGACACGCGGGACGCTTGCGCAGCACGCGTCGCCGATGACCATGGTGAGTCGACCCGAGGAGGAGAAGCATGAGCGATCGTATGTCCCTTGCCCGATGGTGTTTCGTACTCGTGGGTACCCTGCTTGTTTGCCCATATGCCATCGCCGCGCGCGGCGATCACCCGCTGGTCGGCAGCTATGAAGGTGCCGAACTGGTCGGCCGCACCGACACCGCGTTCGACGAGGTCGAGGTAGTCAACGGCCCCATTGCGAGCGCACGCGGGATAGGCGCGCCGGGGTGGCAGCGGCTTGAGGGCAAGATCACGCTGCTGTACTACCGTCTGCCCGAGGGGCGTTCGTCACTCGAGGTGCTGCGCAACTACGAGGCGAGCCTCAAGGCCAAGGGCTTCATGCCGACATTCACGTGCGCGACGAGCAATGGCTCGTGTTACGAGGCGCAGGGAAGCCGCATCAAGGCAACGGACCCCTACCAGTTCGCCAATGCGCTCGACGCGAATCCCGAGCTGCCGCGACTCAATGGAGACTTCATTCGCAACTACTTCGGTACCAATGCACGCTATCTGCTGGCCAGGCTGCCGCGAGCGGAAGGTACCGTTTATGTGAGCATCGCCATCGCCGAGCACAGCCGCGGCAATCACGCGTTCATTCGCGTGATCGAGACCGAGGAAATGGAGGGCGGCAAGATCGGATTCATCGATGCCAGCGCGATGCAGCAGAGCATCGTCGACAGCGGGCGCGTGAGCCTTTACGGGATTCTTTTCGACTTCGACAAGGACACCGTCAAGCAGGAGTCAAAGCCGACCCTCGACGAAATCGCCACGTTGCTGCGCAATGATGTCTCGCTGAATCTCACCATCGTTGGCCACACCGACGCGAAAGGTGCGGACGACTACAACCTCGACCTGTCGCGCCGTCGCGCCGCCAATGTCAGTGCCACACTGGTTGCCGGGTATTCGATCGATCGCGCACGCCTGCAGTCGCGCGGCGCCGGCGCAAGCGAGCCAGTGGCATCCAACGACGACGAGGAAGGCCGCGCGAAGAACCGTCGCGTGGAGCTGGTCAGGCGCTGAGTGCCGTCGCATTCGTTCTCATGGGAAACGCCGAAGTCGCGATGCTGTCGGTCAGCGTATAGAAGAGCATCGCGGCTGGCGCCGCTTCCCACCGGGTTCCCGCCGACAGGACCCCTCCGCGCGTCGCATCCGCTTTCGTGGGAAGCGCCGAAGGCGCGATGCCTTTCGTAACCGTGGCGAGGGACATCATGGCTGGCTTTCAACAGCGAAGCTGGTCAGCTATTTCCTGCGACACAACGCGCGCTCGCAAATGCCGCGCGATGCGCAAATCCGTCGCAGGAAACGCCGAGGGCGCGATGCGCTTCGTGATCGTGCCGAAGGGCTTCATGGCTGGCTTTCAACAGCGAAGCTGGTCAGCCATTTCCTACGACACAAGTCCTGCGAAACGATGGCGCCGGGTTCAGCGCCCGCCGAAGAAGCGCGCGATGCGATTCAGGAAGCCGGGTTTCTTGTCCGCGTTCGGCGCGACCGGTTCGGTGGCGGTCGGCGTCGTGGTTTCGATGCGTGGTGCGCGTTCGCGGCGAGGCTTGCGTTCGCCAGCCATCGGCTCGGTTCTGCCGGCACCATTGCCATTGCCCGCCGTTGCGCCATTGGCCGTTTCGCCGGTGGCGACGTCTCCGCCCTCGCGACGGCCGCGACCGCGACCACCGCGGCGGCGGCGCTTCTTGTTTGGATCCGTTTCGCTCGCCGCTTCCGTGGCAGTCGACACCTCGGCACCGGGAGCCCGGCTGGCGAGACTCTTCGCCGCTGCTTCGCCCGAAGCGACGATCGAGGCGACGCCCGGTTCGATGACCGGCGCGGCGGCCGGCTTCGGTGACGCGCTGCGCGGCGGACGCGACGACTCGCTGCGTGATGGCGCGCCGCGTGATGAACTGCTGCGGCGTGCGTCACCTGGACCGGAACGACCGGCACCGGCAGGACCACCCGATCGACGCGGCGGTGGCGCCTTCGGCGGCGCACCGGCCGTGTTGCGTGCATCATCGGCCGCTTCGGCTTCGTCGTCGACGAACACCACGCCGTCGGCACGCACCTTGGCCGGTGGCACGAGCAGCATGTCGGCGTTGACCGATGCGGTCGGGATCTTCTGTTCGATGTAGGCCTCGATGTCCGGCAGGCCTTGCGCATAGCGATCGCAGGCGAAGCTGATCGCGTCGCCTTCGGCACCGAGGCGTGCGGTGCGGCCGATGCGGTGCACGTAGTCCTCCGCATCCTGTGGCAGATCGAAATTGAACACGTGCGAGACCGCCGGGATATGCAGCCCGCGCGCGGCCACGTCGGTGGCGACCAGCAGTTCGATATCGCCCTTCTGGAAGCGCGCCAGCAGGCGTTCGCGTTTCGCCTGCGGCACATCGCCGGACAGCGTGGCGACACGATGCCCCTGGCGCTCGAGCGCCCGCGTGACGCGCTCGGCCATCGCCTTGGTGTTGATGAAGACGATGCTGCGATGCTCGTCGAGCTTGCCGAGCAGGTTCAGCAGCAGCGGAATCTTCTCTTCGTTGGCCGGGAAATAGACGACCTGGCGCACGCGCGAGGCAGTCACCGACTCGGTCTCGGCAGTGACCTTCTCGGGGCTGTTCATGTGTTCGTAGGCGAGCTCGAGCACGCGATGACTCAGCGTAGCCGAGAACAGCATGCCCTGGCGCTGCTCGCGCGGCGGCATGCGCCGCATCAGAAAGCGCACATCGGCGATGAAGCCGAGGTCGAACATGCGGTCGGCCTCGTCGAGCACGACGGACTCGACCGCGCGGAACGACACCACATGTTGCTTGAGGTAATCGATGATGCGGCCCGGCGTGGCAATGACGATGTCGACGCCGTTCTTGAGCATCTCGCGCTGCTTGTCGTAATCGACGCCGCCGTAGATCAGCGCCGAGGTCAGCCCGGTGTGGCGGCCGATGTTGCGGAAATCCTTCTCGATCTGGATCGCCAGTTCGCGCGTCGGCGCGAGGATCACGGCGCGCGGGTCGCCGGTCTTGCGCTCGACCATCGCCGGTCGCGTCAGCAACCGGTTGAGCACGGCGACCAGAAAGGCAGCGGTCTTGCCGGTGCCGGTCTGCGCCTGGCCGGCGATGTCGAGACCCTGCAGCGCGACCGGCAGGGTCAGGGCCTGGATCGGCGTGCAGCGGATGAAGCCGGCGTCGTTGAGTCCGGCAAGCAAGGTCGGATGCAGGTCGAACGATTCAAAAATGATGTCGGTGAGCGGTTGCTGATGTGTCATTCCGTGAGGATCTCTCTGAGGCGGCGTGCAGTGGCTGCGGCCTTGTGCGGCGTTGATACGCCCCAAACTTGCGCAGGACAGCCGATTGGGCTGAAATGGTGCGGTCATGCGCGCAGTTCGTGTGCACGATTGCGCCGCAATAACCGTGCAAGTGTAGCCGATGCGGCCATGTGGCGCTAAGCCGTCGCCTGCCCTCTCTTTCCCCCACTTTCTGGAGAACCCCGTGAGCCAGCAGATTGCCCACGTGAGCGACGATCAGTTCGAAGCCGAGGTCTTGCAGTCCTCCGAGCCCGTGCTGGTCGACTTCTGGGCCGAATGGTGCGGCCCGTGCAAGATGATCGCGCCGATCCTTGACGAGCTCGCGGCCACCTATGACGGTCGCCTCAAGGTTGCCAAGGTCAACATCGACCACAACCAGAAGACCCCGCGCAACTACAACGTGCGCGGCATTCCGACCTTGATGATCTTCAAGAACGGCAAGGTCGAAGCGACCCAGATCGGCGCGATCAGCAAGACCCAGCTCGCCCAGTTGATCGATCGCACGATCTGATCGCCGCGGCGCCGAAGGTCGTCAACTTCGGTGAATCGACGCGAAACCGCATGCTGGCGTGGCTGGACGCCCGTCACATGCGGTGCTAACTTAAGCCCGGTCCGAGGAGCGCAACCGCTCCTACAGGCGGACCACCCCCCGCAATTCCTTCCCTGCCTACGGCACCCAACGAGGTCCGTCCGTGTCCGATATCGATAATCCAGAAAGTGGCGACAACGCCGCGCCGCCGGCGCGTCCCGAACCTCGCCAGCGTCAACCGCGTGCGCCGCGCCCACCGCGCGAAGAAGCCGTCAAGCAGCAGCCGACACCGGCCGAGCAGCAGGCCGATTACGTGCCGCGCGACAACGACTATTCCTCCTCGCAAGGCAACTCGTCACAGGGCAACGCGTCGGGCAGCTCCGATGGCGGCGACCACGGCGACCACGGCCAACGCAGCGGTGGCAACGACCACGATGACCGCGGTCAACACGGTGGCGGTGGTGGCAGCGACAATGACGACGGCGGCGAGCGCGATGGTGACGGCGGTTCGTCAGCCAACCCGCAGAACAACAACCAGCAGGGCCAGCCGCAAGGCCAGCAGGGACAACCACGCCAGGGCCCACGCGGTCGTCGTGATCGGGATCGTGAACGTCGTGGTGGTGGCGGTGGTGGTGGTGGCGGCAATCCGAACCCCGGCAACGGCGGTGGCGGTGGCGGTGGCGGTGGCGGAAATCGTCACCAGCAGAACAACCAGAACCGCGGATTGCCGCAGACCGACGAGGAATACATCGAGAGCCGCGACAACGGCCCGCTGATCGACCTCAATGAACTCAAGCGCAAGAACGCCTTCGAGCTGATCGCGCTGGCGGAAACGCTCGGCATCCAGGAAGGCGTCGCACGTGCGCGCAAGCAGGATGTGATCTTCAACATCCTCAAGGCGCATGCACGGGCCGGCGGTGGCATCTACGGTGAAGGCGTGCTCGAGATCCTGCAGGACGGCTTCGGCTTCCTGCGCGGACCGGACCAGTCGTACCTGGCCGGCCCCGACGACATCTACGTGTCGCCGTCGCAGATCCGGCGCTTCAACCTGCGCACCGGCGACTACATCACCGGACGCATCCGCCCGCCCAAGGAAGGCGAACGTTACTTCGCCTTGCTCAAGGTCGACCACATCAACGGCGAACCGCCGGAGATGTCGAAGAACAAGGCGCTGTTCGAGAATCTCACGGCGCTGTTTCCGCGCACGTCGTTCCGGCTCGAGCGTGGCAACGGTTCGACCGAAGACATCACCGGCCGCATCCTCGACCTCGTCGCGCCGATCGGGCGCGGCCAGCGCGGGCTGATCGTCTCGCAGCCGAAGGCGGGCAAGACGATGATGCTGCAGAACGTCGCCCAGTCGATCGTGCACAACCATCCCGAAGTGCACCTGATCATCCTGCTGATCGACGAGCGTCCCGAGGAAGTCACCGAGATGCAGCGCGGCGTGCGCGCCGAGGTCATCAGCTCGACCTTCGATGAACCGGCGACGCGCCACGTGCAGGTCGCCGAGATGGTCATCGAACGCGCCAAGCGCCTGGTCGAGCACAAGAAGGACGTGGTCATCCTGCTCGATTCGATCACGCGCCTCGCACGTGCCTACAACACCGTGATCCCGTCGTCGGGCAAGGTGCTGACCGGCGGTGTCGATGCCAATGCACTGCAGCGGCCGAAGCGGTTCTTCGGTGCCGCGCGCAATGTCGAGGAAGGCGGCTCGCTGACGATCATCGCCACCGCGCTGATCGAGACCGGCTCGAAGATGGACGAGGTGATCTACGAGGAGTTCAAGGGCACCGGCAACATGGAAGTGCACCTGAGCCGTCGCATCTCCGAGAAGCGCGTCTATCCGTCGATCGACATCAACCGCTCCGGCACACGCCGCGAGGAGTTGCTGATCGACCCGGACATGCTGCAGAAGATCTGGATCCTGCGCAAACTGCTGCATCCGATGGATGAGCTGAGCGCGATGGAGTTCATGCTCGACAAGATGAAGAACACCAAGTCCAACGACGAGTTCTTCAATTCGATGAAGCGCGGCTGATCCAGCAACGCATCGACGCGGAGGCAGCACATGCCTCCGCGTCTGCTCTCGGAAACGTCTGTTTTTTTTCAGCTCGACCGCTGGCGCGGAAGCGTCGGCTGGGCGACACTGGCCGTCCGGCCGTGCCGCCGTGCGCAGTTGCGCCCTTGTAGGGTCTCCTGGCGCCGCCGCGGCCCGTGTCCAGTCGAACAGAACCTCGGGGGCATGCATGTCGATTCGGCTCGATTCCGATACCAGTGCGCGGGCCGTGACGCCGCGTCCTGCGCGGCACAATATCCTGCGCACGCGCGAGGATTGGGAGGCCATGCGGCGCGCGGTGCTCGATGATCCCGGTGCCTTCCATGCGGCAATCGCGCGGCGCAACCTGCACTGGTTCGTGCCTGCAGCAGGCGCGCAAGGCGCGTGGCTGTCGTTTGACGAAACCAGCGAGGGCTGGAGCGGCTGGGATGCGGCCAGCGGCGCGCCGGTCACGCCGGCGCTCGGGTCCGACTTTGCGCCGTGGAACCGCGCGTTCGATGACACCGATGCGCCGCAGTACCGCTGGTTCGAAGGCGGCTTGACCAACGCCTGCTTCAACGAAGTTGACCGCCACGTGCTCGCCGGCCATGGCGACGAAGCCGCGCTGCTGTTTGAGGGTGACCGCTGGGACCAGTCGCTGCATGAGGGTCGCGGGGGGCCGGTGGTCGGCTATCCGGTGTCGCGCAAGCGCCTGCTGCTGGAGGTGGCGAAGGCCGCGATGGTCCTGCGCGGACTCGGGCTCGGCGCTGGTGATCGCATCGCGTTGAACATGCCCAACATCCCGGAGCAGGTGTACTTCACCGAGGCGGCCAAGCGGCTCGGGATCGTCTACACGCCAGTGTTCGGCGGCTTTTCCGACAAGACCCTGTCCGATCGCATCCACGATGCGGGGGCAAAAGTGGTGATTACCGCCGACGGCGGCTGGCGCAATGCGCAGGTCGTGCCGTTCAAGGAGGCCTACACCGACGCTGCGCTGGACAACTTCGTGCCCGTCGAAGTCGCGCTCGACGTGCTGCGCCGCGAACTCGATGATCTCGGCGTGGACGCAGCACGTGCCGCGCACGTGGTGCAGCGTGCGGCCGAGGCCGTGCGCGGCGAGATCACCGTCGAGCGCAGTGATCTGATGCGTGGCGTCGGCCGCGCACTGGCCGAGTTGTCCGCTGGCACCGATGCGCTGGATGCCGCCGAGGCCAGCCGCATGCGCACCGGGCTGGCGCGCGCGCTGGTCGACACGCCGCCGCGCGTCTCTGCCGTGGTCGTGGTCCGCTACACCGCACAGCCCAACTTGCTGTGGCGCGCCGAACGCGACCGCTGGAGCCACGAATTGCTCGCCGGCGCCAGCAGCGAACTGCTCGATGCCGCGCGTGCGGCCGGATTCAGGGTGGCCAACGAGGATGCGTTGCTCGGGCTGCCGGATCGCGACTTCGTCACGGCGATCTGGGCCGCGTGCCCGCCAACGCCGGTCGATGCCGAGTACCCGCTGTTTTTGATCTACACCTCGGGCTCGACCGGCAAGCCGAAGGGCGTGGTGCACGTGCACGGCGGCTATGTCGCTGGTGTGGCCGAGACGATGCGCGTCGCCTTCGACGCAGCCCCCGGTGACGTGATGTACGTGGTCGCGGATCCGGGCTGGATCACCGGCCAGAGCTACATGATCAGCGCAGCATTGGCCTGCCGCGTGACCAGCGTGATCGCCGAGGCGGCACCGGTGTTCCCCTCCGCGGGTCGCTTTGCCTCGATCATCGAACGCTACGGCGTTTCTATCTTCAAGGCCGGCGTGACGTTTCTCAAGTCGGTCATGCAAGACCCGCAGAACGCCGAAGACGTGCGTGGCTACGACCTCTCGAGCCTGCGCGTGAGCACCTTTTGCGCCGAGCCCACCTCGCCTGCCGTGCAGCAGTTCGGCATGGACCTGATGTGCCCGTGGTACATCAATTCCTACTGGGCGACCGAGCACGGTGGCATCGTGTGGACGCACTTCTACGGCAACGCCGACTTCCCGCTGCGCGCCGATGCGCACACCTATCCGCTGCCGTGGGTGCTCGGCGAAGTGTGGGTGGCCGATGGCGAGCCAGTCGACGGCCGCGTGCCGGCGCGTGCGGCCGAGCCCGGCGAGAAGGGCGAGATCGTGATCGCTGCGCCCTACCCCTACCTGTGTCGCACGATCTGGGGCGACGAGGCGAACTTCGCAGTCGAATCGCGCGACGGCGGCCTGCGCGTGGCCGGCGCCTGGCGCGGTGATGCGGCGCGCTATGCGAACACGTATTGGTCGCGCTGGCAGGACCGCTACGCATATACGCAGGGCGACTTCGCCGTGCGCCACGACGACGGCGGTTTCTCGCTGCACGGCCGCAGCGACGACGTGATCAACGTTTCCGGCCACCGCATCGGCACCGAAGAAATCGAAGGCGCGATCCTGCGCGACAAACAGGTCAAGCCGGATTCGCCGGTCGGCAATGCGATCGTGGTCGGCGCGCCGCACCGCGAAAAGGGCCTGACCCCGCTGGCCTTCGTCAAGCCCGTGACCGGCCGCCGCCTGACCGGCGACGATCGCCGCCGCCTGACCGAGCTGGTGCGCAGCGAAAAGGGCGCGACCGCGGTGCCTTCCGATTTCATCGAGGTCAGCCAGTTTCCGGAAACGCGCAGCGGCAAGTACATGCGACGCATGCTGCGCGCGCTGGTCGAAGGCCAGCCGGTCGGTGATACCAGCACGCTGCGCAACCCGGAGTCGATCACCGAGATCGCCGGTGCGATCGATGCCTGGCGCGAGCGCCAGCGGATCAGCGAAACGCAGCGCCGCTTCGAATCGTGGCGCTTCCTGCGCGTGCAGTACCACCCGCTGGGGCCGGGTGTACGGGTCGCTGTGGTGACCGTGGCGAATCCGCCGGTCAATGCACTCAACGAACGTGCGCTCGACGAACTCGTCACGGTGGTCGACCACCTGTCGCGGCGCGAGGACGTGGCCGTCGTGGTGTTCACGGGCGACGGCACCGGTTCGTTCGTGGCCGGCGCCGACATCCGCCAGTTGCTCGACGACGTGCACACGCTCGAAGAAGCACAGCCGCTACCCAACAATGCGCACCTGGCGTTCCGCAAGATCGAGCGCATGGACAAGCCGAGCATCGCCGCGATCAACGGCGTCGCACTCGGTGGTGGTCTGGAGTTTGCTCTCGCCTGCCACTATCGCATCGCCGAGCCCACCGCGATCTTTGGCCAGCCCGAGATCCGTCTGCGCCTGCTGCCCGGTTATGGCGGGACCCAGCGCCTGCCACGACTGCTCGCTGATCGTGCGCACGATCCTGCCGCGGGTCTGGTGCGTGCACTGCAAGTCCTGCTCGGCGGGCGCACGCTGGATGCCGAGAATGCGCAGTCGATCGGATTGCTCGACGAGGTGGTCTCGGCACCGACCGACGTCGTCAGCCGCGCCGTCGCGCTGGCACGCGGCTTTGTCGCCGGCTCCGGCGCGCTGGTCGATGCACACGCACGTCGTCGCGCGCAGAACGTGGCCTGGCAGCAGCCCGGTGCGGTGCCGGTGGACGTGGCGATTGCCGACCCCGACATCGCCCGCGTACTGCGCCAGTGTGCACTCGCCGGTCGCGAGGTCGCCGCAAAACGCCTGCTGGAGGCGATGTCGACCGGCTGGAAGCAGGGACTGGATGCCGGCCTAGAGCGCGAGGCACGATTGTTCGCCGAAGCGGTGGTCGATCCCGAGGGCGGCAAGCGTGGCATCCGCGACTTCATCGAGCGGCGCAGCGCTGCGCTGCCGACGCGCGCGGCAGCCGTGCGGCCGGCCGCGTCCGAGCTCGTCGCGCGCGGCGACCTGCTGCCGGTCGGCGCGCCGTTCTTCCCTGGCTTCACCCCGATACCAACGCTGCAGTACGCGTTCGGGGTCGGCCGCGATACCGAGTCGGGAGAGCCGGTGTTCGGCGATCCGATGGCGTCCGAGCGCGAAGTCATCGTACCGGTCGAGACTCCGGGGCCGAACGAAGCGCTGGTCTACGTGCTCACCTCCGAAGTCAACTTCAACGACGTCTGGGCGCTGGTCGGCATTCCGATCTCGCCGTTCGACAACCACGACGAGGACGTGCACGTCACCGGCTCCGGCGGCATGGGCCTGGTGGTGTCGCTCGGCGAGGCCGCGCAGCGTCAGGGCCGCTTGAAGGTCGGCGATCTGTGCGTGGTGTTCGCCGGCCAGTACGACGTACTCGCGCCGATCGCCGGCCTCGACCCGATGTTCGCCGACTTCCACATCCAGGGCTACGAGACGCCGAACGGCAGCCACCAGCAGTTCCTGCGCGTGCAGGCGCCGCAGCTGCATCCGCTGCCGTCCGACCTGACGCTCGAACAGGCCGGCTCCTACGTGCTCAACCTCGGCACCGCAGTGCGCGCACTGTTCACCGTGCTCGATGTGCAGCCCGGTCGCACGCTGTTTGTCGAAGGTGCCGCCACCGGCACCGGACTGGAGGCGCTCAAGGCAGCGCGCCGCAATGGTCTCTCCGCGATCGGCCTGGTATCGAGCGAGGACCGTGCGGAGGTCGTGCATGCCGAAGGCGCGAGCGCGCTCAACCGTCGCGATCCGCGCTATGCGGGGTTGTTCACGGTGGTGCCACGCGGCACCGAGGCAATCCGCGAGTGGGTCGCACGCGGCGACGTCCTGCTCGCCGATGCGCGCGCAGGAAATGGCGGGCGGCTCGCCGACTATGCGGTATCGCATGCCGGCGAACTCGCGTTCCCGCGCACCGTGCAGCTGCTCGAGGACGGTGGCACCGTGACCTTTTACGGTGCGTCGTCGGGCTACTACTTCAGTTTCGTCGGCCGCGCCGGTGGCGTGGCGCCGGGCGACATGCTGCGTCGCGCTTCAATGCGCGCCGGTGAGTCGGTGCTGATCTGGTACGGCGTCGGCCTCGCCCCCGGCGAGTTGGTCGATGCACCGGGCCTCGAGGCCATCGAGGCCACGCGCGCGGCCGGAGGGCGCATCGCGGTGGTTTGCGCCACCGATGCCCAGCGCGAATTCGTGCAGTCGCTCGGGTTCGGCGATGGCATACGTGGCGTGGCCTCGATCGAGGAGATCGCGCGCCGCGCGGGCGCTGATTTCGAATGGCCCGACGGCATGCCTGAGTTGCCTGACACGCGCACCAAGATCGCCGAGTTCCGCGAGGCCGTGCGTGCCTTCCAGGAACG
>JBBSOU010000098.1:0-13998 GCA_038259445.1 Lysobacterales bacterium | reverse complement strand
TCGATCGACCTCGCCAATGCGGCCGATACCAATGCCGAGGCCTTCATTACCGCAGCCGCGCTTTCGAGCACATCGGAGTTTCCCGGCACAGCAGCTGTCATTCTCGATGAACGCGACGAATCCCTGCTGTCACTCGCTCGACTCGTCGACAACCGAATAGCGCAAGGATCCTCCGCTGCAGACGACTTGGCGGTACTCTTGTCTGCGCAGTCCGCCGATGGTGGATTTCCGGCGGTGCCAGGACTGCAGAGCGAGCCACTGACAACGGCGTGGGCACTGCGCGCACTTGACCGCGCCGGTCGCGGCGGCCAGACCGAAGCTGCGCGCGCACTCGGATATCTGAGCTCCGCACAGCAGGCTGACAACGGTTGGCTCGCCGCTGTCGGCAACGCCAGTCACGTCGTCGTCACCGCCGAAGTCGCACGCGTGCTGCACAGCTATCGCAATCGCTTCGTCCTTACGCAGCCGATTGCCCGCGCGCTCGCCTTCCTTCAGCAGGCGCGTCTACCGAACGATACTTTCGGCGAGTCATTCGAAACCGCCTATGCACTCGAGGCTCTGATTTCGCTCGGTGTCGAGCGCCCCGGACTCGCGCCGGTGGCCGCTGCTCTCGCCAGCGCGCAGTCGTCCGACGGAAGTTTTCAGAATGACGCCTTCGTCACTTCAGTCGCCTTGCGCGCCCTTTGGAAGTTCGAACAACCGGTAATCGATCCGCAACGGGCCGGACTGGTCGGGCGCGTGTTTTCTGCTGACACGAACCTGCTGATCAGCGGTGCAACGTTGACTTTGATCGGCGTCGGCTCGGCGACCGTGATCAGCAACGACTTCGGCATGCTCACTTCGAACACGTTGACGGCGGGGCCATACAACGCTCGGCTGACCTACCCTGGCATGCGCCCGATCGAGTTCCAGATCAATCTCGCCGATGGCCGCACGCTTGATCTCGGCGATCTGCGCATGTATCAGGGCGAGGAGGGATCGAATCTAGGCATTGTTCGCGGCGTGATCACCTCGGCTTCAACCGGTCAACCCGTTTCGGGTGCCCGCGTGTTCATCCAGACACCACCCATGGAGGTCACCACCGGGGCCGACGGCAGTTACCAGATTCTGCAGGTTCCGCAAGGTCGCATTCGCATCGCCGTCACCGCCGCGGGATTTTCGCTCCGATATGGGGAAGCGGACATGGAAGCTGGCGCTATCGTCGAATTTTCTCCCCAGTTGCAACCGGAATCACCACTGACCGGAGCGACGATTCGCGGCACGATCGTCCACGGGGTCAATGGCCAACCCCTCGCTGGTGTCAGTGTCGCGGTGGTTTCCGGTGCACCACTCGTGAGTACGATGACCGATCCGGCCGGCAACTACACGCTGCTCGCCGAAGCGAGCCCGCTTGCAACGATCGTTGCGTCGCTTCCCGAGTTCGACAGTGTGACCGTGCTCGCTCCGCTGAATGACAACGAGGTGCTGCCATTCTCGCCACGCCTGTATCCCACGGGCGAAACGCCTGAAGACGCGAATCAGGCGCGCATCCACGGCATCATCGTGAATCAGGCCAACCGACAACCGGTCGAGAATGCGCTGATCGTTGCCACCGACGCGGGCGGCCAGCGAACCGTCCGATCAGATGGCGCAGGTGCTTTCTCGATCACGGGCGTCAGCGGACCAACGACACGTCTTTCGATCACGGCCGATGCTTTCGACTCGGCAGCGCTCGCCATCCCTATCCAGCCGCTGGAGATTCGCGACGTCGGCGAGATCGGCCTCAAGCCGACCGCAATCGACTTCTATTTTCCGGATCTCGCCATAACCGACACCACGCTTGCAGTTACGGATCCGGACACATTCACGCTCGACAACGCATTCACGCTGACGGTTGCGAATCGAGGTACCGCAGCGATAACACAGGACTTTACTGTTCGCGCCTTTATCGATGCGAACGCCAATGGAACGTACGACGTCGAACTGGAGCCCGAGGTCGGTCGTACGCGCGTCGACACCGATCTGCCCATTGGCGCCAGTACCGAGCTCGGCATCTCGGTTTCCGCTCAGCTGACCTTCCGCGATGCCCCGGTGGCGTTCGAGGTCGACGCCGAGGATGAAGTGCCCGAGCAGGACGAGGACAACAATGTCGGCACCAGCCTGCTCGGCTGTCGAGTCACGCCGGCGTTCGTTGGTAATGACACGGTCGAAGAGCTCTGGCGCTGGGAAGGCCTGTCGTCCAACGCGCTGATCAACTCGCTCAATGCCACGCCGTCGGTCATCCAGCTCAGTGACGACAATGGCGATGGCGTCATCAACGAATATGACATTCCCGACCTCGTTTTCGTTGCAGGCCGACGTAACGAGGTCGCGCCGTTCCAGACTGCGCTCGTCGCTCTCGATGGTGCTACCGGGCAGGAGCTCTGGTCACGCACGGATTTCCGACTTTCCCAGTTCGCATCTCCGGCAACCGGCGACATCGACAACGATGGCGTCGCAGAGATCATTGTGGTGCGCGGATACCGTGAAGAACTCATTGCGTTCGAGAACGACGGTACGCTGAAGTGGCGGGCACCTCTGAACGGCCCGGCAATCGCTGCGGTGTTGATCCCGCCGCCACCGCATGTGTACGACACGCCTATCATCGTCAATCTTGAAGGCGACAACGAGGCTGAAATCGTACTCGGCCGTGAAGCATTCCGAGGGACTACTGGCGAGCAGCTTTGGGAAGGTGAGTTCGATGCGGGTGGAGACGGTGGAGCTCCGCTGAATCTGCCGTTGAGAGTCGCTTTCGGCATCGGCTCCGTTGCTGCCGACATCAATCTCGATGGACGCATGGAGGTCATCGCCGGAAGGACCGCTTACGATTTCGAGGGCCGCACGCTTTGGCATCGCGATGACATCAGGCCAATTCCGCACGCCGACGCCAATCGAGTCCCGATGAATCATTCGGGCTACGTCGCGATTGGCAATTTCGATCTCGACGACTTCGCCGAAATCGTACTCGCGAACAACGACGAGCTGTGGTTGCTCAACCACGATGGCTCAACCGTCTGGGGACCGAAACAGGCTCCAGATTTCGGCGCACTTGGCGCACCCACCGTTGCCGACATAGATGACGATGGACTGCCTGAGATCATCGTGTCGAGCAACACCAAGCTCACCGTGTTCGAATCCGACGGCACGATCAAACGTACCTTCGATATCGAAGATGCCTCTGGCGTCACCAGCGCGACGGTATTTGATTTCGAGAACGACGGCTTGCTTGAAGTCGTGCATATGGACGAGAAGAACCTGCGCATCCTCGATGCGCGGACGCTCGTGCAGCGCTTCATCACCGCGAACTCGTCGCGTACGGTCTACGAAGTTCCCGTCATTGCCGACATCGATGGCGACAAGCAGGCGGAAATCATCATTACCGGTTATGACGACGACTTCGCGCTGCGCTCCCCCGGCATCCGCGTATTAAAGGCGCGCAACGGTGCCTGGGCCGATGCAGGCTCTGTATGGTCCTCGCAGGCTTTCCATATCAATGAGATCAACGAGGACAGTACCCTTCCTCTCCTCGAAACTCCGTCCTGGCTCACGCATAATACGTACCGCGTGCAGCGGAGCCCGCTGCCCGACCCACTCGGCATGCCCGATTTCACCGTGGGTGATCTGCGCCTGATCGACCAGGGAGCGGGCCAGAATCCCGCCGTGCAGGTACGTGTCGGCAACGCAGGTCCGGTCGACGCGCACGAACCCCCTTACATCAGCGTCTACCGCGGCGATCCTGCCAATGACGGGGTGCTGCTCGCCGAGACACGTCTCGACACCCTGCGCCCGGCCCGCTTCCAGGTGGTGAACCTGGGCGAAGTCGACACCGCGGGCGATGGTGACCTGTTCGCCGTCATCGATCAGCGCGGTCGCGCACGCGAGTGCCGAGAAGGCAACAACTCGCGCAGCATCCCTTTCCTCGCGACTACCGGCCGTGGCGATCTGCAGGTCTCCACCGATCAGCTCGTGTATGCCCCTGGCACAACCGCGACGCTGACCGCGACGGTCGCCAATCAAGGCGCACTCGCCGCCGGCTACACGGTCGAATGGTCAATCCGCAACAGCCAAGGTGTGCTCACCAGCGAACTCACTGACCTTTCATTCACCAGCGTCGATGCAGGCGCATCGTCAGCACTCACACAGGCATGGTCGACCGAAGGTGTACTCGCCAGCAACTATGCTCTCGATGCGAAGCTGCGCAACGAGCTTGGCACCGTGATCGATACCGCCACTGCAATGTTCGCGATTGCGGGCGAAGCGTCAGGACCGGCGGGAACAGTGAGCCTGAGCACACCGCGTGCGGAGTACGCCGCCGGCGAAGCCATACGTATCGACTACGTTGCACGCAACGTGTCGTCTACGGAAGTGATCCGTTTGCCGGAAGTCCGAATTTCGATCGAGGGTCCCGGCGGATACAGCCGAATTCGGGCATTTGCGCACGACGATCTATTCAGCGGCGCGTCGGTGATCGGAGAAATGCCGATTGACGGCGCGATCGCCTCGGGCGAGTACGTTGCCACTGCGATACTGCGTTCACGACTCACCGGAATCGAATACGCCACCAACACCATCAGCTTCCGTCGCCTTGAGGACGCATCGGTTTCGATCCAGGGCTTCGTCGATGTTGCCGTAACCAGCCTCGTGGCGGGAGACGTGCAAACCTGCCTGTTCACGGCGCGCAATCGGGGTACCACACCGATGAGCGCAGCGAGGCTCCGTCATCGGGTTGTCGAGCTCGAAACGGGAATGGTGCGCTTCGAGCGCGTCGTCACGACCGATCTCTCTGCGGGATCCGACTACGTCTCCAGCGAGACAGTTGCAACGATCGGATTCAATGCAGTCGATCACGCGTGCGTACTCGATATTGGGAATGCGGGCGATTGGGTGCAACTCGACGCCGAACCGTTCGCGGTCAACGCCATCACCGGCGCTGGAATACGTGTCGTGCCCGTCGAAGGTCTGTTGACCTCGGAGGGAGGGCAAAGCGCAACGTTCGAAGTCTCACTCACGAGCCGGCCAGCAGGTGACGTGACGGTACCGATCGAGAACGGTGATGCGACCGAATGGCAGCTCGCCGTGAGCCAACTCGTTTTCACACCGGCGAGCTGGGATATCGCGCGCATCGTCACGATCAATGGTGTCGACGATGCAGAAGTCGATGGCGACCAGACGGGTACGATCCGATTGCTCCCCGCGCTATCGCCGGACCCAGCCTATGCGGGCGTCGATGCAAACGATGTATCAGTCACCAACGTTGACGACGACGGTGCTGTGATCATTGTGGAACCTACCAAGGTGACCACATCCGAGACCGGAACATCGGCGGTCGTCACCGTACGTCTCAACATCGCCCCGTCGGCACCGGTGAATATCGCAGTGGACAAACCTGACACGAGCGAATGGGCACTTTCCGCAACAGCGCTGACCCTTGATGCCTCCAACTGGCAGGATGGACAGACGATCACGGTCACCGGCGTCGACGACAGCGACTTCGACGGCACGCAAAATGCCCTCCTTATTCTGCAAGGCGCCACGAGTGGCGATGCCGCTTTCGATGGACTGGATCCGGACGACATCTCGCTGACGAATCTGGACGACGAGCAGGCCACGATCGTGGTCGAGCCCCTGACCGTCGTCACGCGCGAGGGCGGGCCCGCCGGCAGCTTCGTGGTACGCCTGAACCGCGTTCCGAGTGCAGCGGTCACGATTGCTGTCGGCCCGGTCGATGCGAGCGAATGGCAGATCCTCGAAACCGATGTCGTTCTCGATGCCATCAACTGGCAGGCCGGCTACCGCGTCAATGTCAGCCCCGTCGATGATGAGATTCTCGACAGCGAACAAACGTCGATGCTGATTCTTGGCAATGCGCAAAGCGCAGATATCGCATTCAACGGCATCGATGTCGCCGACGTCACCCTGATCAATGAAGACAACGACGGTGCGCGCATCACTGTCAGTCCAACCGGCGGCCTTGTCGTCGACGAGAACGGCGCGACTGCCAGTTTCCTCGTCGCGCTGACTGCGGCTCCTGTTGCCGATGTGCGAATCCCGCTCACAACGGGCGACATCACCGAGTTCGCCATCGCAGAGCCGGAGATCATCTTCACGCCGCTGGACTGGAAGGCGCGCGCGATTCTCGTCAGCGGCGTCGACGACGATCTGCTTGACGGCAACATCGTCGGTGCGATCCGGATTGCTGCAGCCGTCAGCACCGATGCACGCTACGATGGCATCGATCCTGTGGACGTTGTCGTCACCAATCTGGACAATGAGACGGTCCAGGTGGTTGTCGAACCCATCGGCAATATCGAGACCAGCGAAAGCGGCACGTCGGCCACCATCACGATTCGACTGGGCGCGCCTCCGACGCACGCCGTGCGCATCGATGTCGTCAATCCGGACGCCAGCGAATGGACCATCGACCGTGATTTCGTGGAGTTTCCCGCGGGCAGTACTGCAATTCAGAGCTTGCGGGTCACAGGAGTTGATGACGACGAAGTCGACGGCGACATCGTCGGCACGATCGGCCTGTCGCCGATGGTCAGCGACGATCCGCGCTATCAAGGAATTGATCCACCCGATGTTCCTGTCCTGAACCGCGACGACGATGCTCCTGTCGATGCCGACTGGCGCATCGAGGCGGTCGATGTCGAAACGTCCGAAGCGGGCGATACCGGAGTGCTGCGTATCGCGTTCAACCGCCTGCCGGCTGCCGAAGTGCGCGTCGGCATCGAAACCGGCGACCCTGCGGAAATCGCCGTCGATCCTGTCCAGCTCGTGTTCGGGACAACCAATGCAGCAACGCCGCAATCAGTGATCCTGCGTGGCCTCGACGATGCAATCGCCGACGGTACGCGGGAGGTCAACCTCATAGTTCGCGTCATCGCATCAACGGACGCCGCGTTCACCGCCCTTGCCCCGCAAACGATCCCGGCACGCAACCTCGATGACGACGATGTCGCCGTGGTGCTTTCGCTGATCGGTCCGGCGCAACTCGTTGAAGGCGACTCGACGGGACTGCGCGCACAACTCGGATCGCAACCGACCGCTCCCGTCACGCTGCGCCTCGCAGCAGTGGTTATGCCGCCCGATCCACCCGGCTCGGTAGCCCATTCTCTGGTTCCCGCAAGCGTGACAATCGAACCGTCCCAATGGCGGTCCAGCGTGCCGTTCTCATTCGTTACCACTGACAACGGCGTAGTCAACGGACGACGTATCGTCGCCCTTCGCGTCGAGGCGATTGAAAGCGATGACGCGAGCTACGCATCGGCGATTGCAAACGAAATCGAGGTCACGGTCGACGACGCGTCATCGTCGGTTCCGGTTGCCGTCCCTGTCGATGATCCGTGGATTCTTCTGATTCTTTCCACCGGCCTCGCCCTGCTTGCCGCAGGTGGGTTGAGACGCCGCCAGCCACGGAGGGCCTGAGTCACATGTCCACACATCTGATTATCGATCACGGCAAGCGCGCAGTACTGTCAATCGGTATTGCGCTCGTGATGTGGTTCTCGCACCTCGACATGGCGACGGCCGTAGCCGCACAAGCCGCCGACGCACCGAGTACCGCGCAGGTTGCTGCAGAAGACGCGCGTGATCGCGACGTGCGCGTGCGCGCGATGGCCTCCAGCCTCGAGCAAATCGCTTCAGAGTTCGCGCGCATACAACCCGTCGGATCGTCCAAACCGTCGGTCAACGACGTGCTCAGCGGTAGAGGGGATGCGGAACCGAACGCGCTCAGCACGCGCGTTCTCGACCGCATCGATGCCCTCGGTGATTTCGAGGACACCATGCAGGAGGACTGGGAAGAAGAAAGCCTGGCCATGCAAGAGACCGGCGTCGACAACGAGATCATCGCCCGTCGTGACCCGCTGCTCTCCGAAATCCTTGAGCGCGCTTCAACATTCCGCGCGCTTGTTGCGCCGCTGCGAGATGCACGCAATCGTGGCGCCCCTCAGGAAGTCAGCGCGAGTCTCGCCAATCTGTCGGACTTCTTCGCTGCGCAAACGCAGTCACGTGCCTGGCGAGCGATTGACAAGTCCGCGCTGCCCATTTCCTTCGCACAAGCGCAAGACACTCCAGCGCCACAGGATCCGACAGCAGGCGAAGGTCTGGCCGGCATCGGCGATCCCCCCGGTGTCGAAGAGCTTGCCGAGACGCTGGATGCGCCCTTTACACCGGCGATCCGCGCGCTCGCGCAATCCCTCGGCGGCCAACCTGTCGCAATCCGCAACTGGGTCTACGACAACGTCGAATTCCACCCGTCCTTCGGCTCCATTCAGGGCGCCGATACGACGCTGCTGAGTCGTCGTGGCAATGCCTTCGACATCGCCAGCCTGACGATCGCGATGTTGCGCAGTTCCGGCGTGCCCTCGCGCTACGCGCGCAGCGTGGTCGAGATTCCCATTGCCCAGGCGCAGAACTGGCTCGGCAATCTCGCCACGCCACAGATGGCCGTCGAGCTGATGCAGAAGGGCGGCATCCCGACCGCGTCGGTGGTCGCTGGCGGTCGTATCGTCGCCGTACGCTTCGAACACGTCTGGGTAGAAGCATGGGTCGATTTTGTACCCTCACGCGCATCGATCAATCGCGTGCCTGATCAATGGGTGCCGTTCGATGTCGCCTTCAAGCAGTTTGACTACACGACGCAGTACCCGTGGCTGCAGAACACGTTTGTCCAGAGGCAGGCGATCGCCACCGAGTTCGTCGAAAGCATCGAGGTCGACAGCACCGGAGGCATCACCGGCTTTGATTTCGATACGGTCAATCGTTCCATTGGCAACCTCGCCCAGCAGCTCGCCGAACAGATGACCGCTGCGGATCCTGACTCGACAGCGGCGCAGCTCTACGACAATCGCACCATCCGTCCTGTCGACAGCCTCATCCTTGCCGGTTCTCTGCCATATTCACTGCGGTCGACCACCATTGTGCGTCATGCGGAACTCCCGGTATCGCTCAGGCATACCGCGCGGATCAGGTTTTATTCGAACGTATCCGATCTCAACTATGGCTCGCCGAGTGCCGAGATCAGTGTTCCGCTGGCGCGTCTGGGTACACAGCGATTCGGCATCGACTACGCAGCGGCCACGCAGACCGATGCGACTGCGCTGGCCAGCGTGGCCGCATCGAACGCGGCCAGCCTGGCGCTTGGCCAGATCAACGTTGTTCCACGCATCGTCCTTGGCGACGAAGTGCTCTGGCAGACTGGCGCGACGCGCATGGGCACCATGCACTACTGGCACGTCGATGTTCGCGACGCCGGTGGATTCACGTCGACCACCGAGGCGTACCAGTTTGCGGCTGGCTCGACGATCGTACTCGTGCCTGATCTGGTCGGCGCGAGTCTCGAACGTGTCGAGCGCGAGACCGAAGGCCTACCCGATGCGGCCTATTTGCCAGTACGAGACGCGCTCTATTACGGCGGACTCCTGTATTGGGCCATGGCCGATCATTTGCGCGAACAAGCGAGTCGATCGGCACGTGCCGCAGTTGTTCGCCTGCCATCGCTGGGCGCTTTCGCTGCGCCCTATCAGGTGTCCTATTTCTTCGGCGTACCGCGCACCGGCTCAATCACGGGACGCGTGACCGACATCAAGGCGTCACGGATTGGCATGGTAGTAGCCAATGCCGAGGACAAGGAGCCTCTCGCATTGCATTTTGGTGCCGCGGGTTCGGCGCCCGAGGGAGCAACCTGGGCTTTGCTCGGCGGAACCGGCCGGCAAAGCATCGGAATGTCGGCAGCTTCTGCACTGAAGCTCGCAATCGACAGTGGTCAACGCATCTTCCAGATCGATCGAGACAACCTTGCCGTTGCACTCGCACAGTTGCAGCTGTCGGCGTTCGCGGAGAACGAGATCGCCCAGTCTGCCAACGCGGGTCTCATCGTCGTTGTGCACGAACGCGAGGTCCAGCAAGGCGATTGGAGCGGATCAGGATACGTGGTGTTCGATCCGAATACGGGCAGTTCCCTGCAACGCATCGAAGGCGGATATGCCGGCGGCATCGAAGTCGGCTGCATCGTTGTCGCAATCGTTCTTGGCTTTCTTTGCCAGACCAAACTGCTGGCGAAAGCGGAAGCTTATCTCCTTGCATTTGGCGCGCGGTTCGCATTGCGTGGCTTGGCCATGGGCGCGATTGCTGCCCTGCTGACGCCGATAGCCCCGGTACTGGCTGTGCTCCTCCCGGTAATCGCCGCCGTTGCGACGGCCATTTCCATTGCGTACGCCGTATATGAAGTCACCATGTGGGTGCGCGCAATCATCGACGGCTGGGAAACGTTGACCCCTGAAGAACTCGCCGAACTCGGCATCGCTGGCATCAACGATATCGCTTGCAGCTACATACCTTCGTGCTTGCAAGGCATGGGCGGAATTCTATTCAGTGTGGCCGCAGGATTTTTCTCCGGTGGTGGCGACGAGCCCGATCCAGGCATCGAGGACGAACGTGTTGCCGGTGGTCCACTCGTCGGCAATCCAATAGCCATCGGCACAGGCAGCAAATGGCAGATCGAAGTCGACTACGACGGCGAAGGCGCATTCCCGCTGCGTTTCGAGCGGGTCTATGCCTCGGCAGTCGCGAATGTCGGAAGCTTCGTCGGCGCCAAGTGGACGGCCACCTATTTCCAGCGATTGCGGCTGCCGCCCTTGATTGATGGCTCGCCATTCCCGAACGATCGGCGCCCCGATGCCGTGCTCGCTCTGCGTCCAGACGGTGGCTGGGCACAGTACGACTGGCGCGCTACTACGTACGTCGGAGAAGCGAATGTACCCGGTCGGCTCGAGCGGCTGAGCAGTGGCGGCTCAACCACCGGGTGGCTGCTGCACACACCGCAGGACACCATCGAGCGCTACAACGCGAACGGTCGGCTGCTGTCGATCCGGCATCGTTCGGGGCTTACGCACACGCTCGACTACGACAGTCTCGGGCGGCCCGAGCGTGTTACCCACACATTCGGCCGCACGCTCGAATTCGCTTACGACGCCGACAGCGGCTATCTGGCCAACGTCACCGATCCAGCCTCGCGAGACATTCGCTTCAGTCACGATGACATCGGCAATCTGGTCGAAGTGCGCTATGCCGATACCAGCACGCGCCAATATCATTACGAGGACATCACCCAGCGCTTTCATCTCACCGGCCTCATTGACGAACGCGGCATTCGCGTCTCATCCTGGCAATACGACCATCTGGGCCGCGTTCTCGTGGGCGAGCGCGCTGGCGGCACCGAACGTTATAGTTTCCGCTACGAAGACGATCGCACCTTCGTCACCGACCCACTCGGCACCACCCGCACCTACACCTTCGAGACCCACTTCCAGCGCAAGTACTTGCGCTCGGTCACTGAACCTTGTGGTAGTTGTGGATCGGGCAGCGTCGCCGAGACCACCTACGACAGCCGCGGACTGATCGTCTCGCGCAAGGATTTCGAGGAGCGCGAGACGCGCTATGTGCGCAACGCGCGCGGTCTCGTCGAATCCCTCACCGAGGCATATGGCACCTCACTCGCCCGCACCACGCAAACGGTTTGGCACCCGATCTGGCATCTGCCCACCGAGATTCGTGAGCCGATCGAAGGCAGCACACGCGTCACCACATTTGACTACGACAGCGAAGGCAATCTCGAGACGCAAACGGTCACGGCACGCAACGTCGCGCGCATGACCACGATCTCGGTAGACACCCACGGCCAACTCACCGGCATCGATGGGCCGCGCACCGATCTCGCCGACGTGCAGACGTTCGCCTACGCCCCGGAAACCGGCGACCGAGTCCGTATGACAGACGCCGCGGGTCACGTGACCCGCTACGAGGAATACAACGACGATGGCCGCCTCACCCAGCGTATCGATCCCAACGACCTGATCACCGACTATCGCTATGACCCACGCGGCCGCCTGACGCACGTGACCGAGCGCGACGGGGTCGCCGATCTCGGCGAGACCACCGTGTTCACCTGGAACCCGGCCGGATGGGTCGAACGCATCACGTTCGCCGATGCGAGTTTTGTCGCCTACGAACATGACGACGCCGGGCGTCAGGTTCGCATCGAAGACAACGTCGGGCGCCACATCGTCTACACCCTCAACGCGCTTGGCCAGCGCATCAAGGAAGAAACCTTAGAGTCGGATGGCACGCTCGCCGAGATTGTCGAGCGGAGGGTCGATGCACTGGGTCGCCTCGATGCCGTCTTCGGAACCGACGAGGACGAAGCGACCCGGTTCACTTACGACGCCACTGGCAACGAGAAGACGATCACCGATGCCTTGGGCCACGTCACCACCCAGCACTACGATGGCCTGAATCGCCTAAGCCAGACCGACATCCTTGATGCCGCTGACCCCGATCACGCGAGCATCGACTACGCCTACGACGCGCAGGACAATCTGGCGACCGTCACCGATCCGCGCCAGCGCGTCACACGGTACAGCTATAGCGGCTTCGACGAACTGGAGACGCTCACCAGCCCCGATACCGGCGTCACCGCGCACCGCTACAACCCTGCCGGGGATCTGCGCGTGCGCACCGATGCGCGTGGCCAGCGCGCGGTAGCGAACCATGACGCACTCGGTCGTCTGGTAGAGACGCGTTATGGGCCGGCGCTGACCGGAGATCCGGAGGCGCTGGCCTCCGTCGAAGAGACCCTTGCATTTTACTACGACGAGCCTGCCGGTGGCGAAGGCGCTAAAGGTCGACTGACCCGCGTCACCGACGGCGCGGGCACCACGCATTTGGTACACGACCGCCATGGCCGCTTGATCGAACGCACGCAAGCGCTCGGCGATGGCGCGACCGAACACACCAAGACCACGCAGCATCGCTACGACGGCTCGGGTCGCATCGACGAGCTCACCCTGCCCTCGGGAGCCGTGATCGGTTACGCCTATGGCGCCGACGGCCGCGTGCTGACGATCACCGTCAACGGCGTGGTCATCGTGCGCGAGGTGGAGAGCCAGCCGTTCGGTGACGTGCGTGCCTGGACCCTACCCTCCGGCGCACGCTTCCGACGAGCCATCGACGCCGACGGTCGGGTGGCCTCGGTCACCCTTGGTGCGAACACGCGCGAGTTCGCCTACGACGCCGCCGATCGTCTGACCGGACTCCTCGACACCGCCGTTCCGGGCACCGGCACGCCGGCAGATGCGTCCACCGCGAACTGGACCTTCGCCTACGACGGCCAGGATCGCCTGAGCGGTGCGGCCAATGCGGCGACACAGGGACCGCTCGCCGCGCTTGCGCTCGGCTGGGCACATGACCCGACTGGCAATCGTGAAGTCGAGACGCGCAACGGCGCGCCGACCCTCTACACCACCGATCCGTCCAGCAACCGCCTCATGGCGGTCGGATCCACCGCACGAAGCTACGACGCCGCCGGCAATACAGCGACTGACGGCACCTATGCCTACACCTACGGTGCACGCAACCGCCTGACCGATGCGCGCCTGTCCGGCTCAGGTGCGGTGGTTGCACGCTACGCGACCAGCGCCTACGGCGAGCGTGTCTGCAAAGCCACCGCCGGCGGCCAATGCCCGCGCGGACCCGGTGTCGGCAGCCCGGATGCCGGGTCCGGCACGTTCACTCAATACGTCTACGACGACACAGGACACCTGGTCGGTGAGTACGACGCCACGGGCAATCTCGTTTCGGAACACATCTGGCTCGACGACACACCGGTCGCCGTACTCAAGCCGGCGAGTTTCACCGCCAGCCACGGTGGACTCGACGTCGGCGGTGCCACCGCCTTCCTCGTCCAACCTGACCACCTCGACACGCCCCGCGTCATCGTCAACGCCACCGGCCAACCCGTCTGGCGCTGGGACAGCACCCCCTTCGGCGACAGCCCCGCCAATGAAAGCCCGGAAGGCTTGCCAGGATTCGCCTACGCGCTACGATTCCCCGGCCAGCAGTTCGATCAGGAGACGCAGAGCCACTACAACTACTTCAGGGACTATGAGCCTGACACCGGGCGGTATCTGCAGAGTGATC
>JBBSOU010000097.1:0-14183 GCA_038259445.1 Lysobacterales bacterium | reverse complement strand
CGCCCGATCCTCGCTGCGTGCATCGCGGGTTCGGGTTTTTGTCGCTGATCTGCGAGTTCATCATTGACTCCTCGTGCGTTACCTGATTGCGTAAACCCTCAAAAACGCTTGTATTGCGCGGTTTTGGGGCCGCTGGTATAAAGATCGGACGGTGGTCCCGCCATACCGCTCCGCGGTGGCCTCGGGGAACCGATGACGCTGTGCATGCGTCCACTTGATCCGGCTCGCACCGCCCGCGTTTCCCCCATTCCGATTCCGTGTTGCCCAAGGGAGTTCATGATGAATAAATCTGAGTTTGTCAATGCCGTTGCCGATTCGGCAGAAGTTACCAAGGCGGACGCCGAGCGTGCGATCGAAGCGGTGTTCAAGGTCGTCAAGAATGCATTGAAGGCTGGCGACAGCATTGCCCTCGTTGGATTCGGAACGTTCACCGTGCGCACGCGTGCGGCGCGCACCGGACGCAATCCGCGCACTGGCGACGAGATCAGCATCAAGGCGTCGAACGTGCCGGCATTCAAGCCGGGCAAGGCGCTCAAGGATGCGCTCAACTGATACAGCCGATGACGGGGTGCTTAGCTCAGCGGTAGAGCGTCGCCCTTACAAGGCGAGGGTCGGGGGTTCGAAACCCTCAGCACCCACCACCGGTCGCAGCGGGCGTCACGTCGGTTACAATGCGCCACGTGGCGATGGGGTCCGGCCTTCCGGGCACTTCTGCATCCCTTGAGTTTCAAGCAGGGCGCCCGCGTGGCGCCCTCGCTTTTCGTGCGCAGCGGTCGCATGTTCGCGTGGTTCATCGCGCCCACTCGAAGCACCGCTGGCCATTACCTTACAGGCGGTTCCATGCTGCAAAATCTACGTGAGAAGACGTCCGGGCTGTTCGCCAAGATCATTCTGGGATTGATCGTCATCGCATTCTCCCTGTTCGGCATCGAGTCGTACTTCATCGGCCAGACCGACACCTATGTGGCCAAGGTTGGCGACAAGGAGATCTCGCAGCAGGAATTCCGTGCGCGTTTCGATGAATTCAGGCGCACCGAACTGCAGCGTTCCGGCGGCGCACTCGATGCGCGCTACTTCGAGCAGCCCGAAATCAAGCGCCAGGTGCTCGACTCGATGATCCGCGAGCAGGTCGTGCTCGAGGCCAACGAGAAGTTCGGCGTCGTCGTTCCGGTCGACCGGCTGCGTGCCGAGATTCTGCAGGTGCCCGCGTTCCAGCGTGACGGCCGCTTCGACGAGGACCAGTATCGCGCCGTGCTGTCGGCACAGGGCATGACCCCGGTGACATTCGCCGATCGCGTCGGGCGCGACATGGCGTCGCGCGAGATGCCGATCCAGATTGCCTCGACCGCATTCGTCACCGATGCGGAGGTCGACTCCTACCTGCGCCTACGCGGACAGTTGCGCGATATCCGCAGTGTGATCCTGGCGGCACCGGCGCTCGCCGACGCGACGGTGAACGACGACGAGATCAGCAAGTACTACGCCGACAACCAGCAGCAGTTCATGCTGCCCGAGCAGGTGTCGCTATCCTATGTGGAGCTGCAGGGCAGCGCTCTCGAGGTCAATCTGGTTCCCGACGAGGCGACTCTGAAAGATCGCTACGAACGCGAAAAAGCGCGGTTCGTCACGCCGGAGCAACGCCTCGCTTCACACATCCTCGTTCGCGTCGGGGGCAAAGGCGGTCCGGAAGATCAGAAGGCTGCGCTCGAAAAGGCGCAGGGACTGGCTACAAGAGCGAAGGGCGGCGAAGAGTTTGCAGCAATTGCCAAAACGTCTTCGGATGACCTCGGCTCGAAAGCGCTCGGCGGCGATCTCGGCTGGATCGACAAGGGTCTGACCGATCCTGCGTTCGAAGGCGCATTGTATGCACTCGAAAAAGGCACGATCTCCGATCCCGTGCTTTCGCCCGAGGGCTATCACGTTATCCAGTTGCGCGATCTCCGGCCGGGTGAGACGCGTGGCTTCGACGAAGTTCGCGAGGACCTCGTCAAGGAGTTCAGCGAGTCGGAGCGTGAGCGTGTCTACAACGAAACCTCCGGGCGTCTGGTCGACCTCGCCTATCAGGACTCCGGCTCGCTCGACGCCGCTGCGCGCGACGTCGGTGTGGCGGTGCAGACCACCGCGCTGTTCACACGCGATGGTGGTCTCGGTATCGCGGCCAATCCCGACGTCATCACCGCGGCGTTTTCCGATCAGGTGCTCGTGCAGGGAAATAATTCGGATGCGATTTCTCTCGGCCCGGATCACGTGGTGATCGTTCGAGTCGCCGAACACAAGCCGTCGACGCCGCGACCACTCGATGATGTCCGCGCGCAAATCAGCCAGCGCATTCTTGCTGCGCGCACCGGCAGCGAGGCGAAACTGCGTGCCGACGAGTTGCTCGCCCGCGTGCTCAAGGGCGAGGCGCTCGATGCGGTCGCGTCCGAGCTCAAGCTCGAGGTCAAGGACGACAAGGGTATCGGTCGCAATGCAGTCAGCGTAGACACGCCGATTCGTGACGCGGTGTTCGCAATGCCTCGTCCGGCCGAGGGCCAGTCACGATTCGAACTCGTCGCCTTGCCGGACAACGCCTATGCACTGGTCGCGCTGGATCGGGTTGCGGAAAGTGATCCGACCACGCTCGACGCGGCGACCCGCGAGGCGGCCAAAAACTCGCTGCAGCAGACGGTCGGCTATCAGGCAGCTACCGATTTCATTGCCGCGCTGCGTGCGTCGATGGATATCGTGGTTGCCGAAGAACGCATGTAGTCCAGCAACGGGCCGCCGGCATGGCGGCCCATGCTCGCGGCACTTCAGATGCCGGTCATGCCGACGGTGTTGTAGCCGGCATCGACATAGGTGATCTCGCCGGTCACGCCGGACGCCAGATCGGAGCAGAGGAATGCACCGACGTTGCCAACTTCCTCGATCGTGACGTTGCGCTTCAACGGTGAACTTTGCTCGACGTGCTCGAGCATCTTGCGCAGGCTGCCTACGCCGGCCGCGGCAAGCGTCTTGATCGGACCTGCTGATATCGCATTGACGCGCGTGCCCTCGGCGCCGAGGTTGTAGGCGAGATAGCGCACGTTCGCTTCGAGGCTTGCCTTGGCCAGGCCCATGACGTTGTAGCTCGACATCGCGCGTTCGGCGCCGAGATAGGTCAGCGTGAGAATTGCGCCCGAACGTCCCTGCATCATCGGTCGGGCGGCCTTGGCCAGCGCGGCCAGGCTGTAACTCGAGATGTCGTGCGCAATAGCAAAACCTTCGCGCGTGAGGTTGTCGAGAAAGCCACCCTGCAAGGCTTCGCGCGGCGCGAAACCGACCGAGTGAACGAGGATGTCGAGGCCGTCCCAGTGCGAGCCGAGGTCGGCGAATACCTTGTCGATCTGGGCATCGTCGCCGACATCGAGAGGCAGCACGATGTTCGAGCCGAAATCGTTGGCGGCCTCGTCCACGCGGCTTTTGAGTTTGTCGCTCTGATAGGTGAATGCCAGTTGCGCGCCTTCGCGATGCATGGCGCTGGCGATTCCCCAGGCGATCGATCGCGTGCTCGCGATGCCGACGATCAGCGCGCGTTTGCCGTGCAGAAATCCCATGTGTCCTCCAATCGGTGGCGATGGCTTCGCATCGAGGTGTCGTTGCTTCGATACGATCCGGCGAAGTGTAACCGAGGCCGCGACCCTGGTCGCCTTAGGGCGTACCGACGCGGAGACGTGCGCCGGGGCGAAGCACGCCATCGACGCGCAGCGAGTTCCAGTTCAGCAGCTGGCTGATGCGCACGCCGTAGCGGCGCGCGATCGCCGACAGCGTGTCGCCAGCCGTGACCATGTGGGTTTTTCGTACGTGGTCGGGCTCGACACGCGCCGCGACAGTGACATCGGGAACCAGCAGCATCGAGCCGCCCGGCAGCAGGGCGGAGCGATCGACACGATTCGCGATCGCCAGTGCGCCCGCGTCGAACTCGACCTTGCGCGCAATCTCTTCCAGCGGCGCTTCGCGATCAATGCGCATGCTGCGCCAGCGTGTGTGCACGGCCAGCGGCGTTGTCCGCATGGATGCCGCAAACGTGTCGATGCGTTCGCGCGGCAGCAGCAGGCGCGCGGGCGCGCCGACAGCACTGCGTTCGCCGAGATGCGCGGCGTTGAAGCGCTTCATGTCCTCGAGCGGGAGTCCGGCAAGGTTTGCCGCCACGCGCAGGTCGATGGGTCCGTCCACGGCGACGATGCCGAGCCTGTCGTCGACCTCGGGGTCGGGAAGGCTTGCATCGAACCGAGCGGGATCGTCGATCAGGTAGGCGAGCGCGAGCATGCGCGTCAGATGCTCGTGTGTGGTGGTTGTCACCTTCAGTCGCGACAGTGCGTTTGCATCGAGCGCGGTGCCAGGTGTCGCCGTCAGCGCGCGCTTGACGCGATATTCGCCCGCGTTGAACGCCATGGTCGCCAGGCGCCAATCACCCAGCTCGCGCTCGAGGCGTTCAATCAGGTCAAGCGCGGCCTGCGTCGATGCGACCAGATCAAGGCGCCCGTCATAGTCGCGGTCGATGCGAATGCCGCGCTCACGTGCGGTTCGCGGCATCAGTTGCCAGATGCCCGCCGGACCGTTGCCGTTTGCAGGAACGGAAACGTAGTTGCTTTCGACGAATGGCAACAGCGCGAACTCGGCAGGAAGTCCACGCTTCTCGATTTCGTCGAGCACCAGCAGCAGGATCGGCATGGCGTCCTTCCACGCTGCAGTGAATGCGTGCGGGTGGCGCGCATAGCGGGTCGCCTGCGTCAGGACGTCGGCGCTGTACTCGCAGCCCGGCATGCCGAAACGCCCGCGCATCCGATGCCACGGAGACGCATCGTCGGCAGCGACAGCGGGAGTGACGATGATCGCGCCGGCGGCGGGCGCTGCCTTCACCGGTAACGCTGTCGCCGCTACGGTCGATTCGGGCGCGGCAGTGTCGGTCCGTTTCATTGGCGCCGTGCACGCAGACAAGCACCCGAAGATTCCCGCAAGCACAAGCGCGCGCAGTGCCATGCGCACGTTCATGCGCGGAAGGTGTCCTTGAGTGAGCGCAGCGCGGCGAAGCGGGCGACGCGGTCGGCATCCGAGCCGACGAGCGCCGACAGCGCCGAGATGATCGCGGGCGAGTCGATGCGCAGGAATGGATTGCACGCGCGTTCGCCGTTCAGCGTGGACGGCAGTGTCGGCAAGCCACGGGCAAGCAACGCGTCGACTTCGGCGGCGCGCTCGCGCAGGGCGACATTGTCGGCGTCGATGCCAAGGGCGAACGCACAGTTCGCTTGCGTGTACTCGTGTCCGCAACACACGCGGGTGTGCTCGGGGAGTGCGGCGAGTCGATCGAGCGAGCCGAGCATTTCCGCGGCGCTGCCTTCGAACAAGCGGCCGCAGCCGACACTGAACAAGGAATCCCCGCTGAACAGGATCCCCTCGCCGACGTAGGCGACGTGGGAGCTCGTATGACCAGGCACCGCGATCACGTCGAAATGCACTTCCGGTGCGGCGAGATGGATGCGTGCGCCATCGACCACGCGATGCGTGGCTTGATCGATCCGCGCATCCACGGGTGCGTGGATCTCGACGTCCTTCAATGCGGCCAGCATGGCGACACCGCCGATATGGTCCGGGTGGTGATGGGTGAGCAGAATCCCGCGCAGTCGCAACGACTCGCTCTGCAGCGTGCGCAGCACCGGTTCGGCCTCGCCCGGATCAACAGCCAGCGCATTGCCGGCCGCATCGGCCAGCATCCATATGTAGTTGTCGCGCAACGCGCGCACCGGCAGCAGGCGGAGGGAATCCATGCGCAGCGACTATAGCGCCGTCATCGGGGGAGCAATCAAGGGCAGGTGCGGTAGAATCCCGGCGCCACGAAGGGATGGCGGCAATTTCGAGGGCGAGGCGCGCCGTGCAACTGGTTCCGGAAAGCGTTTTCGAGTTGCCGCAGATGCAGCGGCTGCTCGACGAGGAGGGCTCCGTGATCGAGCGACGCCTGATCGCGATTGCGGACGGTCCCGTGCTGTCGATCGGCCCGATCAATGCGCCATCGCGCCTTTTGTCCGATTCGCGACGCCCGGTCAAGCGTCTGTACGTTGCCTCGAATGGCCTCGGCGGCGATGCCGCGTGTCCGCCCGATGCGCTGCCGTGGTCGGCCGACAGTTTTCAGATCGTGATCGCACGCCATGTTCTGGACGCCTTGCCGGCCGACAGCGGTATCGAGGCGGAACTCGTGCGCGTGCTCGCGTCCGGCGGGGTCCTGCTGTTGTCGGGACTGAATCCGATCAGCCCGTGGCGCATCTGGTGGTCGCGGAGCCTGCGTAACGGCCAGCGCCTGCCGGTTCCACGTCATCCGTCGAGCGTGCAGAGAACGCTGGACACTCTGGGCATGAGTGCCCTCCACCAGCAGTTCGTCGGCGGCTCGTGGCCGCAGAGTGCGCACGCTGCGCCTGTCGACAGCGGCGCTGGCGCGCGCTGGCATGGCGCATGGGTACTGGCGGCGAGCAAGCAGCCGGTATCGATGCGCCTCATGCCACTGCCGGCGAGGCGGGCTCACCCCGGTCTTGGCCACGCCTTCTCACCATCGTCCAGCGGACGTCAGTGCGCATGACCGAAGTCGAGTTGTTCACCGATGGCGCGTGCCTCGGCAATCCCGGTCCCGGTGGTTGGGCGGCCTTGCTGAGGCAGGGTCCGCGAGAGCGAGAAGTCTGCGGATTCGAAGCCCTGACGACCAACAATCGCATGGAGCTGATGGCCGCCATCGGCGGACTCGAGGCGCTGCGCACACCGTGCAGCGTGAGCCTGACGACCGACTCGCAGTACGTGATGAAAGGCGTGCAGGAGTGGATGCCGCGATGGATCGCGCGCAACTGGCGAACGGCCGGTGGCGAGGCAGTCAAGAATCGCGACTTGTGGGAGCGGCTGAGCGCTGCACTTGCTGACCACACGGTGTGTTGGACGTGGGTTCGCGGTCACGCCGGCCACGTCGAGAACGAACGCGTCGACGTGCTGGCGCGCAACGCCGCCGAGCGCGCGCGTGACGCCGGCGGAGCGCGCGCGTGAGGCAGGTCGTGCTCGACACCGAGACCACCGGTCTGGAAGTGGCCAAGGGCCATCGCGTCATCGAGATCGGTTGCATCGAGTTGCTCGAACGCCGCCCCAGCGGCCGCCGCTTCCATGCCTATGTCAATCCGGGGCGAGCGGTCGATGAGGGCGCGCGCGCGGTGCACGGGATCAGCGACGAGTTTCTCGCCGACAAGCCCGGTTTTGCTTCGATCGCTGAAGAGCTCAGTGCATTTCTTGCCGACGCGGAACTGGTCGCCCATAACGCGTCCTTCGATATCGGCTTCCTCGACAACGAGTTCGCACTCGCCGGAAGTGCGTTGCCGCGCCTGCGTGAGCGCTGCGCGGTGCTCGACACGCTGCAACTGGCGCGCGAGAAGTTTCCCGGACAGCAGAACAATCTCAATGCCCTGTGCCGTCGACTCGGCGTCGACATCCGTCATCGCGAGTTGCATGGCGCGCTGGTTGATGCCCAGCTGCTGGCCGATGTCTATCTGGCCATGACAGCGGGGCAGGGCGACCTCGGCTTCTCCGCAGAGCAATCGGCGCAGCCGATTCACGCGGCACCGGTGGCCAGATTGCATCGGTCTGCGATGACACTGGTCCGTGCCAATCCGGTCGAACTCGCCCTGCACGAGCAGCGTCTTGCGACGATCGACAAGGCCAGCGGCGGGGCATGCCTGTGGAAGCGGATCGATTCCGGTTGAGGCCGCGCGACATGACCGAAAGCATCGCGCGGCCTCAACCGGCTGACCTGGACAGGGGGTGCTGACGGACGTGAGAACTCGACCGCTCTCGTGCATAATGCACTCGGGAACAGTTGCCCGAACGTGAATCCGACGGGATAGCTACGGGGAGAGGGGAGATGATGCGTCGCGGTCCTGCCGTGTTGGCGGTCTTGCTGCTGGTCGTGGGCTTCATGTCGACTGCGGGCGCGTCTGCCGTGGCCGAGATCGAGGCGCACAAGCATCTTGGCGTTGCCAGCTGTGCCAACAGTGTCTGCCACGGCGCTTCCCAGCCGTTCCGGGAATCGAACGTCCTGCAGAATGAATTCGCGATCTGGCAGGAATTCGATCCGCACGCCAAGTCGTATCAGACCCTGACTACGGATGCGTCGAAGTCGATCGCGCGCAAGCTCGGCATCGGTGATCCCGCCGACGCAAAGATCTGCCTCGATTGCCACGCCGACTCGATCGCCGCCGACCGCCGCGGCGAGCGCTTTCAGTTGACCGATGGCGTCGGCTGCGAATCCTGCCATGGCGGTGCCGAGCTATGGCTCAATGCGCACGCCGATCGCAGCGTCAGCCATGCCGACAATCTCGCCAAGGGCATGTATCCGACCGATCAGCCGATCGCGCGTGCCGAGTTGTGCCTGACCTGCCACATGGGTACCAGGGACCGCATGATCACCCATCGGATCATGGGCGCCGGTCATCCGCGCCTGTCGTTCGAACTCGATACCTTCACCTGGCTGCATCCACACTACAAGATCGGTGAAGCGTGGACGCGCCGCAAGGGCGAGTGGAACGGCGTGCGCGACTGGGCGGTCGGCCAGGGCGTCGCTGCCGACAACCTGCTCGAGCTGGTCACCGACGAGAAGGCGGGATGGCAAGGCATTTTTCCGGAACTTGTGCTGTTTGATTGCCATGCGTGCCACAAGGTCATGTCGGGCAACAAATGGGCGCCGCGCCAGGGCACCGGCCTCGGTCCCGGCGTGGTCAGGCTCAACGATTCCAACCTGCTGATGTTCCGCCACGTATTGGCGCCGGTCGACTCGGCGGCCGCTGCGCGTCTGCTCGAACAGACGCGCGCGCTGCATCGGGCTACCACGAAGAGTCGAGATGCGACGTTTGCGGCCGCGCGCAGCCTGCGTGCAACGATCGCTGAACTGCTGCCGCGGGTCGCCGCATTCGATTACGGGCCAGACAACCTCGACGCGATACTTGCCAGCATCGAGGCCGATGCCAAGCGCGGCGAGTATCGCGATTACGCGTCGGCCGAACAGGTGGCGATGGCCGCGCAGTCGGTGGTGGTCGCATTCGAGAACGATGGCAAGGTCGATGGTGACACGGCTGCCGTGCTTCGCGCCCGACTCGATGCCTTGTACGACACCATCAAGAACGAGGATTCGTGGTCAGTGCAGCGGTTCAACACGGCACTGGCCGCACTGCGTGCGGTTGCGCCCTGAGCCCTTCGGTTTCAGGCAACTCGACAGCGGTTGATGTGCAGAAGGCAACCGAGCCGTCGCGGACTTGCACCGATCGACGCGCAGGCCCGCGAGCGAACGGCGGATCACCTGTTGCGGACGAGGACCACGGTGACGTTGTCGGCTCCGCCGCCATCAAGCGCCGCGACGATCAACTGGTCAACGCACTCCTGCGCCGACAATTCGGTGCGCGCCAGTATCGCGGCAATTTCGGGGTCACCGACCTCTTCGGTGAGGCCGTCACTGCAGAGCAGGATCTGCATGCCCGGGCGGAACTCGCCACGCACCGTCTCGACCCGCAACGACTGAGGATCGGTCACGCCGAGTGCCTGTGTCACCACGTTGCGATGCGGATGGTTGCGCGCCTGCTCGACCGTGATCGCACCCTGGTCGATCAGTTCCTGCACGTAGGAATGGTCCTGGGAAATCTGCTTGAGCCCACCGTCCCAGAGATAGATTCGACTGTCGCCGACCCAGGCAATCTCGTACTCGCGCTCGCTGAGCAGGCGCATCGTCGCGATCGTCGTGCCCATCGGCAGGGCTTCGCTGCGTCGGTTCGAATGACGGATGATTTCCTCGTCGGCCATCTGCACCGCGCGTGTCAGCGGCGTGCCTTTGGTCACTTCAGCGACGAGGGTGTCGCGCGCAATCGCGCTGGCGACTTCTCCATGCTCGTGTCCACCCATGCCGTCGGCGACCAGCCAGACGCCGAGATCGGCATCCGCGTAGTAGGTGTCTTCGTTGTGCTCGCGGCGCAAGCCGACGTGCGTGCTGTGGCCGAATTCAATCATGCGCAGTCGACGAGCCCCTTGGGAGAACGGTTGGAATCCGTGCGCTGCACCCGCCCCCGCGAGTACCGCCCAACCGTCCGGCATGATGCCGTGGCGCGGCCATTGCGTGCAAGCGCACCGAAGCAAGGAGCGCGCGCCGGATCATGCATGTCCAACATCGCACGCTCGGGTCGCACAGGGGATGGTGCCGAAGGCGAGAATCGAACTCGCACTCTGTCGCCAGAACCGGATTTTGAGTCCGGCGCGTCTACCAGTTCCGCCACTTCGGCGCGGGGCGCGGAGTATACGCCAGAAAAGCACGTGTCGATCAATGCGTGAGGTCCAGCGAAAGCTTGCGCTGGTCGCGATCGTACCAGTTGTCGCCACACGGCTTGAACACCGCGCACGAGGTCATTGAGCCGCGGTATATGTGCAGCGATACGGCGACACCGTCTTCGCTCGGATTGCGGATCGTGTGGTACTCATGCGGCGGGATCAGGCTTCCGGCAGAGCCGGGGCCAGCCAGCGTGGTGCCACGCGGCTCGAAGCGGAAGCGGCCTTCGCTTTCGGCGACGAGTTCGTACGGCGTGACCTCGATCTCTCCGTGCCAGACGCCTTCCACGCACCACATGCCCGAATGGTCATGGATGGCCGTACCTTGCCCCGGCCCCCAGGTCATCGCGATGACACTGTAGCCGAGCTCCTCGCTGCAGTAGATCTCGCGGCGCGCGTAGTGATCCTGCTCGGCTTCGTAGACGCAATCCGGAAGGCGCACGTCGCGATCACGGATCAGCCGACACAGGCTGTTGCGCAATGCGTCGGTGATCGCCGTCGTACAGTCGTTGCGAACAGCGAGATCGAGCGTCTCGACGAGACGACGCGATCCGGGAAAATCGAGTGCGAGCATTGCGTGTTCCTCGCCATGGCGATCCGCTCGGGACCAGAAGTGCGGCCAATTTTAGCGCGCCGACAGGAAGCGCGCGATTGCTGCGCCGAAGCGCTCGATGTCGACAAGAAACGCATCGTGGCCCTGCGGACTGTCGAGGGCAACGAAATCGACGTTGGCGCCACCTGCACGCAGTCCCTCGGCGATTTCTTCCTGCTGCGACAACGGAAACAGGATGTCGGTTTCGACACCGAGCACGAGCGCGCGTTCGAGACCAATGCGCGCCAGTCCGATGCGGGCATCGCCATCGCCATACTCGGCCATGTCGAACCAGTCGCTCGCCCGCGACAGGTACAGGTAACTGTTCGGATCGAAGCTGCGCACGAAGCGCTCGGCATGGGCCTGCAGATACGATTCGACCGCGAATTCGGCGCCGAACGGCTCATCCTCGCGACGGTCCGAATCGAGCCGGATGCGTGCAAAGCGCCCGACCCATTCCATTGCCGATCGATAGGTGATCACGCCGAGCTTGCGCGCGATGCTCATGCCCGTCTCGGGGTAATGCGTGTCGTCGTAGTGGCCGTCGCGCCAGTTCGGATCGAGCCGGATCGCCTCACGCTGCAGTGAGCGGATGGCGATGGCGAACGGTTGTGCCTGCGCCGCCGTGGAGATACTGACATGCGCGGCAACGGTGCCACGATGCAGCGAGAGATAGGCCAGCGCCGTCATGCCACCCATCGAGTTGCCGATCAGGCAGGCGAGCCGATCGATGCCGAAGCTGCGCACGAGTTCATGCGCGGCGTTCGCCGCATCCTCGAGTGTCAGTTCCGGGAACGTCAGGCGGTAAGGCTCGCCGCTCGCCGGGTCGATGCTGGCCGGTCCGGTCGAACCCTTGCAACTGCCGAGCGTGTTCACGCAGATCACGAACCAGCGCTCGGTGTCGATGTACTTTCCGACGCCGAGCATGCGCTCCCACCAGCCCTCCGACCGATCGGCCGGATGCGATGCCGCATGCGCGCTCGGCGAAAGTCCGGTCAGCAGCAGGATCGCGTTGTCGTGCGCGTGATTGAGCGTGCCCCAGGTCTCGTAGGCGACGACTGCGCCGACCAGTTCGCTGCCACGTTTCATCCGGAACGGCGAGGTCAATGCGAGAAAGCGACGGGCGTCGGACACCGCGTGACTCAAGGCACGATGCTGTCGATGACGACGTCGATCGGATCGGTGCGCGAGACGTTGACGGCGTCGGTCAGCTTCTGCAGGTCGCCTGACTGCGCAATCGCGTTGCCCGACTTCGATATGCGCGCGCCGATCACCACCTGCGGGAACATCGACAGCTTCATGCTCGGCATCATTCCCATCGAATCATCGAGCGTGATCGTTGCCGGCAGGCCGGATGCCGGCAGCCGCTGGATCGCGAGCGGCATCGGTGGGCCTGACGCCGCGCGCGCGAATACGAACAGCGTGTCACCGTCCTGCAGTTGCGATTGCAGCGCGGGATCGAGCGAGACGCGAATGCTGAGGCGCGGCCCCTCGCTGGTGCCGGCAACGGCGGGTTCTGCTGCGGCTGCGCTGGCAGGTGCTGACGGCGGCATCGGCGCAGGTGCATCGGCCGCGTCGCCCGAGAGCCGCTGCGCTTCGGCAATCTGCGTTCGCACGCTCTGCGCGATGTCCGATTCTGCCGGCAGGTTCGGCAGCAGGCGATTCCAGGCGGCGATCGCACCGGCATAGTTGCCTTGCTGGTAGTCGCTGATGCCGACCAGCCACAGGGCGCGCTGATGATCCGGATCGGCGACCAGCACGCGATCGAGCAGCGCGCGGGGCTCGCCGGCGATGCGCCGGCCTTCACCCGACAGCGCCAGCGCTTGCGCGTACTCGACAGTGAGGTCATGGTTGTCGGGTGATTGCTCGTATGCGCGCTTGAGTGCGTCACGCGATTCGGCGAACTGGCCGGTCGACTGATACGCGCGGCCGAGCAGGGCCCAGCCATCGGGATTGTCCGGCTCCTGCTCGAGCTTGGCGACCAGGCCCGCGATCGCGGCGCGCATGTCCTCACCCTCGGCCCCCGCCGGCGCCGATCCCGGAACACCGGTAGCCATCATGCGCAATGGATCGAGCGCGGCGGGCGCTCCGATCTGTGCATAAATCACGATGGCCGCGGCGGGCAGCAACAGCGCAACGAGCGCCGTGGTCAGCAGAGTCAGGCGGCGCGAACCGGCAACCGGCTCGGGACGCGCGGAGATCGGCAAAAGTGTTGCGCGCTTGCGCTGGTACTCGTCGTGATCGATCACGCCGGCGGCAAGCGCCTCGTCGAGCGCTTTCAGTCGACGCGCACCATCGTCATCCGCAGCTGGGACGCGCTGAAGCAGCAGTGGCAGCAGCAGGAAGGCGAGTGCCAGCAGGAGCATCAGGCCAGCCAAGGTCACGAAAACCGTCATATCCAGTCATCCTCGGAACCCGCTGCAGCCGCGCTTCGGTGGTTTGGCCGTCGACGTCGGACGATGATGCCGACGATGATCGCGCCGGCCAGCAGGACGGCCAGTGGACCGAACCACAACACGGCCGTGCCGGGTCGCAACGGCGGGTTGTACAGAACGAAGTCGCTGTAGCGCGCGGTCAGGTAGCTCTTGATCTCGTCGTCGGACTTGCCCTGGCGCATCTGCTCGAACACCTCGAGGCGCAGGTCCTTGGCAAGATCTGCGCTGGAGTCGGCGAGGCTTTCGTTCTGGCAGACCAGACAACGCAACTGGCGTGCGAGATTCTGGAAGCGCTGCTCCTCGGCGCGATCCTTGAACTGGAGGACATCCATCGCTGCGGCATGCACTGGTGCAAACAGCATGACGACGCAGAAGGCGATTGACGCGAAAGTCAGGAAGTCTGGGCGGCTCATGGCGAGGGCTTCGTCATTGCCGCCAACCGCGGCTTGATTTCGGTGGCAAGGATCATCGGCGTGATTGCGCCGATGCGCTTGTAGCGGATGACCCCGGCGGCGTCGACCAGAAAGGTTTCAGGCGCACCGTAGACACCGAAATCGATGGCGACCCGACCCTCGCGATCGGCCACGATCGTGGTGTACGGATTGCCGAAGCGGCCCAGCCAGCGATTCGCATCCTCGGGCTCGTCCTTGTAGTTGAGGCCGACAATCGGCACGCCGAGGCGCGTCGACTCGGCCATCAGCAACGGGTGCTCGTCGAGGCAGGCGAAGCACCAGCTGGCGAACACGTTGAGCAGGTACGGTTTGCCGGCAAGATCGGCATTGCCGAACGTACGCTCCGGCTCATTG
>JBBSOU010000096.1:0-14310 GCA_038259445.1 Lysobacterales bacterium | reverse complement strand
GCGTATTCGCTGCGTTGTCGACGGGCGGCAACATTGAAATGCCGCTGCAGCAGACGTTCTGGGCGCGCCGCTACGGCATCACCGTGGATCGCTTCGGCGTGCCGTGGATGGTCAACTGCGAGTGAGCGAGCATGCTGCTGCGCGACTTGAAGCCGGTCGTTGATGGTGGTGTCATCGGGCATTGTGAATGCGACCGAATTGCAGCGTACGATCGACGCCGTCTGGCGCATCGAATCGGGCCGATTGATCGGTGCCCTCTCGCGCGTCCTCGGCGATGTCGGCCAGGCTGAGGAATGTGCGCAGGATGCGCTGGTCAGTGCGCTCGAGCACTGGCCACGCAGCGGCATTCCCGACAATCCGGGTGCGTGGTTGATGTCGACGGCGAGGCATCGCGCTATCGACCGCCTGCGCCGCGAGCGCATGCTCGCGCACAAGCACGAGGAACTCGCCTACGCGCTCGATGGCGATGCGCAGGATCGTGCCAGCGCGAGCGAGGTCGCGCTCGACGACGACATCGGCGACGACATGCTTCGCCTGATGTTCAGCGCTTGCCACCCGCTGCTCTCGACCGAAGCGCGCGTGTGCATGACCCTGCGCCTGCTCGGCGGCCTGACCACCGACGAGATCGCGCGCGCGTTTCTGGTGCCCGAGGCGACCGTCGCACAGCGCGTAGTGCGCGCCAAACGCACGCTGACAAAAGCACAGGTCCCGTTCGAAGTACCGCGCGGCGACGCGCTCGACGCGCGCCTCGGATCGATCCTCGAAGTGATCTATCTGGTTTTCAACGAAGGCTATTCGGCGACCACCGGCGACGACCTCATGCGCCCGGCGCTGTGCGAGGACGCGCTCCGGCTCGGACGCATCCTGGTCGGCCTGATGCCGAGGCAGCCGGAAGTCCACGGCCTTGCTGCACTGATGGAAATCCAGGCATCGCGACTGCGCGCGCGCACCAGTTCCAGTGGTGAACCGATCCTGCTTCCTGATCAGGACCGGACGCGCTGGGACCACCTGCTTATCCAGCGTGGTCTGGCTGCACTGCGCAATGCCGAACGACTCGGCGGAGCACGTGGCGCGTATGCGCTGCAGGCGGCGATCGCTGCCTGCCATGCGCGCGCGCCGACTGCCGCGGCTACCGACTGGACGCGAATCGCCACGCTCTACGCGACGCTGGCACGCGTGACGCCGTCACCGGTCGTTGAACTGAACCGCGCGGTCGCCGTATCGATGGCCAGCGGTGCACAAGCCGGTCTCGACCTCATCGATGCACTGCGTAACGCGCCTGCACTGGCGAACTATCACCTCTTGCCGAGCGTGCGTGGTGACTTGTTGTTCAAGCTCGATCGCCATGACGAAGCACGCACCGAGTTCGAGGATGCCGCCGCCTTGACCCGCAATGCACGCGAACGCGCGTTCCTGCTGGCGCGCGCTGCTGCCTGTGTCGACCGGACAGGCTGAGCGTCAGTCGGCGATTGTGGCCTACCCGCGGCAGGCCGGTCAGATGACGGCAGGGCGTGCGCCGACACGCGCGCGCATGGCGTCCATGTCGCCGATCGGCCGGATCTCGATGGCGCCGGTGGCAGCCCACGGAAACTCAGCGGCGATGCGCACTGCCTCGTCGAAACTGTCGGCCTCGATCAGGTTGAAGCCGGCGAGCATTTCCTTGGTCTCGGCGAACGGGCCATCGGTCACGCTGCTGCGCGCTTCGCGCACACGCAGCGTCTTCGCGGTCGACGGCGGCTGCAGCTGCTGCGAGTCGTGCAGGGTTCCGGCCGCGCGCAATTCGTCGGCATGCTCAAGGCAGCCGCGCATGCGCGTCTCGAACTCGCCGGCAGGCAGTGCGTCCATGATCGACATGTCGGTGTAAATCAGCATCAGGTACTTCATGCGAACCTCCCGCTCACTCGTTGAGGAACTCGACCACACCGGTTTCGAGCGAATATTCGGCACCGACCACGATCAATCCCTGTTCCTGCGCCATCTGCTCGAGCATCTCCGAGCCGTGCCGAAGCTGGTTGACGGACATCAGGATGTTCGCACGTACTGCCTGGCGCACAAGCTCATCGTGGTCGTTTGCCAGATCGGTATTGAACAGCGGCTGTACGCACGGTCGAATGCGCGAGACGATCGTGCGCATGATGCGGGACTGTTCTTCGCTACGGCGACCGAGTTCCTCGATCGTTGCCAGAATAGCCCCGCATCGCGAATGCCCGAGCACGACCACGAGTCGCGTGCCGAAGCGTTCGGCGGCGAACTCGACGCTGCCGATCTGCGATGGCGCGACAATGTTGCCGGCGACGCGGATTACGAACAGGTCGCCGAGCCCCTGGTCGAACACGATTTCGGCGGGAACGCGCGAATCCGAGCAGCCGAGAATGATCGCGAACGGCGACTGCGCCACGGCGACTTCATGACGCCGCGACTGGCTGGTCAGCGCGTCGGTGGCGCGCGTGTCATCGACAAAACGCCGGTTGCCATCGCGCAGGCATTGCAATGCGTCGTATGCCGAAATCATCGTCACGCTGTTCCCTTGCGCAGTCCGATGGCTCGTCACGACGCGGGTGTCGACAACGCTGACCGGAGCCGGACAAGTGTAACGCGCGCAGCGCGCTAGCCGACGCGTGGCGACGCGCTCGCATCCGGCAGTGCCCGAAGCGCACGCGCAGCGGCGGCGCGCTCGAGCCGGAAACCGAGCTGGCAACGCGCCTCGCCGTGCGACACGCTGGTTGCGCTGTCGACATGACGCATGCCGAGCCGCTCAAGCAGTCGGATCGACGCCACGTTGCGCGCGTCGGCATGCGCGATGATCGTCGCGATCGTCGTAAGCTCCAACAGCATGGCGCAGGTTTCGCGCACCGCTTCGCTGGCAAGACCGAGTCCCTGCGAGGGCGTGCGCAGGCTGAAGCCGATCTCGGCCGAGCGCTGATCGGCATGGACACAGATGCCGATGTCGCCGATCAGCAAGTTGCCGTCACGCTCGGCAATGCCGATCTGCACCCACTGCGAGGCGGCGAACAAGGGTGCGTTGGCCATGCGTTCGAGCAGGGCGAGGGCTTGTTCGTCCGGCTGCGCGATCCAGCCCTGGTAGCGGGCCACGCGTGCATCATGGCGATAGGTCTGGAACGCATCGAGATCGCTGCGCACGAAGCGACGCAGCACGATGCGCGGGCCGATGCGCGGCAGCGGTTCGACGTTCATGCGGCCGCGTACGGAGGCCGCTTCGCACGACGACCGGGCTGTTGCATGAGGCACTCAGTCTCCGCCGCCACCATCGCCACCATCGCTGCACGCGTCGCTCTTGCCGCTCTTGCAGGGCGATGAGGACGTCGACGTTGACATGGTATTCGTCGTCGCGCCGGAACCGCCCGCTTCCGGCTCACGCCGCTGCGCGCGCGTGCGGTTCTGTGCGACGACGGCGGTGATCACCAGTGTGGCGACGACTGCCAGCGCAAAAAGCATGATTTCCATCGATGTCTCCGGGTGCCACCGCCGCCCATGCGGCGCTTTCGGACTTCAACGCTGACGCAGCATCATGTCAGATCGGTGAAGGACGCTGTATGCCAAAGGTCATTCTGGAGTTCACCGCATCGCACGCACGTCGATCGTCAAATCTCGCCTTGAGCGAGGACGTTCGACGCCAATACGCGAGTCGCAGAATGGAACGATCGGCCGATGCAGCTACCCGACGGACCAACCTAGAAGTGGACGCAACAATGAGCTCGTGCACTTCCTGAGCGATCAGTAGCGTTCGAAAAACGCAGTCATCCGCGCAGGCGGCTCGTATGGGTCGGGCCAGTAGTCGATCGCACGCTTGATCAAGCCGTCAGCGAATTCAAAGAACGTGATGCCGGTCATCTCCTCGCCATCGGCGAAGAACGCGACGGTGCAGACCGCCGAGTTGCCCTCGACGATGATCTGGCGAACCTCTGCACGCCATTGGCCCGGCCAGGTGCGGAACAGGTCGAGATAGCCGGCACCGCTGCGGATGCGCTCGCGCGTCTGCGGGACCTCGTAGAGCATGTTTTCGTCGAGCAGGCTGGCGAAGCTCTTCCAGTCGCGCGCATTGGCCGCGATCCAGTGGCGTCCGATTATTTCGTGAATGGCATTCGTCATGGCGCATTTCCACCGTGGTCGGCACGCAATGAAAGGCGCGGTCTACTGCAACGCACAGCACGCGTCAAGAATCGACGAGCACGCAAACATCGGCGGGCCGCTCGACCTGTGCACACCGTCCTGGATCCTTGCGAAAACCTATAGACGCAGCGTCAGGAACACGCTGTTGGGGTCGTCGGTGTAGTCGCCAAACGGTCCACACGGCGAGAATCCGAACTGCGAGTACAGTGCCCGCGCAGGCAGGAAGGCCGCAAACGCGCCCGTCTCGAGACTGAGCCGTGCATAGCCACGTGCGCGTGCCACCGCGACGATATGCTCGAGCATGGCGCGACCCGCGCCACGCCGACGCAAGGCATCCGGTGTGCGCATCGACTTGATCTCCCCATGCTGCGGATCGAGTTCCTTGAGGGCACCGCAACCGACCAGTTGCCCATCGTCCCACGCAGTCCAGAACGTGATCTCGGGAACGCGCAGCCGATTGAGATCAAGCGCATACACGCTGCCCGCCGGCGTGATCGCGATCATGTTCTGCACGTGTTCCTCGAGCAGCGCATGGATGGCCGGTTGCGAAAGATCGTCGACGCGTATTTCCATGATTCAACCTTTCCGCTGTGGGCATGGCGTCCTTGCACGGGCGTCATGCGAATCTGCCCGGTGGTTCCTCGCCGTTCCCGCTACTGACCTGTGCCAGAGATCATTGTGCCGTCACGGCGACGCACGTGCGATGTTCTGGCCGATGCGCCAGAGCACGCCACTCGGATCAAACAACGTGAAATCGCGCATCGCCCATGGCTGCTCCTCGACGGCACCGATGCGCACGCCGAAGGTACGGGCCACCTCGCTTGCGTGCGCATGCCACAGATCGACGTCCTCGACCAGCAGGTGCATGAGGAAATTGCCCGCATGCGCCGCCACGAAAAAATCCTGCAGCAGGAAACTCGCGTTGCCGTGACGCAAGTAGGCGATGCCGTCGTCTTCCGACGCCCTGGTGAATCCGAGTGCGGTGTAGAACGCGATCGACAACGCGAAATCGCGTGCCGGCACGAATGCCTTCACCTCGATGACGCCAAGCGCACTGCCCGCGATCACGGCGCGCCCGCGCGTTCGGCGTCACGCTGCGCGGTAGAGCCGGGCGCGCGCACGGGCTCGACCAGCCATGCCCTGGGGCTCGAACGAATGCGGTTGCCGTAGCCGCCGAGCACCAGCAAGCGATCGTCGGCATGTACCAGAGCGGCGGAGAATTCATACGCATCACCGATGCGTGCCCGACACGCGAGTGAATGATGGCGCACCCGGACGCCACAGCTCGACGTCGCGTGCGCCGCCGGCGATCACGACCTCGCCGCTGCGCAGGACACCGGCGGATGACGGGATCTTGAAGCGAGCACTGAGCAATGGCGGGCCCGCTGTGAACGTGTTCGTGCGGGCATCGTAGATTTCGGTGCTGGCGAGCTTGTTGCGCTCGTCGGCCAGCCGGCCGGAGCATGCACGAGCACGATACCCACGGCGTGGATCGACGCGAACAGCACCGAACAACGACGACACGAAACGACGCAGCGCGAGCAGGATCGTGCCGATGATTTCAAACACCGTACTCGATGCGGCGATCACGAAACCGAACCGGAGGCCGAGCCCCTCAAGCCACGCGCCGAACGTCACTACGCCACCCGCGAGCAGTCGCCCCCACGCATGCGCGGCGAGCACTCCCGACAGCGTCAAGCGCAGCAGAGTCCAGCCGGGCGCACTGCGCTCTACGGCATTTGCAGGAAACAGCGGAATCGTCAAAGGCATGCGCGGATTCTCGGGTCGGAACCATTGGCTGCGCAACCGCGGGATCGTGGACCTGTGCGGATGCTTGCCCGATCATCGCTGGCACAACAATCGGGGCGCAACAATCGGGACAGCCAGCACCTTGCATAGCGCTGACGCGATCTCGAATACGGTATCGATGCGACAATGAAGCCTGCCATACACCCCTACTCGAACCGAGGTGAGCACGCCATGATCAAGGTCAGTGTCATGTACCCGAACATTCCCGGTGCGCGTTTCGATCATGCGTACTACCGCGACACACACATGCCATTGCTCAAGGAACGCATGGGCGAGGCATGTCGGTCCTACACGATAGAAAAGGGTCTGGCGGGCGGCGCTCCCGGTCAGCTGGCGACCTACGTCGGCATGTGCCATGTGTTGTGCGATTCGCCGGAAGCATTCCAGGCCGCGTTCGCGCCGCACGCCGCCGAGATCCTCGCCGACATTGCCAACTACACCGACATCGCGCCAGTCATGCAGATCAGTGAAGTGGTCGTCGGCTAGCATTCCGCGACGGCGGACCAGGGCGCTGCCGGCGATGGCTCCGATTGCCTTGCTCCACCGTTCGCGAGTGTGTCATGCGCGCACGCGCTGCAGAACGATCGCGGTCGACTGCGGCTGGCCGTCGGCGTCGTTCCATCGTTGCGTCACCGTGATCGTGTCGGCGTCGGTGCGCTCCCAGCAGAACGCGCTCGGCGCGCTGATCGGCTCGAAGCACGCGCGAGTGGCCGAGACCGACACCGCCTTCCACGTGTACTCGCCCCAGGTCGAGATGATCGCCCCGTTGACGAGTTCTACGGTACTGCCGTCGGTGGGCGCGGCGAACGTGGCGTCGGCATGCCGGTTCGATACGAGGCGATCGGGTGCCGTGAACAGGTACTCATCGTGGAACGTCCTGCCGTCCGGACCGACACCGCTGTAACGGCCTTCGAGGAAACGCAGTTGGGCAAACTGGTTGGTGTCGAAGCGTGGCGGTTTGGATGGCGCGTTCGAGCACGCACCGAGCGAAACCGCCAGTGCGAGTACGACGCTCGGGGTCAGGAACACGTGTCGCATCGCATTCTTCCTGTTGTGGACATCACCAAAGATACCTTGATCACATCTGCACAGGCATCGCCGCACTGCCTGCGCGCAGATCAAGGCGTGGCTCAGACAAGCAGACTGGCCGTCTGTCGAGTTGCCACATCGCCGGGCTGCGCGCAGGCAGTACGGCACCAACCTTTTGAATCCAATGACGGGGTGATGTGCACAAGGCGCTGCCACCGGCGTGCGGCGGCGCAGAGGTGCCATCCGAGTGTGCCGCAACGCGGCCAACGCGAGGCGGTCAGCGGATCAGCGCGCGCATCGCCGCCTCGAGTTCGCTGGGTGTCAGCGCGAACATGCGGTCTTCGACCAGATCGCGGATCAGCGAGGTCGAGTGCGTGTACGTCCAGTGCTCGCGCGGTGTCGGGTTGATCCACGCGTGGCGCGGGAAGCGCGCGACCAGGCGCTTGATCCACGTGCTGCCGGGTTCGGGATTGTTGTGCTCGACGCTGCCGCCGATTTCGGTCACTTCATACGGCGCCATCGCTGCATCGCCGACGATGATCAGGCGCGTGTCGGGCGCGTAGGTACGCAGGATCTCGGCGGTTGGCGTGCGCTCCTGATAACGCTGGCGGTTGTTCGACCACAGGTGCTCGTAGATGCAGTTGTGGAAATAGAACGAGGTCAGCCGCTTGAACTCGCTGCGCGCGGCGCTGAACAGTTCTTCGCAGATGCGCACGTGGTCGTCCATCGAGCCGCCGACATCGAGCAGCAGCAGGACCTTGATGGCGTTGCGCCGCTCCGGTCGCATCTTCACGTTGAGCATGCCGCCGTCGCGCGCGGTCGCGTCGATCGTACCGGCGATGTCGAATTCGTCCTCGGCACCTTGTCTGGCGAAGCGGCGCAAGCGGCGCAACGCGAGCTGGATGTTGCGCGAACCGAGCTCGACATCGTCAGCAAGGTCACGGAACTCACGCTTGTCCCACACCTTCACGGCATGCCGGTTGCCGCCTTGCGGACCAACGCGGATGCCTTCCGGGTGATAGCCACCGGCGCCGAACGGACTGCTGCCGCCGGTACCGATCCACTTGCTGCCGCCGGCGTGGCGCTTGTCCTGTTCTTTCAGGCGTTTGCGGAATTCCTCAAGCAGTTGTTCGAGACCACCGAGTGATTCCAGTCTTGCCTTCTCCTCGTCGCTCAAACCGCGCAGGAAATCGCGGCGCAGCCACTCCTGCGGAATCAGCGCATCGATCGGATCAGCGGCCATCGCTACGCCATTGAGCCAGTCGCCAAAGGCGCGATCGAACCGGTCGAAGTGACGCTCGTCCTTGATCCATACCGCGCGCGCGAGCTGGTAGAGCGCCTCGCCATCGGCGAACACGAGGCGCGCATCGAGTGCCGCGTGCAGGTCGAGCAGTTCGCGCAGCGACACCGGCACACCGGCCGCACGCGCCGCCTGGAACAGGCCGAGCAGCATCAGCGTGACTGGCGGCGATGCATGAAGGCGAGGCGTTCGAGCAGTTGCACGTCCTGCTCGTTCTTGAGCAAGGCGCCGTACAGTGGCGGAATCGCCTTGGCCGGATCGCGCTCGCGCAAGGCCGATTCGGAAATGCGATCGGACAACAACAGCTTGAGCCAGTCGATCAACTCCGATGTCGATGGTTTTTTCTTCAGGCCCGGCACGTCGCGCAACTGGAAGAACACGGCCAGTGCCTCGTCAACCAGCGTGCGCGTGATGTCGGGGAAGTGCACATCGACGATGCGCTCGAGCGTCGCCTTGTCCGGGAAGCGGATGTAGTGGAAGAAGCAACGGCGCAGGAATGCGTCGGGCAGTTCCTTCTCGTTGTTGGAAGTGATCACGACAATCGGCCGCTGCACGGCGCGGATCGTCTCGTCGGTCTCGTAGACGTAGAACTCCATGCGATCAAGTTCCTGCAGCAGGTCGTTCGGAAACTCGATGTCGGCCTTGTCGATTTCGTCGATCAGCAGCACGACGCGCCGTTCGGCCTCGAAGGCTTCCCACACCTTGCCCTTGCGCAGGTAGTTGCGCACGTCGTGCACGCCGGCTACGCCGAGTTGCGAATCGCGAAGCCGACTGACCGCGTCATATTCGTACAGGCCCTGCTGCGCACGTGTCGTCGACTTGATGTGCCAGGTGATCAGCGGCGTATCGAGCGCGCGCGCGAGTTCCTCGGCGAGCAGGGTCTTGCCGGTACCGGGCTCGCCCTTGATCAGCAGCGGTCGCTGCAACGTGATCGCGGCGTTGACCGCGAGCTTGAGTTCATCGGTGGCGATGTAGGCGTCGGTACCGTCGAAGGTCATCGTGCATGCCGGAGTGGAAAGGCGACAAGCGTAGCGCAGCGCGCGCGCAGCAAGGCGTCGGCCATGGGATGCGTACCTAAGCGATGACCGTGCCGAACAGTTTGCCGACCCCTGCGGTGGCGGCCATCGCCAGCGCACTCCAGAACACCACGCGCACGATCCCGCGACCAAGGTTTGCGCCGCCGACGTGTGCCGCCATGGCGCCGAGCAGGGCGAGGAACAGCAACGAGCTGGCCATGACGATGGCGATCAGGTGCGGCATCGGTGACAGCAGCGTCGTCAGCAGCGGCAAGACTGCACCGACGGCGAACGCCGCCGCCGAGGCCAACGCCGCCTGCAACGGACGTGCGCGCATCTGCGGCGTGATGCCGAGTTCGTCGCGCGCATGCGCACCCAGCGCATCGTGGGCGGTCAGCTGCACGGCCACTTTCCCGGCCAGTTCGCGATCAAGTCCGCGCTGCATGTAGATGCCGGTCAGTTCGCGCAGCTCCGACTGGGGCTGATCGGCGAGCTCGCTGCGCTCCCGCTCGAGGTCGGCGTTTTCGGTGTCGGACTGCGAACTGACCGAAACGTACTCGCCGGCCGCCATCGACAGCGCACCGGCCACCAGCGCCGCAGTGCCGGCCAGCATCAGCGAGGAGCGGCCGGCATCGGCGGCAGCGACGCCGACGATCAGGCTGGCGGTCGAGACGATGCCGTCGTTGGCGCCGAGCACGGCCGCGCGCAACCAACCGGCACGGTTGGAACGGTGCGTTTCGAAATGCGATCTCGGCATGCGCGAATCCTCCGTCAGTGGAACGCTTGCGCCATCGTCTGGCGCGAAGGTGGCATCACCAGGCGATACTGAAACGCCGCATGACCTTGCCGGCCAGCCACGCGGGCCCGATCAGCAGGTACGCCAGATCCGTGAAGAACGATGGACGCGCGCCCTCGATCCGGTGACCGATGAACTGGCCGATCCAGGCCACCACGAATACCGCGAGCGCGAGCCACAGCAGGTCGGCCGGGCCGATCGTCCGATACAGCCATTCGGTCAGCAGGCCGAACACGACGAACACGATCAGCATGGCGAAACCGATCGGTTTGGACATGCGCCAATAGAACGCAAACGCCGCGACCATCGCCATCGCTGCCCAGAAACCCGGTCGACCGATCGATGCCGGCACCGGCAGTGCCCACAGCGCAGCGATCACCGACCACAGGATCGCCGGAACGCAGATCCAGTGGATGACGCGGTTGGTGGGGTGTCGATGGTCCTTGCTGTAGTTGCCGAACCATTCGTTGACGCTGCGCATGATCGACCCTCTTCAATGCAACCGACGTCATTCTATCGCGGCGATGCTCAACGTCGCGAGGCGGGCTCGGGATCGTCGGCTTCGGCTGCCGGCTCCTTCGCAATGCGCAGCGCACGCAGTGGCGAGCTGTACCAGTCGCGCACCCTGCCCTTGTCGAATCCGATCCATGACGGCCCGTAGTCCCATCGGTACTCGTTGCGCGTCACCGGTTCGCCTTCGATGCGCAGGACCTCGGCGGCGCGCATGCCGACACGGATGCCATCACCCGAACGCTCCGCTGCGCCACTGCGCCGCTCGATCGGTGCGCGCGGCACGGCTGCGGGTGTCACGGCGGGCAGTGGAGCGAGCGAATCCTCGACCGCATCGAGTCCGGTGATCAGCCATGCGATGCCTGCGATCACGGCGATGATGAGCAGCCACCAGGCCAGAGAGCGCGAATGCGTCGGTGACGACGTCGGCATGTCGGGCGCAGGCGTGCCGGCGGCCGCCACCGGCGCATCGGGCGCGGGCGCGCTGCGCGTGGCCGGCATCGCTCCGGGCAATCGTCCGTGCTGGCGATGAAAGCCGATCGCCGCTTCGTACAGGGACGTCAACCGCGAAAGATGTTCCGTGGCCAGATGCTGCGAAATGCGGTCCTGCGCCTCGAGGCGATCGGGATGCAGCACCGACACACGCCGACGGTACGCCAGCTTGAGGTCGTCCACGCTCGCGCCCGGATCGAGTCCGAACTCATGGTACAGCCGCTCGAAATCGATCCCGCGTGCCACGCGCTGCCCCCACCGGAACGTGCCGGTGCGCTCGCGTCACTGCGTGCGCACCGGACCGGAGCGCGAAAGTAGCGTGCATGCCTTGCCATCGCAAGCCGAACGCGGGCCTCAGTCGAGTGCGACTCCGGTCAGCGTGTGCAGCGCTTCGGCGTAGCGTGCGGCGGTACCCGCAATCACATCGGCTGGCAGATGCGGCCCCGGCGCACGCTTGTTCCAGTCGAGCGTTTCGAGGTGGTCGCGCACGAACTGCTTGTCGAAACTCGGCGGACTGATGCCGACGCGATAGCCCGCCACCGGCCAGAAGCGCGACGAATCGGGCGTCAGCATCTCGTCCATGACATACAGCGTGCCATCGGCATCGGTGCCGAATTCGAGCTTGGTGTCGGCGATCAGGATGCCGCGACCGGCTGCATACGCGCTGGCATGATCGTAGATGGCGAGTGTCGCCGCGCGCACGCGCCCGGCGAGATCGGCGCCGACGCGATCGACGATCGCGTCGAAGCCGACGTTCTCGTCATGGTCGCCGGCGGCGGCCTTGGTCGATGGCGTGAAGATCGGCTCGGGCAGGCGCTCGGCCTGTTGCAAACCCTTCGGCAAGACGATGCCGCACAACGACCCGGTGGCCTGGTAGTCCTTCCAGCCCGAACCGATCAGATAGCCACGCGCGATCGCCTCGAACGGCACGGGAGTGAGCCGCTTGGCGATCACGCTGCGACGTTCGTACAACGACACATCGACGCCGTCGGGCAGCACGTCGACAACGCTGCGCCCGGTCAGGTGATTCGGCATCAGTGCTGCGGTGCGCGCGAACCATACGTTCGACATCTGCGTGAGCATCTCGCCCTTGCCCGGGATCGGGTCGGGCAACACGACATCGAAGGCACTGAGGCGATCTGTCGCAACGATCAGCAGGGTTTCGCGATCGAGCGCGTAGACATCGCGCACCTTGCCGCGGTGGATCAGGTCCATGCCGGGCAGGTTCGATGCCGAAAGCGTTGTGGGCACGGCAGGATTCCATCGATTGAACGGTACGTGAAGTCTAACTGCTGGCGTCGGCGCGGGCGTTGGCGCGCGTGTAAAATCAGCGGCCGATCTGCTTTACCGGAACCGCTGGATGCTGCGTCACGCCGTGTTCGCCACCTCTCTGCTGCTCGTCGCTGACGCCACTGCCCAGTCGCAGCCGGCGCGGCTCGGCCTGTGCGTGGCGTGCCATGGCGAAGACGGATTCGCGCTGACCACCGGGACGCCGCATCTGGCCGGTCAGGACGAAACCTACCTCGCCGCCGCGCTCGCCCAGTATCGTTCGGGTGAGCGCAAATCCGCGCAGATGCGTGCGGCCAGCGGTGCGCTGTCGAACGCCGACGTCGCCGCGCTCGCGCGCTGGTACGCGGCCCAGCCACGCTGCCGCGTGCAGGAGTGCAGCGGACGATGAACTACGCCGGCAAGATCATCGGTGCACTGATCGGCCTGATCGTGTTCCGCAATGTGTTCGGTCTCGCGATCGGCGCCTTCATTGGCCATTTCGTCGATCTCGGCTTGTTCCGCGGCACGCCGAAGATGCGCGGCTCGTTCATCGAACCGCTGTTCGCATTCGCCGGCGCGCTGTCGAAGTCGGACGGGCGCGTGTCCGAGGCCGAGATCCGTGCGGCAGAAAGTCTCATGTCGCGCCTGCAACTGGATTCCGAGCAGCGCCGCCTCGCCATCGACCAGTTCAATATCGGCAAGCTGCCCGATCACGACGCCGAAGAGGCGATCGTTCGTCTCAGGACGTGGACCTCGGGTCGACGTGATCTCGCCTTCCTGCTGCTCGACATGCTGCTCGACCTCGTCTACGCGGAAGGCACGCTGGCCGCCGCCAAGCTCAATCTCGTGCGCCGCCTGTGCGCCGCGCTCGGTGTCAGCGATGCCGAACTCGGCGCCATTTCGGCAATGAAGGGCTATGGTCCCCGCTACGAGAACACGCGCGGACCAGGCGGTGGCGGTGGCGCACAACGGCCCGGGTCGAGTGCGCCGGTGACTGATCCGTATGCGGTGCTCGGCATCGGCCACGACGCGCAACCGCGCGACATCAAGCACGCCTACCGCAAGCTCATGAGCCAGCACCACCCGGACAAGCTCGGCAACGTTCCCGAGGAACTCAAGCGCCGCGCCGAATCGCGCGCCCGCGAGATCAACGCCGCCTACGAACGCATCAAGTCGGAGCGCGGATTTAGCTAGGAGCAGGGGCCAGGGGCTAGGGCGCACGTCTGGAAGATTTACGCGCACGCAGATTGCGAGGGCAGCGCGTCCTGGAAGCTGGAACTTCCGGAAAATGCCGAACGTGCGCCCTAGCCCCCGGTCCCTAGCCCCTGCTCTACCGAGCCCCTAGCCCGTTCCCCGCTGCTTGCCGCGCCCGCCAAATTGCCGGAGCATCCAAAGCACGCAGCCTCCCAAAGAACCCGCCATGGCCAAACAATCGTGCGTGATCGCGCCATCAATCCTGTCGGCGAATTTCGCGCGGCTCGGCGAGGACGTCGACAACGTCATCGCCGCCGGCGCCGACTGGGTGCACTTCGACGTCATGGACAACCATTACGTGCCAAACCTGACGATCGGTCCGCTGGTCTGCGAGGCCTTGCGCAAGCACGGCGTGACGGCGCCGATCGACGTGCACCTGATGGTCAAGCCGGTCGACCGCATCATTCCCGACTTCGCCAGGGCCGGTGCGAGCACGATCAGCTTTCACCCGGAAGCGTCCGAGCACATCGACCGCACGATCCAGCTCATCCACGGTGCCGGCTGCAAGGCCGGCCTCGTGTTCAATCCGGCCACGCCGTTGCACTATCTCGAGCACGTGCTCGACCAGCTCGACCTCGTGCTGATCATGTCGGTCAATCCGGGGTTCGGCGGGCAGAGTTTTCTTCCGTCGGCGCTCGACAAGCTGCGTCGCGTGCGCGAGTTGATCGATCGCTCCGGCCGCGACATCCGGCTCGAGATCGACG
>JBBSOU010000095.1:0-14582 GCA_038259445.1 Lysobacterales bacterium | reverse complement strand
GGCCTAACTAGAAGTAGCGCTCACTTCCGAGCGTTAGCACCGGATGTTCAGCGTTCTCCTGCGTGCGGTCAAGCGATTTTCCTACATCGCAACAAGTACTTGGCCGATACCGCGAGTGGTTGCGGGAGGGGAAGCTGTCGTGGCTAACGGCAGAGGTGGGGTGTTATGGAATATCGGCGCGAAAGTGCGGTGTTATCGGGTGATGCGGAAGGCGTGGCGAAGCCGCGGTTGTTTGACGAGGTTCGGCGAAGATTGCGTGTGAAGCACTACAGTTTGTCGACGGAGCGTGCCTACCTGCTGTGGATTCGCGCGTTCATCGTGTTCAGCGACAAGCGCCATCCGCGCGACATGGGTGTGGTCGAGGTCGAGCGGTTTCTGACTCATCTCGCGGTCGCTCGCGACGTTGCGGCCAGCACCCAGAACCAGGCGCTCTCGGCGGTGCTTTTCCTTTATCGCGATGTACTCGGCATCACGCTGCCGTGGATGGATGGCGTGGTTCGCGCGAAGCGGCCGCGGCGCTTGCCGGTCGTGCTCGGGGTCGACGAAGTGCAGCGATTGCTCGCGGCGATGGAGGGTCGTGCGTGGCTGATCGCGAGCCTGCTGTACGGCACCGGCATGCGACTGATGGAAGGCATGCGTCTTCGCGTCAAGGACGTCGACTTCACGCGATTCGAGATCACCGTGCGCGAGGGCAAGGGCAACAAGGACCGACGCACGGTGTTGCCACGCGGTCTGGTCGAGCCGCTGGAGCGCGAGATCGAACGCGCCCGCGTACTGCACGCCCAGGACCGCGCGGCAGGTTTCGGCGTGGCCCGATTGCCGCATGCGCTCGGACGCAAATATCCGAATGCCGGCACCGAGTTCGGTTGGCAGTTCGTGTTTCCGTCATTGCAGTGCTCGCGCGATCCTCTCGACGGCACGCTTCGTCGACACCATCTCGACGGCGACATTCTTGCGCGCGCCTTGCGCCGGGCACGGACGCGCGTCGGCACCGTCAAGCCGGTCAGCGCGCATGTACTCAGGCACAGCTTCGCCACGCACCTGCTGGAATCCGGTTATGACATCCGCACCATTCAGGAGTTGCTCGGTCACAAGGACGTGTCGACAACCCAGATCTACACGCACGTTCTGAATCGTGGCGGCAACGGCGTGATCAGTCCGCTGGATCGACGCTAGTCGATCCGCGTCTTTCGTAGTGAGCGATTGTCGCGACGACACCGCTGCATCGGCAAGAGTGCCGCCTTCATGTCGACTCAGAACCGGTACGCGGCCGACACACCGAATGCGATCGGGTCGATGTTGACGGTGCCGACCTTGGCGCCGTCGACCTTGACCTCGGTGTCGATGTCCATCCAGCGCGCATCGACTGTTACCGCCCAGCGCGGATTGATCGCGACATCGAAGCCGACGTGGGCTGCTAGTCCGAACGAATCATCGAGCTCGACGCGCGTGCCCTCGAGCGGGCCGAATTCATCGATCGAGAAGAAGCGCGTGTAGTTGACGCCGGCGCCGACGAACGGATTGAAGGTGCCGCCTGGATTGAAGTGCCAGTTCAGCGATACCGTGGGCGGCAGGTGCTTGACGTCGGCGGCCTTGACGCCGTTGAGCTTGACCTCGTGTTCGTATGGCCATGCGGCGAGCACGTCGATGCCGAGGTTCGGCGTGAGGTAGTACTCGAGCGAGAAAGTCGGACTCACGGCGCCATCGACATCGGTTTGGAGCGCGCCACCGGCAAGGCTGCCGTTGTCGGACTTCGGATCGACGTAATGCGCACCGACGCGAAATTGCCAGCGACCGTCTTCGGCCGCGTGCAGGGCCGGTGCGCAGAGCAGGGAAAGTGCAATCACGAGGCAACGTTTCATGAGGCGACTCCAGTGGAAAGTGCCGCGATTGTCTGCCTCGCTCGCGCGCTGGCCTTGATCGTGGTCAATCGTGGCAATGGATGCGACGAGTTGCCGCGATGGCAAAGCGCACTGCGCCCGTTGGGTACTTCCCACGAGAACCGTGCGAGGGTCGATGAAGGCGTGTGAGTGGCGGAGGCGCGCTGTTGCCGTACGGCGTCGTATGAAATGGCTTCAGTCATGATGCTCTACGTCACGATTCCGCAAAGGCATCACGCCTGAAGGCGTTTCCTGCGTAAAAACCAACGGCGAATGTGCATGCGAGGGAATGCATGTCGAGTTGATCGTGATCAAGTCATCGCTGCCAGCAACTGGCGATGATCGCGGCATGCCTGCCCATGATCCGGTCGCAAACATACCGCTGTTCGATGCCGCGCTCATTTCCCGGTACGACGTCAGCGGTCCGCGCTACAGCTCGTATCCGACCACGTCGCAGTTCAATGACGCGTTCGATGCAGACGCTTTCCGTGCTTCCGCATTGGTCAGCAACGAGGACCCGATTCCGCGCGAGCTGTCGATCTATGTGCACGTGCCGTCCTGCCTCGGTCCCTGCTACTACCGTGGGTGCAACCGCATCATCGTGCGCGAGCGACGCCTTGCTGAGCGCTACGTCGACCATCTCGTTCGCGACATCGACCAGATGTCGGCACTTTTTGATCACGATCGGCGGGTCATGCAGGTGCATTTCGGTGGTGTCACGCCGAACTTCCTTGATGGCGCGCAACTGCGGCGACTGATGGATGTACTGCATCGTCATTTCGATCTTTCGCGCGAGCCTGGTCGCGAGTTCGGCATCGCGCTCGATGCGCGCACGGCAACGCCGCAGGACATCGCGATGCTGGCCGCGCTCGGCTTCAACCGGCTGTCAATCGGCATCCAGGATTTCGATACCGACGCGCAGCTCGCGATCAATCGCGTACAGGGCATCGCCGAGACGCGCGCGTTGCTCGACGCCGCCGAGCACCATGGATTCCGATCGACCAGCGTCGACCTGTTCTACGGCGTGCCGCTGCAGACGGTCGAGCGATTCACGCGCACGCTCGAACTGATCGTGGCGATGCGACCGCGGCGCATAGTCGTCCGCGCCTACGCGCGCTTTCCCCCGCGCTTTCCCGCGCAGCGACAGAGTGCCAGACATGACTTGCCCGATGCAGCGACACGTCTCGCGCTGCTCGGTCTTGCGGTCGAGTGCCTGTGCGCGGCCGGGTACCTCTACATCGGCATGGACCACTTCGCGCTGCCGGACGACGACCTCGCCATCGCGCAACGCGAAGGTTCGCTGCAACGCAACTTGCAGGGCTACTCGACACACGCGCAGACCGACTTGATCGGAATTGGCGTGAGTTCAATCAGCCATGTCGGCACCTGCTTCAGCCAGAACCGGCGCGATCTCGCCGGGTACGAATCCGCGATCGACGCCGCTCAACTGCCAATCTGGCGTGGATTGGCGATGAGCGACGACGACCGCATCCGCGCCGACGTGATCCAGCAACTCATGTGCCGTAACGAAATCGACCTGCGCGCCACGTCGACAAAACATGGCATCGTGTTCGAGGACTATTTCGTCGACTCGCTACGGCGACTCGACCCACTCGTGGCCGATGGCCTCGTCGCGCGCTCGCGATCGCGCATAACGGCTCTGCCACGCGGGCGGCTCCTGCTGCGCACTATCGCGATGTGTTTCGACGCCTATCTCGGGCAGCCGAATGCGAATGCTTCGCCACCTTTCCGCACGCCCTGAAGAAAAGGCGGACAATGATCGAGCAGGAACTCCGCAACGCCATCGCCCAGAGGGCGCATCCCATGTCTGTCATCCACCCCGGCCTCGATCTCGAAACCTTGCGCCAGTCGTGCGCGGACTGCGCCCTGCACGACATGTGCCTGCCGGCGGCGATCGATGGCGAAGATCTCGCGCGACTCGACCGCGTGGTCAAGCGCCGGCGTCCGCTCGAGCGCGGCGACGTGCTGTTTCGCGAAGGAACCGAGTTGCCGTCCCTGTTCGTCGTGCGCAGCGGTACGCTGAAGACCTCGACCACATTGCCGGAAGGCGACGTGCAGATCCTCGGGTTTCATCTTCCCGGTGAAATCATCGGCCTCGACGGCTTGTCCGGCGAGCGTCACATGGCCAGCGCCGAGGCGCTTGAAAGCGCGACGGTTTGCGAAGTGCCGTTCGTGCGCCTCAGTGAAGTGGCTGCGAGTGTTCCTGGCCTGCAGTTGCAGCTCTACCGCGTCATGAGCCGTGAGTTCGTGCGCGAGCAACTGCATCCGGTGATGATGGGCCGCAAGCAGGCTATGGCGCGTCTTGCGCTGTTCCTGCACGGTTTCGCCGAGCGACGCCGCTCCACCGGCCTCGATGACACCGACCTGACCCTGAGCATGTCGCGCCAGGAACTCGCCAACTACCTCGGCCTGGTCATCGAAACGGTCAGCCGTCTGTTTTCGCGACTGCAGGCCCAGGGCGTGCTCTCGGTCGACCGCAAACGCGTGCGCATACTTGACCCTGCTGCACTCGATGCGCTGGCCAAAGGTGAAGACGATGGCGTGCACTTGCATTGAGGGCGGGCGTTTTTTGCTGCGCATGCGTTGAGCGTGGGCGTTTTCGCTGCGCATGCGTTGATGCCGCGCGCAGCTTCAAAGGGTCGCGCGAACACTTGGTTCGCAATTTCTTCCCTTCCCCTGCGCAGCGGGGGAAGGTGCCCGGAGGGCGGATGGGGGCGGCTTGTGGTGATCGGATACTGAGATTCACCACCGGCAGCGAACGATTTCCCTACGTCCCACCACGGCACAGAACGATTCGTCGTCACGTGCAAGAGCGCCCCCTTCCGCCCCTGTCGGGGCACCTTCCCCCGCTACGCAGGGGAAGGGAAGATAGTTGCCAGCGAAGTGTTCGCTCGCGCCGCTGCGTGTCCTTCCCCCGCTACGCAGGGGAAGGGAAGATAGTTGCCAGCGAAGTGTTCGCTCGGGCTGCTGCTTGTCCTTCGCCCGCTGCGCAGGGGAAGGGAAGATAGTTTCCAGCCCAGTGTCCGCTCGAGCCGTTGCGTGTCCTTCCCCCGCTACGCAGGGGAAGGGAAGATAGTCGCCTTGAAACGGTTTTCCGGTCGCGATGCGACAAAACGCACCACCGCATGCACCTGCACTTGACCGAGATCAACTGACGATTTCGTGCGCCGCTCACACTTGCTGCATCGCATGCAAGGGGAGCGCTGATGCAGCTCGTGGAAACCTACAATGACAAGGTCGTCCGCCAGTTCACGCTGGTGACGATCCTGTGGGGCCTGGTCGGCATGACCGTCGGCCTGCTGATCGCAGCACAGCTGGCGTGGCCGGCGCTCAACTTCGATGTGGCGTGGCTGACCTATGGGCGATTGCGCCCTCTGCATACCAACGCGGTGATCTTCGCGTTCGGCGGCAGTGGCCTGTTTGCGACCTCGTACTACGTCGTGCAGCGCACCTGCCATGCGCGATTGTTTTCCGATCGGCTCGCCGCGTTCACGTTCTGGGGCTGGCAGGCGGTGATCGTCGCCGCTGCAGTCACCTTGCCGCTCGGGCTGACCCAGGGCAAGGAATACGCCGAGCTGATCTGGCCGATCGACATCCTGATCGCGGCGGTATGGGTCAGCTATGCGGTGGTGTTCTTCGGCACGATCGTCAAGCGCCGGGTCAAGCACATCTATGTCGCCAACTGGTTCTTCGGTGCCTTCATCCTGACCGTCGCCGTGCTGCACATCATCAACAGCCTGGCGATTCCGGTGTCGTGGACCGAGTCGTATCCGATCTACTCGGGTGCGGTCGATGCAATGGTGCAGTGGTGGTACGGCCACAACGCGGTCGGCTTTTTCCTGACCGCGGGCTTCCTCGGCATCATGTACTACTACGTGCCGAAACAGGCGCAGCGGCCGATCTATTCGTACCGGTTGTCGGTCGTGCACTTCTGGGCGCTGATCTCGGTGTACATGTGGGCAGGGCCGCATCACCTGCACTACACCGCCCTGCCCGACTGGGCGCAATCGCTTGGCATGGTGTTCTCGCTCGTGCTGCTGGCGCCGAGCTGGGGCGGCATGATCAACGGCATGATGACGCTGTCGGGCGCCTGGCACAAATTGCGCACCGATCCGATCCTCAAGTTCATGATCGTCTCGCTGTCGTTCTACGGCATGTCGACCTTCGAAGGGCCGATGATGTCGATCAAGACCGTCAACGCGCTTTCGCACTACACCGACTGGACCGTCGGCCACGTGCACTCCGGCGCGCTCGGCTGGGTCGCGTTCGTCACCATCGGCGCGATCTACAGCATGCTGCCGAAGCTGTTCGGTGCCGAGCGCATGCACTCGATCAAGGCCATCGACGCGCACTTCTGGATCGCCACGATCGGCATCGTGCTCTACATCACCTCTATGTGGATCGCCGGCGTGATGCAGGGCCTCATGTGGCGCGCGACGAATGCCGACGGCACGTTGACCTACACGTTCATCGAATCGGTCGCGCAGACCTATCCCTACTACGTCACGCGCTTCGTCGGCGGACTGATGTTCTTCACCGGCATGCTGATCATGGTCTGGAACGTCTACCGCACCTGTCGACCGGCGCGCGAGATGCCCATCGTGCGCATTCCCGCACCGGCGCACGCATAAGGAACCGCCACGATGAAACATGAAATCATTGAAAAGAATATCGGCCTGATGGCGATCCTGATCATCCTCGTGATCGCGATCGGCGGCCTCGTCGAGATCGTGCCGCTGATGTTCCAGGCACAGACAATCAAGCCGGCACCCGGTGTCGTGCCCTACGCGCCGCTGCAGCTGGCCGGTCGTGACATCTATATCCGCGAGGGATGCTACGGCTGCCATTCGCAGATGATCCGCACGCTGGCGTCGGAAACCCTGCGCTACGGGCCCTATTCGGTGGCCGGTGAATCGGTCTATGACCGTCCGTTCCAGTGGGGATCGAAACGCACCGGTCCGGATCTGGCACGCGTCGGCGGACGCTACTCGGATGACTGGCATCGCGCGCATCTCGACAACCCGCGCAATGTGGTGCCCGAATCGAACATGCCTGCGTACGTCTGGCTCGCCGATGCCACTGTCGATCCGGTACTGATCGAACGCAAGATGCGCGCGTTGGCGTGGATCGGTCATCCGTATTCGGACGCCGATTTCGCCAGCATCGTGCCGAGCACCGAAGGGAAGTCCGAGCTCGATGCACTGGTCGCCTACCTGCAGGGGCTCGGCGTCAAGGCCGCGACCGCCGATGCGGGAGGCTCGCCATGATCTCGGGCATCTATACGGCGATCCTGCTGATCATTTTCGTGGCGCTGTGGATCTGGGCGTGGAGCTCACGCCGGCGCCGCGATTTCGATGAAGCCGCGCGACTCGCCATCGAAGAGAGTACCGATGCCGACCACGAATCGAAGGAGCCGCGCGCATGAGCACCGCCTGGAGCTGGTACGTCATCGTGCTGACCGCGATCAACCTGGTCGGCATCTGCTGGCTGCTGTTCGCCACGGCGCGCAAACCGAAGGTCGACGTCGCACCGAACGCGAGCAAGGGCCATGTCTGGGACGGCGACATCGAGGAACTCGACAACCCGTTGCCGCGCTGGTGGCTGTGGATGTTCATCCTGACGATCGTTTTCGCGCTCGGCTACCTCGTGTTCTATCCGGGCCTCGGCAATTTCGCCGGCAAGCTCGGCTGGACATCGCAGGGCGAGGTCGAACGCACGCTGGCCGACAGCAATGCCAAGCTCGAGACGCTGTATGCCGGATTCCGTGATCGCACGGTGGCCGAGCTCGCACACGATCCGGTCGCGATCAAGGTCGGGCGCAACGTGTTCGCCAACAACTGCGCGTCGTGCCATGGCTCCGATGCGCGCGGTGCAATCGGATTTCCGAATCTCGTCGATGCCGACTGGCAATACGGCGGCGATCCCGACACCGTGCTCGCGAGCATCATCGATGGTCGCCAGGGCGTGATGCCGCCACTCGGCGCGGCCTTGCCCGACGGCGGCATCGAAGAGGTCGCCAACCACGTGCTCGGAATTTCCGGACAAGCGCACGATGCAGCACTCGCGAGCGCCGGCAAGACGAAGTTCGAGATGCTGTGCGCGGCCTGCCACGGCATTGATGGCAAGGGCAACCCGATCCTCGGTGCGCCGAACCTCACCGACGACATCTGGCTCCACGGCAATGGCGACATCGCGATGATCCGCATGACCATCGTCAACGGTCGCAACGGCGTCATGCCGGCCTGGGGTCCGATGCTCGGCGAAGACCGCGCGCGACTTGCTGCGGCCTGGGTGCTCTCGCAGGGCGAGGAACCCGACGATACCGGTGACGACGACGAGGAAGAACGCGATGACGACCACGTGCGCGACGCGCCGACGCAACCTTCCACCGCACCATGACCACGTATCGACCACCACCGGGTGCACTGCGCGCGCCGGAGACCAACGCGAACGATTCGGCGGCACGGCGCATCGGTGCGATCGTGTGGCCATCGTTCTTTGCCGCCGGCGTGGCCACGACGGTGTTCTTCGCGATCGTCGATCCGCTTGATCTGGCGACGATCACCTGGCCCGCGGTCGACATCTCGCGTGAAGCCGGCTACACGATCGGCTTCTTCATGTTCTGGGTGTGCACATTCTCGGCCTGCCTGTTTACGGCACTGCTGATCGCGCCACCATTGCACGATCACGCGCACGACCAGGCGCCGCCGTTTTGAACGCGATCATTGCCCTGCCCGATCGCACGCCACGTGCCGACCGGATCGCCGGAGCGTTGGCGTGAATACAGATCGCAGGCTCGACATCAAGATCGTCGAAAGCGGTGATTCGCTGTACGCACGCGAGCCGAAGGTCTACCCGCGCGAGATCAAGGGTCGCTTCCAGCGTCTGCGCACGATCGCCGTGTTCTGGCTGCTCGGCATGTATTACGCGTTCCCGTGGATCAGCATCGGCGGCCAGCAGCTCGTGCTGTTCGATCTGCCGGCGCGCCGCTTCCATGTGTTCGGGCTCACGTTCTGGCCGCAGGATTTCTACCTGCTGACGATGCTGCTGGTGATCGCCGCACTGAGCCTGTTCTTCTTCACCGCGATCGCCGGCCGGCTGTGGTGCGGCTATGCCTGTCCGCAGACGGTGTGGACCGAGGTGTTCCTGTGGAGCGAGCGCTGGATCGAAGGCGACCGCAACGCGCGCATGAAACTCGACAACGGCCCGTGGAACCGCAACAAGTTCTGGCGCAAGGGCGCCAAGCATGCGGTCTGGGCAACCTTTGCCCTGTGGACGGGATTCACGTTCGTCGGCTTCTTCACGCCAATCCGCGAACTCGCACTCGAAGCCTCGACATCGACGCTGAGTGGTTGGGAAACATTCTGGATCGGCTTCTATTCGTTCGCGACCTGGGGCAACGCCGGCTTCCTGCGCGAGCAGGTGTGCAAGTACATGTGCCCGTACGCCCGCTTCCAGAGCGCCATGTTCGACCACGACACACTCGTCATCAGCTACGACGAAGCCCGCGGCGAACCGCGCGGGCATCGGAAGCGTCAGGGAATCGAGAGGCCGGGCATCGGCAATCGCGAACCGGGCGTCGGTCCAAGCGGCATCGCCGCGACATCTGCGTATTCGGCTTCGGCCAGCGCATCCTCGCCGATGTTTTCCCGGCACGACACATTCCCTGCTTCTCCCGATTCCCCATTCCCGATTCCGCATTCCCGGCCTTTGGGCGACTGCATCGACTGCCTGGCCTGTGTGCAGGTGTGTCCTACCGGCATCGACATCCGCAAAGGCTTGCAAATCGAGTGCATCGCGTGTGCGGCATGCATCGATGCGTGCGATGCGGTGATGGACAAGATGCACTATCCGCGCGGACTGATCCGCTACACGACCGAGCATGCGCTGGCCGGCGCGCCGTCGCGGCTGCTGCGGCCACGCACGTTGATCTACGCCACGCTGCTCGCAGCGATCATTGGCGCGTTCGTCTGGGCCGTGTTCGCGCGCTCGGACGTGATCGTCGAGGTGCTGCGCGATCGCAAGGCGCTGTACCGCACCATCAGCCAGGGCGCAATCGAGAACAGCTACAACGTCAAACTCGTCAACAAGACCGATCGCGACATCACGCTTTCCATTGCCACGCAAACACCGCTGCCGCTGCGCGTGATCGGATCACCCACGGTCACGCTGGTGCCGGGTGAAATCCATTCGATGCCGTTGACTCTGCGAATCGAACGCGGCGCAGCGAGCGGTCGCAATGCGATCGAGATCGTCGTGCGTGACGCCGCTGGTACCGAACTCGCGCGCACCCATTCACACTTTTTCGCTCCGGAGTCGCCATGAACGCCAACATCGCCCTGTCCGATCGACCCGCGCCGTGGTATCGCGTCGGTGCAGTGTGGCTGATCCTGATCCTGCTCGGCAGCACCGTGATCGGCTCGGTCAGCTTGCTGGTGACCGCGATCCGTCTGCCCAGCGACCGCATCGTGCTGCCCGATGAGAAGCCATTCTCGAGCAAGGTGCCGCCGATCCACGCCGCGCCGGCCGTGGCGCCACGCGACTGAGCGGGATCACGTGACCGCCTGCTTCCATTGCGGCGAACCGGTTCCGAACGGGGTCGAGCTGCGTGCGCGCGTCGGCGGCATCGACCACGCGGTCTGCTGCCGCGGCTGTGAAGCGGCGATGCTCTGGATCGATGGACTCGGTCTCGCCGACTACTATCGACTGCGCACCGAGCCGGCCGCCCGTGCCGATTCAACGGTCGATTACAGCGCATGGGATCGCCCGCAACTGGCACGCATGCACGTGCGCGTGGACGCGCCCGATCGTGCCGCAGTGGTCCTGCTGATCGACGGCTTGCGTTGCACAGCCTGCGCATGGCTGATCGAACACGCGATCGGCACCTTGCCTGGCGTCCACGATGTCGGCGTCAACGCCGCCGCACGGCGCGTGCACCTCGGCTTCGATCCGAGCCGCGCGTCACTGTCGACCCTGCTCGCCGCGCTGGCGAAGCTCGGATTCGTGCCGCATCCGTTGACCGCCGATGCCATCGACTCGCTGCGTGAGCAGGAATCGCGCGCGGCGATCAAGCGTCTCGCCGTTGCCGGCCTCGGCGCGATGCAGGCGATGATGTATGCGGTCGCGCTGTATGCCGGTGTGTTTGACGGCATCGACCCCGCCGTGCGCGACTTTTTCCGCTGGCTTGGATTTCTCGTGGCCACCCCGGTCGTACTCTACTCGGCGCGACCATTCTTCGCCGGCGCGCAGCGCGAACTGCGAGCGCGGCGCGTGTCGATGGATACACCTGTCGCGTTCGCGATCGCGCTGATCTATCTGGCCAGCCTGATCGAAACCTTGCGTGGCGGTCTTGATATCTACTTCGATTCGGTCAGCATGTTCGTGTTCTTCCTGCTGGTCGGACGCACGCTCGAAATGCGCGCGCGCCATCGCGCCGGCGACATCGTCGATGCGCTTGCGCGACTGCAACCAACACTCGCCGAACGACGCACGGCGAATGGTTACGAGACCGTCGGGGTACACGAGCTGCAGGCCGGTGACATCGTGCGCATCGCTGCCGGCGCGTCAATCCCTGCCGACGGCAGCCTGCATGATCGCCAATGCGCGATTGACGAATCGTTGCTGAGCGGTGAGTCGGCGGCGCGCCGATGCCAGCCCGGTGACGCGGTGATCGCCGGCAGCATGGTGCTCGAAGGTCCGGTTGAAATCACCGTCAAGCGCGTCGGTGCCGACACCGTTCTGGCCGGCATCGTGCGCATGGTCACGCGTGCGGCCAGCGAGAAACCAACACTCGCGCGCCTGGCCGACGCGCGGGCGTCGCGTTTCGTCGTTCGTGTGTTCCTGCTCACCGTGCTCACGGCCGCGGCGTGGCTCGTGTTCGATCCGTCACGCGCGTTTGCCGCAGCGCTGGCAGTGCTGGTGGTCAGTTGCCCGTGCGCGTTCGCGCTGGCGGTGCCCGCCGCTTTGACGCGTGCGGTCTCGGTGCTCGCGCAGCGCGGTGTTCTGGTCGTCGACGGCAACGCGCTCGAGGCGCTGGCAAAGGCCGATCATGTCGTCTTCGACAAGACCGGCACGCTGACCGAGCCCTCGATCGATCTCGCCCACAGCGAAGTGGGGCGCGGCACGCTGGACCAGGCACTCGCCATCGCTGCCGCACTGGAACAGGGCAATACGCATCCACTAGCCGCGGCGCTGCGCGGCAGCGCCGCGACGCTCACGCTGTCGAACGCACACGCATTGCACAACCACGCAGGCGCGGGCGTCAGCGGCGTGATCGATGGTGTTCGCTATCGGATCGGCACGCGTGCGTTTGCCGACTGCGCTGGGCCAGCGGATTCCACTGCCGACGATGCACTCGTGCTGGCGGACGATCAGGGCGTGATCGCGCGTTTCCGTGTCGAGGAGCAACCGCGCGCGGGCGTCACCGAATTGCTCGCTGCGCTTCACGAGGCGGGTATCGGCACGGAAATCCTCAGCGGTGATTCGCCGGCGCGCGTCGAGGCGATGGCACAGGGTCTCGGCATTCGCCAGTGGCGCGCGGCGATGCAACCGGCCGACAAGCTCGAACGCCTGCGCGAGCTGCGTGGCCAGGGACATGTGATCGCGATGATCGGCGACGGCGTCAATGATGCACCGGTGCTCGCAGCGGCCGACGTCGGCATCGCGATCGGCAGCGGTGCAGCGCTCGCGCATGCAGCCAGCGGCATCCTGCTTTCCTCGCAGCGGCTCGATGCGATCATCGAGGCGCGAGTGGTCGCCCGACGCACGCTCGTCACCCTGCGCCAGAACCTCAACTGGGCACTCGGCTACAACCTCGCCGCAGTGCCACTGGCAGCGTTCGGTTTCGTCCCGCCATGGCTGGCCGCACTCGGCATGTCGGCCAGTTCGATCGTGGTGATCCTCAACTCGCTGCGCATCGGACCCGTTCGACGCGCTACGCGCGCTTCCGCCGTGGTCGATGCAGGCATCGTGCAGGCGCGTTACGCGTGAACATCATCCTGCTGCTGATCCCGCTCAGCCTCGCCCTGCTCGCACTCGCCGTGTGGGCGTTCTTCTGGGCGGTCAATCATGCGCAATTCGATGACCTCGACACGCCCGCGCTGAGTCCGTTGAGCGATGACGAGATTGCGCCGACGGCAGCATCGAAGGACGCCGAGTGAACGGCTCGATGACGATCCTTGCCGCACTGATGCTCGGCGTTCTCGCCAGCGGACATTGCGTGCTGATGTGTGGCGGAATCTCCTCGGCACTCGGTATTGCGACGGCGAAAGACGCCAGCGGCCGTCCGCAACGACCATTGCTGGTCGGCTATCAGCTCGGCCGGATCCTGTCCTACGCACTCGCCGGCCTGCTGATCGGAACGGTCGGTGGCGCGCTGATCCGCCTGCTCGACATCGACCTTGTGCGCCTTGTGCTGCGCGCGCTGAGTGCATCGGCGCTGCTGATTGCTGCGCTGATCATGCTCGGCACCTTTCGCGATCCCGGCTCGCGCCTCGGCCAGGCGCTATGGCCGAAACTGGCGCCCCTCGGGCGTCGCCTGCTGCCGGTGGCAACGTTGCCGCGCGCGATTGCATTCGGTGCAATTTGGGGCTGGATGCCCTGCGGCTTCGTCTACACGATCCTGCTGGTCGCCGCGCTCAGCGCCGATGCATTCACCGCCGCGGCAACGATGGCCGCATTCGGCATCGGCACCCTGCCCGCGCTGCTCGCCACATCCTTCGGCGCACCGCACCTGCTCGCCTTGACCCGACGCGCCGGCGCACGAACAACGGCCGGCGTGTTCCTGCTCGCCTGCGCGCTGCTGACGCTGATCGCGCCCTGGCTGGTCGGCCATGCGCCGTGGCTGCATGCGTGGTTGCCATTTGACTGCGCACCATTGATCGGCTGATGCGCGAACGCCGCCTGCGCTTACGCGTGGCGGTCGCGATCAGATTCCTCCACACGCGCCGGTACATCGCACAGCACGCGCAGATCCGTCGTGAAGCCGGCATAGGCTTCGTCAACCGTCATCTCGCGCTGACGCAGGATCCACGACGGATGCACGGTGGCTACCGCCGCGGTGCCGTCGACGAGCGTATGCATGACACCGCGCGAGCTGGTCAAACGGAACGTGCTGCCGAACACCGCGCGCGCGGCCGTCGCGCCGAGGCAGAGCACGAGCGCGGGCCGCACGATCGCCAGTTCGCGGTCGAGCCACACGCGGCATGCTTGGACATGCGTACTGGCCGGATTGCGATGCAACCGATGCTTGCCGCGCTGCTCGAAGCGGAAGTGCTTCACCGCGTTGGTGATGTAGAGCGATTGGCGTGACACGCCCAGTTCGACAAGAGCCTGGTTGAACAGCTTTCCGGCCGGGCCGACGAACGGTCGACCGCTCAGGTCCTCCTCGTCACCTGGCTGTTCACCAATGACCATGATGCGTGCGTTGTCCGCACCCTCGCCGAACACGGTCTGCGTGGCCGGTTGCCAAAGTTCACAACGACGACACTCGGCGGCCGCTGCACGCAAGGCAGCGAGGCTGCCATCGATCGGCTCTGTGGATGGCGGCGAGCGCGCAGGAATCCTGCGCCGCGGCGCTTCACTCTCGCGCGCGGCCATCTCGTGGACGCGCTCGCCGGCATCGCGGATCAGGTCCGGAAGCAACTGCGCTTCGGGCAACAGTTTCCAGTATTTCTGCGGCAT
>JBBSOU010000094.1:0-14737 GCA_038259445.1 Lysobacterales bacterium | reverse complement strand
GTGGGTGTCCCGGTAGTTGGTTCCGGTAGTTCGGTTGTCATGGCGACAAGCGTGCCGCAGGCTGGGCAATTCGTCTGTAGGAAATCGACGTGTCGCGGCGTAGGCTTCGGTGGAGATTGTGGGTGTCCCGGTAGTTCGTCCTTCGGCGCGCCGGAGCAGCGGCCCAACGAGCAGTCCTTCACTACGCCACGGGTCGGCGCGGTGTGGCAGTTCTCGCCGACGCAGAGCCTGTACGCGCAGTACCAGGAGGGCATCGCCGCCAACAACGGCCGCAACCTCGCCGGCGAGTCGCTGGAGTCGGAGAAGGGCGAGCTCTACGAGATCGGCCACAAGCTCCAGGCGCGCGATGGCCGCGTGACCTCGACCGTGGCGCTCTACCAGCTGACCAAGCAGAACATCTCCAACTACGTGCCGGATGCAAGCGGTTTCTTCGACACGCTGGCGATCGGCGCGGCGCGCTCGCGCGGCGTGGAGTGGGATGTGTCCGGGCAGCTGAGCGCGGCGCTGTCGCTGATCGGCTCCTACGCCTACACGCAGACCGAGGTGACCGAGGACGCCACCTACCTCGGCCAGCGCCTGCCCAACGTGCCGCGCCATGCCGGCAGCGTGTGGCTGCGCTATGCACCCAGCGAGCAGTGGGCCTTCGGCGGGGGCGTGTTCGCGCAGGGACAGCGTGCGGGTGACCAGGCCGACACCTTCCAGCTGCCCGGCTACGCGCGCGTCGATCTGATGGCGTCACGGCGGTTCGCGCTGGGCGGGGCACGCGCGCAGGTGCAGCTCAACCTCAACAACGTCTTCGACCAGCGCTATTTCACCGGCAGTCACCAGCACGTGACCGACTGGATCCAGCCGGGTGCGTCGCGAACGCTGCTGGCCAATCTCCGCATGGATTACTGAGGACATGCCGATGACCATCAACCGCCGCGATTTCCTGCAGGCGCTGGCCGCCGCTGGCGCGATCGCGTCCACCGCTGCGCTGGCGGCACCGCCCCCAGCTCAAGCCGGCACAGCGCCGACCAACCCGAAGCCCGACCACGACATGAGCGGCATGCCCGCGTCATGGATGGGCAGCGAGCGCATCGCGATGCTGCTGTACCCCGGTTTCACCGCCCTCGACCTGATTGGCCCGCAGCATTTCCTGGGCGGGCTGATGGGCGCCACCGTCGACCTGGTCGCGCAGACGCGCGAGCCAGTCATCAGCGACAACGGGCTCGCGATCCTGCCGACCGCCACGTTCGACGACTGCCCGCGGGATCTCGACCTGCTGTTTTCCCCCGGCGGCGCCGGCGGCACGCTCGATGCGATGGAGAACGCGGCATTGATCGCCTTCGTCGCCGACCGCGGCGCACGCGCCAAGCGTGTGTGCTCGGTGTGCACGGGCTCACTGGTGCTGGCGAAGGCCGGCCTGCTGCGCGGCTACCGGGCCACCAGCCACTGGGTCGCGCGCGACCTGCTGGCCGACTTCGGCGCGACGCCCGTGGATGCGCGCGTGGTCGTCGACCGCAACCGCATCACCGGCGCCGGCGTGTCGGCCGGGCTCGATCTCGGCCTGGCCTTGGTGGCTGCAATGCGTGATGTGACGTACGCGCAGACCGCGCAGCTGACCGCGGAATACGCGCCGCAGCCGCCGCTGTCGGCCGGCACGCCGGCGACCGCGCCGAAGGCGGTCACCGATTCGGTCCTCGCGATGTTCACCGGGTTTACCGCGCGCTCAAAACTCATTGCAGCGGCGACGCCATGAATAGCCGCATGCCGACGCGTGCCGCCGATGCCGCGCGCCGACTTTCTCGCTCATCCATCTCCGGATCTTGCATGCCAACCCGCAACCCTGCCCCTGCATTTCCTGTTTCACCGCTGCTGCTGGCCCTGCTTGGCGCGCTTGCCAGCGTGTCCACGGCATCCATCGCTGTCGCCGCAGAACATGTCGCGACCGGTGTCGCCGACGACCAGGCCACCACCCTCGACCGCATCGTCGTGCAGGGCCAGCGCCCGGCGACGGCCGAATCGATCGAGCAGGCCAAAGCACGGCTCGACCAGCGCGCCGGTGGCACCGGCGTCGTCGATGCGGACGCGTACCGCAGCGGCCGCGTCAGCACGCTGACCGATGCACTCGGCATGGCGGCGGGCCGTGCGCACCGCCGCGATCGAACTGGCCCGGCGCGCGCCGCACGCGTTCTGCGTCGCGATCCACCCGGGCACCGTCGCGACACGCCTGTCCACGCCTTTCGCCACGCACACGCTCGACGTGCACACACCCGAGACAGCCGCCGCGCATCTTTTGCAGGTACTCGATCAATTGAAGCCCGAATCTAGCGGCGGCTTCTTCGATTGGCGCGGCGCTGTCGTGCCATGGTGAAAAGCGAAGCGACGGGGGTCGGCTCACCATGCCGAGAATCGGTGCAGGGATGCAGGCAAGCCTGGCCTCATGCGCTTCGCCGTCATGGGTGCTATCACCGATACCTTCGCGAAACATTGTTCGGTAAGGATCTTCCGAAACGCCGTGCGGCTGCTCCCGACCCATCTCGGCCGTTGGAAATCGATCTTGGCCCTCGCAGAGCGGACATTCCCTGGCGCTTATTGGAGCGCTGTTCTGACGTGATGCGACTGGTCAGTTAGCACTGCGCAGCATCGCCGGCGATTCCCAAAATTGCCGATCAGTTTTCGGCGAACTCAACACGCGCGCCACCAAGGTTTGGTCGTGGCCCCTCCGCTCTGCAGATTGCGTTAATGAAGTAACACTCTGCCGATAGGAGAAACCGACCATGAATTGCCGTTTGCGCTCCGTCGCCGCTGTCCTGTGCCTGTTGGCCGCACCGCACGCTTTTGCCGCCGATGCGGTCGATGCGGTCGATGCGTCGATCACGGTGCCGGGGCTGAGTCCGCCGCTGCCCACATCTCAGCTGAGCCACGGCTTTGCTGCGCTGGATGCGGGCGATGCAGAACAGGGTACGTTTCAGCTCAAGCTGATGCTGACCAACCAACCTGTCACCGACAAACTCGCGGAGCCGGCGGGCGATCCGAACATCGCCTTCATGCAATGGCGGATGCAGAACCAGGCGGGCGCGGCGAAGTCCCTGGTCTGGGCGGATTTCGACATCGATGCGAGCGGCAACGCCACCGGCGCGGTTCTCGGCCGCGGCTTCTCCGGCAGCCTGGGGCTGTACGACACAGATGTGATTGTGCGACTGACCCGCGTCGATGGCGAACGCGTGGCTGGCACCTTTGCCATCACGAGCAACAGCGCTCAGGGCCAGGGTACGTTTGACGTGCCGTGGCTCGACGTGGTCGGTGGCGAGACTTCGCTTAAGCAGCACCTTGCCGCCTATCCGGAATTGTCCAAGGCAGCCGAGCAAGGCGCGCGCGAGACCTATGCCACGTACGTGCAGGCACTGCGCGAGGATCGCTCCTATGACGTGAGCCATCTGGCCTCGCACTACCTCGAGACCGGACCTACCGGCCCCGACTCGGCCGCCAGCAGCCCATGGCCAGTGACGGTGTATGCCGCGCGCGTGCAATTGGATTCCGATCGCGAGGGCGTGCTCGATGCCGATGCCGCGAAGGTGGTGCTAGCCGCCTGCGAACGCGGAGCGCCGGGCGAACCCAATCGCGCCGTAGTCACATTGCGCCGCAGCGGCGCAGAGCGTCAATGGATGATCGAATCGAGCAGCAATGAGGACGACGAACTCGCCGGGTTCGGTCCGCTACCGGCGAGCTGTGCTGCCGCCAAGGGTTGAGCCTTGGCGCGCGCCGCAGGCAAGGTGTCCCGCGGTGCTGCGATGCGTGCGGCATCGGTGCGTCCCGTGTAGGAGCGTCGGAAGGCGCGACCACGGGGTAGCCATTTGCGGCGCGCACCCGGTTCACGCACACTTCCAAAGGACTGTTGCTGGCTGGGTGTTGACCGATACCGGGTCGGCCGCCACAGCGGGCAGTTCTCGACCCGAAGTGGTTATACATCTGCGCCGCGAGCACCGCGGAAGCGGTCATTCGCAGCTAACCCCACGAAGCGGCAACGAATCCGCAGGGGGCGTGCTCGGCCCGCCGCTAGGGATAGGTGCAAAGTGGCTGCAGACGGTGCGACCGCGCCGGGAACAAAGCCCGCCCGCAGACCCTCTATCTGCGCCGAACGGAACGGTAGCGCGACCACCGCCTGCCCGGCAGGCTGTCCGAGGAGGGCGTTTGAACTTCCTATACCCTGACCGAAAAATTCGTGACCATCACTCGGAGTGTCGCCGTCAGGCACGCAGATGCCTGCCCAGTCCGGCAAGGAGGCAACTGCCAGCATGCAGCTCCTACTCGCGGTCAGGGCTGGGTTTGCTCTTGCACAAATTGAATTGATAGAGCCCCTCTCCTGTCGTCTGAAGGGGCGTCTGCAGGTTGTCCATCTGAATATCGGGTCTGTCGGCGATTGAAATCCGGACGTTCGAGAATTTCGGCTCATCACAGTTCAGGCTGGCCTGTATGCAGACATTCGGGGCTGCACCTTCTTCCGAACGGTCGCGGAACCTGACTGTCAACGACTCACAGCGCGCAGGTCCCGTTTCGCCGGTGGGCGCAATCTCATTGAGGAAATCGACCAGCTCCACCTGCAACATGCTGATGTTCCGCGCTTCAAGTCTTTGCTCCGGCGAGAGATTCTCCCAGCTGCTGGATTCTGCCGCAGCGTTGGCAGTCTCCTGCATCGCTTTTCTACGCGCGTCAATCAGTTTCCTGAAGTCAGATGGGCTGCGCTGCGTTGCTTCAGTGGCAGGTTCTGCAGCCTGCGCAGCCAGTGAAAGCCCTGTCCATGCCAGCGGCACACTCAACGCCAGAACGCCGAGGCAGGCCAGGATCGGAATAACACGTAGCTTCATCTGGCACTCCGTACCCAATGGACGGAAGCAATTTAGCATGCCGGTTCAACGCGCCTGATGAGGAGCGTCCCCGATTGGCTATCGAGGTGTCCGAAAAGACTTGGCCACGACAGCTGCCTAATGCGCTGCGCCAACTCGCGAATCTGCGCACTACCGACGTCCCCCTGCCTTGAGTAGCGGCTCTGTTTAGAGCGCAACGTCCGCTTTGCGGCACTGTCGGCAGGCACAGAGCGAACGTCCGAAACTGGCCGACTCCCGCCGTTGGATCAGAAGTGACCAGCATGTCGGGGCTGATCACGAATAGCTGGTTGAAGTGATCAATCGGGTCGGTCCGCGCAAGACTGCCGGCGTCGACGATTCGCTTGGTATCCGGGTAGACGAGATCGAGCGGTCGCCGCCACGCGGCGTTGTCGCCATCGTCGGCTGCACGCAACGTTTCGGAGATCGCGTCTGCCTGCTGCATTCGATGCCCGACTGCAATCGCGTGTGCCGTGCGCAGCACGGGTCTTGCCCCGTCATGCCGCGGAGGCAAACACTCAGCGTGCAGCGAGCATCTCGACTTCGTTGACGAGTCGCGACAGGACCTGTTCGACGCCGTACTGCGCGACAACGTAATCGCGGGCCAGCCGGCCCTGTTCGTGGCGCTTCGCCGGCGGCAACGCGAGCATGCGGTCAAGCGCGGCGTGGAACTCGCCTTCGCCACGATAGCTCATGCCGCTGCCACTGCCTTGGACATGCTCGAGGAGTGCCGCGCACTCGGCATTGACGATCACCGGTGTCGACTGCGCCATCGCCTCAAGCAGCACGATGCTCAGGCTTTCGTAAGGTGACGGCTGCACGAACGCGAGCGCGCCGGCCATCAGCTCGAACTTGCGCTGCTCCTCGACGAAACCGAGATAGCGGATGCCCGGACGATCACCGACGCCGAGCACGTCATGACCCGTGAGCACGAGTTCGAGCGACGAATCGGGATGCGCCAATTTCCACGACAGGAAACCATCGATCAGGTGCTTGCAGCCCTTGTTGACGTCGATGCGCCCGCAATAGAGCAGATACGGATGCGCCTCGTTGGCTGGCCGCGCGATGTCGGTGGCCACGGTCATCGATACCACATGGCCGGCATCGACGTTCCAGATGCGCTTGCCGAGATCCTGTTCCGCGCGCGTGTTCCAGAGAATCCGCGGCGCCTGCGCAGCCAGTTGCGCGACCACCTTGAGATAGGCCGGCGGCTCGTCATGCAGGGTCGGAATCAGTGCCCAGCGTCGATGCGGCAAGGCGCGCACGCCGTCGAGGGTGAGCGGGTACAGGTAGGTGACGAAGAACACCGCGTCGTAGGCGTTGCCGTGCGCGGCGAGATGCGCGAACAGGTCGGGACATTGCGGGCCCTGCGCGCGCAGGAATTCCTCTTCGAGCGCTTCGGGCCAGCAGTAGCGCTCATGCGGATCACGCTCGCGCGAACGGTCGAATGCGTCGAGCATGTTCCGGTGCAGCGCATGGAAATAGTCGCCGCGCCCCTTGGCCACGGTGAAGCGTCGGATCAGCACGCCGTCGCGCCGTTCGTCGCCGACCGGCAGGTCGTTGTCCCATTTCATGTAGTCAGAGGCGGTCGAGCTCAGCACCTCGACCTCGCAACGCTGCGCGAGCAGCTGCGCGTATTGCCATGCCAGCGATTCGGCGCCACCCACCAGGCGCTCGTGACAGCGCTGCACGACGATCGCTACACACGGTTTCACAGGCATGCCCCGAGTTCGGCGAGGAAACGCGATTCGAGCACGTCATTGGCGAACACTTCGCGGTAGCGCGTGAAGCCGCTGTCGCGCAGATGCGTGCGCAAAGCGGCGTCGGCGAACACGCGTGCGGCGCTCGCCGCGTACAGCCAGGGATTCGAATCCTCCCAGACCAGTCCGGCGTCACCGAGGGTTTCCGGAACCGCACTGGTGGCGCGCGCGATGATCGGCGTGCCGACGGCCATCGCCTCGATCAGCGGCACGCAAAAGCCTTCGTGCTGGCTCAGCAGCATGAACGCGTGACTGGCGACATAGGCTGCCTTGAGTTCGGCTTCGCTGGCGCCATTGAGCCACAGCACGCAATCATCGATCTCAAGTTCCTCGATGCGCTTTTTCAGTCCTTCGGTGTAGCGCGACAGGCGCGGATCGATCTTGCCGAGCAGGATCAGCCGGCACGGTTCCGCATGCGCACGTGCATACGCACCGAAGGCCTCGATCAGGTCCGCATGGCCCTTGTTCGGCGCGATGCGCCCGACCATCAGGAAGTTGCGCGAGCCGTCAGTCAGCTCGTCGATGAGCCCGGTATCGGCTTCGGCGGCGACGATGTGCTCGACACGATGGAACGGCGCGACCACGCCGCCACGCTCGGCCGGTGCACCGGCATCGATCAGTTCGCGCAGGTTGTAGGCGGAATCGGCCAGATAGCGCTCGAGGCCGAGGCCGGCGATCGTCGCGATCTCGCGCCGGCCCTTGGTGCAGGCGGCCTCGTAGTCGGATGACAGGCCGGCGAAGAACTGCGGCGGCGTGATGTTGTGATACTTGACCACACGGTAGCCGCGAGCGCGGCGCAGCAGGTCGACGGCGAGCGGCCATCCGGTCGAGTAGTGGTAGATGACGAGATCGTCGGGTCCGCCGGCGAAGTCGAGCAGTTGCTCGGCCGGCCAGAACTTGCGCTCGACATCGGCTGCAGACAGGCAGAAGACGCGCGTCTCGATGCCGCTCGCATCCAGAATGCGCGCCATCGCCAGCGCATCGGCACCGACTGCGTCCTTGCTCGTCAGTACGGGAATGAGGATCGCGGCTTTCATCGGCACATCACGGATTGCGGGCCAGCACGCAGGTCGCGCCGGCCGAAGTGTCGAGTGCGATATCGACGAATCCGGCAGCGACAAGCACGCGCTGCAGCAGCACCGGGTCCAGCGCCGGATCGGCCGCGCCGGCAAGGCGATCGGCACGCAGGGACGGATCTTCGTCGAAGGCAAACAGCAACAGGCCGGCCGGTTTCAGTGCGCGTCGTGCATCGGCGAACAGGCTGCCGGCATCAACCCGGCGCAGCAGGGAACCAATCGCCAGCGCGCTGATCGCATCGAGGCTGCCGTTCGCGGTACGAGACAATGCAGCGCTCATGCTGCCGGGCACCATGCTGACGCCGCTGGCCACGGCGCGTGCGCAGCGCAGCGCATTGCCATCGACGCCGCTGGCATCGAGGCCGCGCCCGGCGAGTCGCGCGACCCATTCACTGCCGCTGCCGAGATCAAGCACGCGCGCGCGTGCCGCCAGTCGCGTTGCCATCGCTTCGCTCCAGCGCTCGAGGTGGCTGCGATGCTGTTCATCAGCCTCGTCGAGGTCGGCCGTGGCGTCGGCAAAAAGGTGTTCCGATCGATCACGACGGGCGGCTTCGGCGCTATCGAGTGCGCCGAGGTTCTCGCGCAGCGTGGCCAGCCAGTGATTCATGCCGAGTACGTGCTGCTGCGCCTCGTGCGAGCGCACGAACATGGTCTGCAACTCGCCGCGCATTGCGCCGATCTCGGTGTCGAACTGTGCCTCGCGGGCGCGCGCCTGCTCGCCGAGGCGTGCGATATGGTCACGCAGCACCGCCACTTCCTGCTTGAGCGCGCGGCCTGCCGCATCGATCTCGTAGCTGCGCGAATACTGCACGGTGTCGGCGGCTCGCTGGTGCTGCACGACCCTGGGCAAACCGACGAGCGACACGAACCACTCGATCGGGTAACCAATGACCGGCAAGCGGTAGGCCTTGGTCAGTGCGTAGCGCGGCAGCAGCCCTTCGACGCGCACGCCGATAGCGCGACCTTCCGGCGAATAGCGCAGGTTGCCGAGCACTTCGATCTTGCTGCCGCCGGAAATCAGCAGGCGCACATGGGCATCGAAACCGGACGAATCGGGCGGTCGCTTGAGCAGTGCGCGGAACGCCTGGTCGACGAAGGTGGTGAACGGAAAGCGGCTCAGCTCGGCGATCGAGTACTGCATGCGCTGGCGATCGTCGCCGCCGCGCCGGATCGGTCGCGGGTAGGACTTCGGCACGGTCGCATGCGGGGTGCGCAAGCGCATCGCCTCTGCCTCCGCACGGATTTCGTCCCTGATGGTATCCAATGCCTGAGTCGACCTGTCGTTCACGGTGGCACGCCGCGGTGCGGTGTACGGGCGGACGGGGATGGCGCCGGCTCGCGAGTCGCGTCGGCCATACCGGCGCGCCTGCCGGCGGCGATCGGCATGATGCCATAACTGCGCGCGGTCGAAATATCGATGACCGCATAGTTCGGCCGGTGGCGACCATCGAGCTTCGCCGCAGCGCGGCGATAACTTTGCATGCCGGCGCGGCGCGCCGCATCGAATCCGTCGTCGGCCCTCGCGCGCGCCTGCTCTGCCGGCATGTGCTCGTCGTGATGGCGACCGAGCAGGGTCGTTTCGATGAACTCGGCATGGTTGCTGTCGTCATCACTGTAGAAGCCGACAAAGGCGTGGCCAGGCACCAGCACGAGCAGGCTGCGCATGCCGAGCCGCTCGAGTGCCGATGCGATCAGCACGCTGCCGTCGAGGCAGTTGGCGACGCGCTCGTTCCAGCTGTCGGCGAGCAGACGCACGCGCTGGCTGTAGATCACCGGTCCCTGGCTGATGCCGGCGCCCTCGCTCGAGTAGCGGATTCCGCGCCGCTCCAGGGCGATCCAGATGGCACGCGCCTGGCGCAGGCGCGTGTCGCGATCGTTGCCGGGCCGGCGATCGAGCATCGCTTCGGCTTCGGCCAGCGCGAGCAGTTCGTCGACGACCGCGTCGTGCGGGTCGACCCACGCCGCGAAGGTCGAACCGAGATCGATGCGCGCATCGCCGTCGCGCACGAAGTAGAGGGCTTCGTCGAGCGGATGCACGCGCACGTCGAGCTGGCGTTCGATCCGCGGCAGGCCTTCGCGCTCGACCGTCACATGCAGGACCTGCGTGCGCGCAGCACTCATTCCACGCAGGGCATCGATGTCCCATTCGAGGCGTGGCCGCAGCAGCATGCGCTCGTGCAGCACGGCCTCGATGACGCTCGGCTGGCGCAGGCCGTCGGTGGTCACGGTCAGGCGCAGCGCGCGCTCGCGACCATCACCGTCGACATGGACGCGCAGCAGGCCGTTGCCGACGGCGGCGTCGCCGCTGGCGGACGACTGCGACAGCTCGATCGCCGGGAACAGTTCACCGGACGGACTCGTCTCGATGCGCAATGCTTCGGCACGCGCATCCTCCATCGACACCAGGGTGCCGACGAACGCGAAGACCATGACGAACAACGGCAGGCGCGACGCCCGAACGGCCCCGGCGCGCGCGGCCGGTCGGGTTGCCAGCAACTGCATCGGCAGACTATCGTTGTGCGAACCGGCCTTTGTCCAGTGCGAAATGCCCGTACCCGCGCGATCACGACGCCTTCGGCGTCCCCCACCCATTGGAGTTGCCATGCGTCTCTTCGCCCTGTCCAGCGTCATCGCCCTCGCCCTGATCGGCTGCAATGCGCCGTCGCCCGAGCAGGCGGTACCCGCGCCAGCCACGCCGCCGCCTGCAGCCGAACCTGCCGGGACACCGCCGGTATCGGCTCCTGCACCGGCCGAGGTCGCCGCCAAGCCACCCGAAGGCGAGTGTGGTGACCAGTCGGCGGTGCCGGCGGAAGAGCGCCTCGCCAACACGCCGAAGTGGTCGCTGGCCAGCGAACAGGACAACTTCGGCTTCGAGGTCTATCGCGGCGACACCGAGAATGGCGAGTTCGTCAAACTCAACAAGGATCCGATCCTCGGTGCCGGCACCACCGACGAAACACAGAAGTACCAGTATCGCGACGACAGCATCGATCCGTGCAGGGAATACTGGTACTACGTCGAGTCGATCAGCACGAGCGGCGTGCGCGAAAAGTTCACGCCGACCTTCAACGCGCCGGCGAAGCGGTCGCCGAAGTCCGAGTGAGCACTTCCGGCGAACGTGTTGATGCCACCGCCGCGGCGCTGCAGGGCGTCAACGGCTACTGGCGCGCGCTCGATGCCGGCGAGATCGAGCGCGGCGAACACCGCACGATGGTCGGCGCGATGTGGGATGACATCGGCCGGCTGCAGTTCGACTACCTCAGGAACGAGGGGTTGCAGCCGCAGCACCGGCTGCTCGATGTCGGCTGCGGCGCGCTGCGCGGCGGGATCCACTTCGTGCCGTACCTCGACCCGGGCCACTACTGCGGACTCGACGCCAACGCGTCGCTGATCACCGCCGGGCACCATGAGCTCGCGCTGGCCGGGCTCGGTGACCGCGGCGCCCAGCTGATCGCCGATGGCGATTTCAATGTCGCCGCGTTCGGCCAGCGCTTCGACTTCGCGCTGGCCGTTTCGCTGATCACGCACCTGTATTCCAATCACATCCAGATCTGCCTCGCGCGGGTCGCGCGGGTGCTGGTCCCGGGTGGTCGCTTTTACGTGACGTTTTTCGAGGCCCCGGTCAGCGCCAGTCTCGAGGACCTCACCCACGCGCCGGGCGAGATCACGACGAGCTACGCGCACGATCCGTTCCATCAGTCCTTCGAGGAACTGGCAATCCTGGCGGCCAGGGTCGGGCTTCGCGCCGAACGCATCGGCGATTTCGGCCATCCGCGCGGCCAGCGCATGGCCGTTTTCCACGCTGCCTGATCCGCGTGCAGCGCATCGGCGGCGACCGCTCGACCGGACGCAACGCGGCCGCCGCAGGCATCGTTGCGGTGCTTGCATGGCTCGCGCTCAATGCGCTGCTGCTGTGGCTCTACCACGAGCCCGGCCTGAAGCCGCTGATTGGCGACGAGTTCGACTACAACCGGCGGGCGCTGGCGCTGCTGGCGGGTACGCCGGCGGTCGAGACCTTCATCTGGCCGCCCGGGCAGACCTGGTTCATTGCCGCGGTCTACCGCGTGTTCGGCGAACACGTGTTCGCCGTGCAACTGGTGCAGATCGGCCTGCTGGCCCTGTGCGCGCTGTTGCTGGTCCGTCTGTGGGCGCCGCTTGGCGGCCGCAACGCGGCCATTGCCGGTGCGCTGCTGTTCCTTCTCAACCCGTCCAACCTCGCCCATGGGCACTGGCTGTGGCCCGAGGTCACGCATCTGGCGTGCCTGCTCGGCGCGCTCGTCCTGCTGCGCGAACCTGATCCACGAACGCTGCTTGCACGCGCGTTCGGCGCCGGCCTGCTGCTCGGCGTCGCGCTGTTGTTCAAGAGCCTGCTCGGCGCGTTCTGGCCGTTGCTTTTGCTGCTGTTGGTGCGCCGCGCGGATGGTCGTCGCGTGTTCGCGTGGACAGCGGCGTTCGCGTTCGTCGCCGGCATCGGCATTGCCACCGCGCCGGCGCTGTGGAACGGGTACCTCAAGACCGGCCGGCCGATGATTGCCGACAGCTCGATCTACAACCTGCACGTCGGCCTGCGCGATATGAGCCGCAGCGACTACATCGACGAAGCCGGCGGGCCGGCGCTGAAAGCCTTCATCGACAGCGCCGCGACACCCGCCGAGCGCAATGCGATCACTCTCGGGAAGGTGCGCGCCACAGTTGCCGAACGCGGCATCGTCAACGTGGTTGGCGAGCGCCTCGGCATCCAGTATTTCCGTCTGTTCAATGCCAAGACCCTGTTGGTCTCGCAACTGCCCGGGCCAGCCTGCGCCGGACGTCTCGGCGCGTATGCGCCGACGCCGCTGACGCCATGGCTGGTCGCTGCGAGCCATCTTTTCCATGCTGCGACGCTCGTGTTCGCCGCGTTCGCGATCGCGCTGTGGCGGCGCTGGCGCGAGCCGCTGGCGTTGATCGTCGCGGCCCTGCTGCTGTATCAGCTCGCGCTGTATGCCGGCTTGCACGTGATGCAGCGCTACCTGTTCCAGATGCTGCCGTTCCTGTGCGCCTTTGCCGGCAGCGCGATGCTGCTGCTCGTGCGTCGCGGCGATGACGCCGATCCGCTCGAGGTTACGCGCACACGCCTCCTGCTCGGCGCCATACTCGCGTCGACGCTGCTCGCACTCGCCTTTCTCGGCCCGTGGCTCGACCGCAGCTGTGCCGTCTGAACGTGCACTCGGTGAGCCGCCGCGATCGATCAACGTGCAGTTCCGGTATCCTGCGCGCGCCTCTTTCCGAACCCACTCCATGCGCCTGCACGTTCTTGAGCTGATCCGCTTCAGCACCTACGCCGAACTTCGCGCCGAACGTTCGCGCAGCTACCTCGGCCTGATCTGGTGGGTCGCCGAGCCGGCCATGATGATGGCCGCGTTCTGGCTCGTGTTCGCCGTGATCCTCAAGACCGGCGGCCCTGATTACCTGCCGTTCCTGCTGATCGGACTGACCGTCTGGCAATGGATGAAGTCGTGCATCACGCACGGTGGCTACGCGATCTGGACCAACCTCGGCCTGATCCGCCAGGCGCGCCTGCCGATCCTCGTGTTTCCATTCGTGCAGATGCTTGCCGACACGATCAAGTTCCTCTACATCTTCGGCCTGCTTCTGGTGATCCTGTGGGTCGCCGGCTATCCGCCGCACGCCGCCTACATCGCGTTGCCGATCGTCTTCGCGGTGACCCTGCTGTTCGCGGCCGGCGCCGGTTTCCTGGTTGCCGCGGTGGTGCCGCTGATCCCCGACCTGCGCTTCGTCATCGAGCAGGTGCTGACGGTAGTGATGTTCCTGTCCGGCGTGGTCTTCGCGCTCGACCAGGTTCCCTCGCCGCTGCGTGAAGTGATCGCGCTCAATCCGGTCGCGACCCTGCTCGATGCCACGCGCGGCATACTGATGCGCGGCGACTGGCCGAACTGGCTTGCGCTGCTCAAGGTCAGCCTGATCTCCGCGCTGGTCTGCGCGATCGGCATCGGCTGCGTGCTGCGCCTTTCTCCGCGCTATCCGAAGCTGGCGGTCTGACATGTCGGAGCCGTTGATCGAACTGGAGCACGTCGGCATCGCCTTCAGCGCGCAGCGCCGCGTCGGCAGCGGCAAGTTCTGGGCGCTGGAGGATGTAAGCCTCAGCCTGCGCCGCGGCGAGCGACTCGGCGTGATCGGCCGCAACGGCGCTGGCAAGAGCACGCTGCTGCGCGTGCTGGCCGGCATCCTGCGACCCGATCGCGGCAGCATGCGACGCGGTGCGGTGTCGTGCCAGTTGCTGTCACTTGCACTCGGCTTCACGCCACACCTGACCGGTCGCGACAACGCGATCCTTTCGGGCCTCATGATCGGCCTGCGCCATCGCGACATCGTCGCGCGGCTGCCGGCAATCCGAGAGTTCTCCGAACTCGGCGATTTCTTCGACCAGCCGATCGCAAGCTATTCGTCGGGCATGGTCATGCGTCTGGGCTTCTCGGTGGCGATGCAGGCCGAGCCGGACGTGCTGCTGATCGACGAAGTACTCGCCGTCGGCGACGCCGAGTTCCAGGAAAAATCCGGCGCCGCCTTGCGCGAGCGCATGCGCCACGGGCACACCGTGGTGCTGGTCAGCCACGACGAAAAGCAGGTGGCCGCGTTGTGCGATCGACTGCTCTGGATCGAGCACGGCCGCAGCGTGCTCGAAGGCGATCGCGACAGCGTGTTCGAGGCCTACCACCGCGAACTGCATGTGGCGGCGCCATTGTCGTGAGCGCGGCCGCCCGACAGCGCCTGATCGACCTGTCGGCGCGCATCGGCTGCAGCCCGCGCGCACTCGTGCTCGCCGCCGCACGCATGACTGCGTCGGACGACATCGAAGCGGGCGAGGTGGTCGACGCCTTGCGTCGGCAGCCGAATCTCGTCGACGCTGCCGACCATGCAGCAGTCAACCTGTTGCTGACGCCGCCCTCGAGTTTCGCGGTCGGCCACGTCGAGGACATCCTCGCCGCATGCTGGACCGGGCTCGGCCCGCGGATTCGTTGAGCATGCGCGGCAC
>JBBSOU010000093.1:0-14865 GCA_038259445.1 Lysobacterales bacterium | reverse complement strand
GCTTCGTGCGGGGAAATTCAAGGGTTTGACGAGCAATGGCCGCCAACACCTGAACGTGGCACTCAATGAGCGCCGTCGCCGCTGGAGGTGCAGTGCTCGGCCGAAGAGACGCCGACAGTATCCTTGCTCTTACTCCCACTCGATCGTCGCCGGCGGCTTGCCGCTGATGTCGTAGACGACGCGCGAGACGCCGCGCAGTTCGTTGATGATGCGATTGGAGACGCGGCCGAGGAAATCGTAAGGCAGGTGTGCCCAGTGGGCGGTCATGAAGTCGATCGTTTCGACCGCGCGCAGCGCGATCACCCATTCGTAGGCGCGCGCGTCGCCGACCACGCCGACCGACTTGACCGGCAGGAACACCGCGAAGGCCTGGCTGGTCTTGTCGTAGAGGTCGGCCTTGCGCAACTCGTCGATGAAGATTGCATCCGCTTTTGCCAGCAGTTCGGCGTACTCGCGCCGGACTTCGCCGAGGATGCGCACGCCGAGGCCGGGGCCGGGAAACGGATGCCGGTAAACCATTGCCCTGGGCAGGCCAAGTTCGACGCCGAGTCTGCGCACTTCGTCCTTGAACAGTTCGCGCAGCGGTTCGACCAGACCGAGCTTCATGTGTGCCGGCAAGCCGCCGACGTTGTGATGGCTCTTGATGACGTGCGCCTTGCCGGTCTTGCTGCCGGCCGACTCGATCACGTCGGGATAGATCGTGCCTTGCGCGAGCCACCTGGCATTGGCGAGCTTTGATGATTCCTCGTCGAAGATGTCGATGAAGAGATTGCCGATGATCTTGCGCTTGGCCTCCGGATCAGCAATGCCGGCGAGCGCATCGAAATAGCGATCGGCGGCGTTGACCCGGATGACCTTGACGCCCATGCCGCCCTTGTCGGCTTCGTTGGCGAACATGGCCATGACCTGGTCGCCTTCCTGCCAGCGCAGCAGGCCGGTGTCGACGAACACGCAGGTCAGTTGCGTACCGATCGCGCGATGCAGCAGCGCGGCGACCACCGAGGAATCGACGCCGCCGGAAAGACCGAGGATGACCTCGTCGCTGCCGACCTTCTCGCGCACGCGCACGATCTGGTCATCAATGATGTTGGCGGCGGTCCACAGCGTGCGACACGCGCAGATGTCGAGGACGAAGCGGCGCAGCAGCGCTTCACCCTGCAGCGTGTGCGTGACTTCCGGATGGAACTGCACGCCGTACCATCGGCGCGACTCGTCGGCCATCGCCGCGACCGGAATGCGGTCGGTGCGCGCGGTGACGACGAAGCCGGGCGGCGCCACCGAGACGTGGTCGCCGTGGCTCATCCACACGTCAAGCCGGGCGGGATCACCGGCATGATCGTTGAGGCCATGCAGCAACGCGTCAGCCGCGACCACTTCGACTTCGGCATGACCGAACTCGCGCGCGTCGGCCGCTTCGGTCGCTCCGCCGAGCTGGGCGGCGAGCGTCTGCATGCCGTAGCAGATACCGAGGATCGGCAGACCGGCATCGAACACGGTTTGTGGCGCGCGCGGTGCGTCCGCCTCGGTGGTTGATTCCGGGCCGCCCGAAAGAATGAAGCCGCGGGCGCCGTACGCGGCGATCTCGGCAGGATCGTGGTCCCAGGCCCATATCTCGCAGTAGACGCCGATCTCACGCACCCGACGTGCGATCAGTTGCGTGTACTGCGCGCCGAAATCGAGGATCAGGATCTTGTCGGCATGCAAGCTTGTCACGCGCTCAGAACTCCAGGCTGAGGGCGATGCGCTTGCGCATGTTCCTGAACTCGACTGCATCGGCGGCGTCGCCGTCAGAGGAATCCTGGAGGATGAGCAGCGCATACACGTCGCCACGCTCGAGTACGTATGCCTCGTTGCGAATGTCAAAGCCAGTGACGTCGACCGTCGACTCGAGGCCTTCGATGCGGCCCTGGCGGGTGTCGAGAAACACCTTGCGATATGGCGCGCTGCGCTTGCTGCCGAGATTTTCCGCCATGCTGTCCAGCAGATCCTCGAGAGCAGACTCATCCCCGCGCTCGCCACGCATCAGGATCAGCACGGCGTTGTTGCCGTCGAGCGTCCACATGTCGGGAGGGTCGCTTTCCCACGCGAAGTGACGCGGGTAGTCGAAGCGTATGCCGGCCGCATCGAATCTGCGCGTCGGCAATTCGGTGATGCGTGCCGATTGCGTCTTGCCGTCGACGACGATGTCGAAACGCTGGCCGGCATCGATCTCAACCGTGCTGCCGCCGATCTCGACGGAGAGCCGTGCGGGCGGTTCAGCGGCATGGGCAAGGGTTGCCGCGGCGAGCAGGGCCAGCGTGCACGCGATACGCGCGCTCAACTGCTGAGCCGGTAGTTGGGAGCTTCCTTGACGATCTCGATGTCATGCGGATGCGCTTCGCGCACGCCGGCACCGGACACGCGCACGAACTGCGGACGCTCGCGCATGTCCTCGATCGTGGCGCAGCCGCAGTAACCCATCGACGCACGCAGGCCGCCAACCAGCTGGTGCACGATGTTGCGCAGCGACCCGCGATACGGAATGCGCCCCTCGATGCCTTCGGGTACGAGCTTCTCGGGATCGGAGGCATCCTGGAAGTAACGATCGCCGGAGCCTTTTTCCATCGCGCCGAGCGAGCCCATGCCGCGATAGCTCTTGTACGAGCGGCCCTGATACAGCTCGACGTCACCGGGCGATTCCTCGGTGCCGGCGAACATGCTGCCGAGCATCACGCTCGACGCGCCGGCTGCGATCGCCTTCGGCACGTCGCCCGAATAGCGGATGCCACCGTCGGCGATCAGTGGAATGTCGTCGTTGAGCGCGGTGGCGACCATATCGATCGCCGTGATCTGCGGTACGCCGACGCCGGTAACGATACGCGTCGTGCAGATCGAACCGGGACCGACGCCGACCTTCACGGCATCGGCACCTGCGTCGCGCAGCATCAGCGCCGCATCGCCGGTGACGATGTTGCCGCCAATCACCTGTGTCTCGGGAAAGTTCTTCTTGACCCACGCAACGCGATCGATCACCGACTGCGCGTGGCCGTGTGCGGAGTCGACGATGATCACGTCGACACCCGCCTCGACCAGTGCGGCGACGCGACGCTCGGTATCGCCACCGACGCCAACTGCCGCACCGACGCGCAGGCGTTCGCGTTCGTCCTTGGCCGAACGCGGGTTGTCGCGCGCTTTCTGGATGTCCTTGACCGTGATCAGGCCGCGCAACTGGAACGCATCATTGACCACCAGCACCTTTTCGATGCGATGCTTGTGCAGCAGCGCGAGCACGTCCTCCTCACTGGCGCCTTCGCGCACCGTGACCAGGCGCTCCTTGCGCGTCATGATGTTCTTGACCGGATCGTCGTGTTTCTTCTCGAAGCGCATGTCGCGGCTGGTGACGATGCCGACCAGTTCCTCGCCGTCGACCACCGGCACGCCGGAAATGCCATGCTCGCGCGTGATGCGCATGACGTCGCGGATGGAGCTGTCGGGGCGCACGGTCAGCGGATCACGAATCACGCCGGCTTCGAACTTCTTGACCAGGCGCACCTCGGCGGCCTGCTGCTCGAGCGGCATGTTCCTGTGGATGATGCCAATGCCGCCGCATTGCGCCATGACGATGGCAAGGCGCGCCTCGGTCACCGTGTCCATGGCCGCCGAAAGGATCGGCACGTTGAGGCGCAACGTGCGGGTCAGGCGAGTCGCGGTATCGACATCGCGCGGAACGACCATGGAATGGCCCGGGACAAGGAAAACGTCATCGAACGTGAGGGCATCGGCGAGGAGGCGCATGGGCAGGCGGGGCGCTCGGGAAATTCCGTCATTTTAGCCTTTCCGATCCTTCCGGCGCCATCGCCGACACGTGGCATCGGCGCGCGGGCTCAGTCGAAGTAGGTCTCGGCGGCCTCGAGCGTGTTCTCCATCAGCGTCGCCACGGTCATCGGACCGACGCCACCCGGTACCGGTGTGATCCACGCGGCCCGTTCGGCAGCGGCTTCGAACTCGACATCGCCGGTCAGGCTGCCGTCGGCGCGCCGATTGATGCCGACATCGATGACGATCGCGCCGGATTTGATCCATTCGCCCTTGACCAGCCCGGCCCGTCCGGCAGCGACGATGACGATGTCGCCGCGACCAATGTGCGCGGCCAGGTCGTCGGTAAAGCGGTGGCAGACCGTGGTCGTGCAGCCGGCCAGCAGCAGTTCGAGCACGAGCGGCCGACCGACATGGTTGGAAACGCCGACGACCACCGCGTGGCGGCCACGTACCGGCAGATCGGTGTTCGCCAGCAAGGTCATGACGCCTTTCGACGTGCACGGTCGCAGTCCGCGCTGACGCAGCACGAGGCGACCGACATTTTCGGCCTGGAAGCCGTCGACATCCTTGCGCGGGTCGATCAGGTTGATCAGCGCGTCGGCATCGACATGCGCCGGCAATGGCAGTTGCACGAGGATGCCGTGTACCGCCGGATCGGCATTCAGGCGTTCGACCAGCGCGAACAGTTCGGTCGACGGCGTCGTGCCGGGCAGGTCGAAATCGAACGAGGCAAAGCCGACATGCCGGCACGCGCGGCGCTTGTTGCGTACATAGACCGACGAGGCCGGCTCGTCGCCGACCAGGATCACCGCGATGCCCGGCAAGGCCTTGCCCGCGCCGACACGTGCCCGCGTACGCACGGCCAGGCGATCGAGCAGATCGTCGGCGATGCGCTTGCCGTCGAGGATGCGTGCGCTCATCGGAGTTCCATCAAGGGGTCGCGCATTATCCATGCATGGGCAGCGCCCCTCAAACGCAATGCTAGGATCGGCGCTGGACCTGCGCGGAGAAATCGATGAACGACCCGACCACCGAACTGGAAGCCGCGGCGTTCCGGCGACTGCTCGCGCACCTCGGCGAGCGCAGCGATGTGCAGAACATCGAACTCATGACGCTGGCCGGCTTCTGCCGAAACTGTCTGGCCGACTGGTATCGCGAAGCGGCCGAACAGCGCGGCCTCGCGATCAGCAAGGAACAGGCGCGCGAGCACGTCTATGGCGAGCCGTTCGCACAGTGGAAGTCGCGTCACCAGAAGGAAGCATCGCCCGAACAGATGGCCGCGTTCGACGCGGCGCAGAAGGCGCATCCGCCGCGCCACTGATCACGCCTGCACGTCAACCCGACGTGCGGCACGCACGCTGATCGCCGCGCCGGTCAGCAACAGCACGACAGCAATTACCTGCGTGATGTGTGGCTCGGCGCGTCCGCTGAGCAGCAGGAGTAGCGTCGACAACAGCGGCGCGGCGTAGGACAGCGTGCCGAGCACGGCGATGTCACCGTGCTTGGTGCCGATGTCCCACCAGCGAAAGGCGATGCCGACCGGGCCGAGGCCCATCGCCAGCAGCACGATGGCTTGTAGCGCCGATGGCATCACGCTGGCTTCGAACACCAGATGCACGATCGTCGCCAGTAGTGCGACCGCGAGGCACGAAGCGGCGATCGCACTGCTCGGCACCGCATGGAAGCGGCCATTGAGCACCGAATACGCGGCCCAGATCAGCGCGGCGAACAGCGCGGCCGCGTAGCCGGGAAGGTGTTCCGGGTCGATCGCGATGCCCTGCCCGCGCGTGACCATGATGGCCACACCGATCAGGCCGAGCGCGGCACCGAGCAGCTGCGCGCTGCGCACGTGCGCAGCGGGCAATGCCATGGCGAACACCACGATCAGCAACGGCCACAGATAATTGACGAGGTTCACCTCGACCGCCGGCGCATGCCGGAACGCAATCAGGTACAGCGCGTGATAGCCGAACAGGGCAACGACGGCGAGTGCGAGTGCTGGCCACGGCTGACGCAGTTCACGCAAACCAGCGCGTCCGCGCAACGCAACCAGCCCAAGACCGAAGCCGCCACCGATCGCGAACGAGATCGCCAGCACCTGGAACGGCGGCAGGTTGGCGGTCACCACCGTCATCAAGGCGAGCGAAGACCACAGCACGATCGCGGCAACTCCGAAGGCGGTAGCCCGACGCCGCGCGTGCGCGAAAGCCTGTGGAAGATGGTTCATCGTGCAAGCATGCCAGCAATTTCAGTGACGCCATGCCGGCCCGATCTGCGAAACTCCGCGTCCCGTTCGTGCCCACTGCCCCGACCATGCCCTATACCCCAATCGTCGCCACCCTCGGCTACGTGCTTTCCGCCGATCGCTCGCAGGTCTTGCTGATCCATCGCAATGCGCGTGCCGATGACCAGCATCTCGGCAAGTACAACGGCCTCGGCGGCAAGATGGACCCCGACGAAGACGTGGTCACCTGCATGCGCCGGGAGATCCGCGAGGAAGCGGCGATCGAATGCGATGGCATGCACCTGCGCGGCACGATCAGCTGGCCGGGCTTCGGCCCGCAGGGCGAAGACTGGCTTGGTTTCATCTTCCTGATCACCCGCTTCAGCGGCGTTCCGCTTGAGCAGAACGTCGAAGGTACGCTCGTATGGAAGCCGGTCGACGGCCTGCTCGACCTGCCGCTGTGGGACGGCGACCGGCAGTTCCTGCCGCTCGTGTTCGACGACGATCCGCGCGCGTTCCACGGGGTGATGCCGTATCGCGACGGGCGCATGGTGTCGTGGACAGTGTCGCGCCTCTGAGCCGCATCAGGTACCGGGCGGGACGGCGGATTCCGGCGTCGGTGCGGCTTTCGGATCGTCGCGTTCAAGCAGCGTGATTACGGGCTTTTCCCAGCTGCCGGTGACTTCGTAACGCGAGCGCGCTGCCTGGTTGATCTGCTTGCCGAGCAGGCCCTGCACGACCAGCCCTGCCGCTGCGCCGATCGGTCCGCCGGCAAGCGCGCCAACCACCGGCAAGGTCACCCCGGCCCGCGGCGTCACTTCCATCTGCTGCTCGTAGTCCTTGCTGCGCAGGCCGGTGCGTCCACTGATGCGGATGTCGGCCGCCGGGCTGTTGATGTGCAGGTTGTCGGTGAACGCGTTGCCATCCTGCAAGGCGAAGCTGCCGTTGATCGCATTGAAGCTCATGCCGGATTTGAACAGGTCGCTGAAGTCGAGCGACAGTCGCCGCGGAATCTCGCGCAACGAAAGCAAACCGAACAGCCGTCCGCCCGCTCCCGGATCGACGTCGAGAATACGGCCCTTGTCGACGCTGATCTCGAGCGTGCCGGTCATGTTGGCCAGTGCGAACGCACCGGGCGCGCCGGGCCATGCGGCATTGATGTGGGCGAGTGTCTGACCGCCATCGATGACGCCGTTGAAACCGAGGGCGGCGAGCATGCGACCGAGATCCTGCGAGGTCATGTCAATCGACAGCGTCGATCGCGTGGCGTCTGCAGCGCCGCTCCAGTCGCCCGTAGCGCGCATGCCGAGGCTCGCCGACTCGGTTTCGAGCCGCTCGATCTGCATGCCTTGCGCGGTCGGGAAACTCTCGAAACGCGCTTCGCCGAAATCGGCATTGCCGAACCGCAGGTCACCCACCCACACATGCAGCGGCGGAATCGATGCCGGCACGATGCCAGCCAGCATGTCGGCGGCGCCCTGTTTTTCCGGCGGCAGATCGGGCCAGTGCAGGCGCTTCATCTGCGCGGTGATGCCGGCGCGTTCGAGGTCAGACGTCGGCACGGTGAGCACCCCGTCGATGCCGGCACCGGTCAACGTGACTGCGGTAGCCTGTGCGGTTTTGCCGATCGCCACGCGTGTGTCGGCGAAATGGCGATTCGCCAGCTGCAGGTCACCGACGTCAAGCGACAGCGAGTGCAGCAGGCTTCCTTTGCCGGATTCGCCGGTCAACAGTTCGATCCATGCGCCGACGCCAAGCGCACCGACGCGTCCGCCAATCGCGATGCCGCTGTCGGGCACGTCACCAACGGCGCCGGTGCTGCCGAAATCAAGGCGCGCAGCCAGCGGCAGCAGCGGCGAGGGCAAACGTCCATCGATGCTGAGCACGTTGCCGATCGATGCGCGGAACGGCTTGCCGAGCGGCGGCATCTCGAGCGTCAGCGCAAACGGCCAGTCGGTCGCCGCGGGTTTGGCCAGCGGTTCTGGCAGATCCATCGCAATGCCGACCAGGTCACTGGACAGGTGCAGGGTCTTCGGCGACTCCGCACCAACGCGCGCCGCGCCGATCGCGAGACCGACGTCCCAGCGCGCCTCGCCGGGGAAATACGGAAATGCGGGAACCAGTTCGGGGGCACGCGCGAACACCGTCGCCACCGGCAGCACCGCACTGAGCGAGGCCTCGATCGCATTCGCCGGATCGGCGACGGCTGCGCCGATGGCAATACCGAGCGTCGCCGGCCGACCGTCGTAACGCACCGCGAGTGCCGGCGCCGACACGCCATTGCGGGTGAACGCGACAGCACCGTTGGCGCCAGCGAATTCGAGCGCCCAGCTGGACTGCGAGAGGTCGGCATCGACCAGATCGACGCGACCATCGAGAACCAGACGATCATTCTGCCTGAGCGGTACGCTGACCCGGATGTCGACATTGCCGCTGCCGCCGATACCGAGACCCTGCAGGCTCGACTCGTGCTTCTTGCCAACCGGCGTGGCGCGCAGGAAATCGAGCAGTTGGGCACCCGGCGCATGTGCAGTGATGCGCAGATCGAGCACTGGTTCGACGAAACTCGGAATGATCGCTTCGGCAGTGTCGACGATCACCGTCCGCGACGATCCCTTGCTCAGGCTGGCCTGCATGCCGTTGTTGACGAAGCGTGCGACCACGTCGATGTCATCGCCGCGCGGCCAGTCGAGCAGGTAGTCGAAGGCAAGCCCCTCGATATCGGCACGCGCGTCGAAGCGTCCTTCGCCGCCGGTGAACGGCCAGTCGTCGAGATCACCGACGAACACGGCGCGGCCCTCGGCTATTCGCCCGCCCTGCAGTGCGCGATCAAACCACCCGATCGTTCCCGGCTTCAGGGTGATCGGCAGGAAGCGCTTCGCCGCGACCACCTCGGCACGCGTAACCAGCGCGGCGAGATCGAGCACGGGTCGCGAATCCTGCAGCTGGATGCCGCCGCTGATTTCGAACGCGTAGTCCGCCGCTTCCACGGCGAGTCGCGGTGTCTGCACACGCCACGACGCATTCTCGCGCCAGGCGACCACCTCGCCATCGAACCGCGTTAGCTCGAACGGTTGCGGGAACGCGTGCGGGTAATCGATGCGCAACGATTGCGCCGGAATCTCCAGCAGCAACGCGCCTGCATCACCGCGCAGCCGCGCGGTCAGTCCCTGCACACCGGGAATCCTTGCGACACTGGCGACAGTCAGCGCGTCGAACCGCGCATCGACCGAAAAATCCTCGGCCGATCGCCATTCGAGGCTGGCCGTCTCGATACTGCCCAACGGCTCGGCGGCTGCCATCCACTCGCGCGCAGCGGACGGCACGCCCTCGACGAGCACGGCGAGCCGCGCAACCGTGGCAATGTCGATGTGACGGGCGTTGATCGAGCGCACGGCAGTCTCGCCCGCGCGATGCTCGACGTGCAACCGCCCCGACTCGCTTCTCGTTGTGCCCTCGGCGCTGGCGAGGTTGGCGATATCGAGCGTCCAGTCATCGCTGCGCCTCTGCCAGCGGGCGACGAAGGCGAGATGCTCGAGCGTGCCAGGTGTCGCGCCCTGCCCGTCGGCAGATGCCAGCGACACGGCACCGACATCGACGCGTGCACGCACGTCATCGATGCGTCCGCCCTGCCAGGTCGCCCAGCCTTCGACGCGTCCACGGGCGGCACCGACGCGGATGCCAGCGACTGGCTGGTCGGCGATGATCGCGGCGAGGTCGACGGCGTCACCGCCAACGTAAAGATTGCCGCTGCGTGATTCGATGTCGACATCCGCAACCAGGGTCATCGCCGCACTCGACGCAGCCGTGGACCCGACCCGCCCAAGGACGCGCGTGACGCGGCCGAGATTGACCACGCGAAGTTCCGGCACATTGAAATCCAGATCGATCGCGCGCGACGCATCACTGACGTTGAGCGAGAGATCGACCAGCACCACCGCGCCGAGTGCGCCCATTGATTGACGCCCCGCCGAATGGCCGAGATCGATGCCGCGAACCTGCCAGACGCCATCCGCGGCACGCGCCAGCGAAAGATCGAGACCGACCAGCCGAAACTCGTTCCAGGCACGATTGCGCTGCAGCGGTGCGTACAGGTTCACGGCGATTTCAGCGCGCGGCAGACGCAACGGCGCTGTACCGGGATCGTCGGCAGCGATCGAAAGTTCATCGAGGATGAGGCGCGGACCTGCGCGAGTCCACAGCGATTCGACCTTGCCGATGGTCACCTCGCGACCAAGTCGCTCGCCGAGCCATTGCTCGACCCGCGCCGGATTGTCGGCCAGCCATGGCAAGGCGAGGCGCAACACGCCGACCAGCGCGGCGAGCACAATCACACCGGTGGACACGACCGCCACCAGCGCAAAGCGCAGTCGACGCAAACGACGACCCGCTGTGGTCACCGCGGCAGCTTCAGGCGAAGCTCAAAGCAGGACCACATCGAACTGCTCCTGCGAATAGTTTTCCTCGGGCTGGAAGCGGATGGTCTTGCCGATGAATTCCTCGAGTTCGGCAACCGCGGCGGAATCCTCCTCGAGGATGCGCGAAACGACTTGCGAGGCGGCCAGCACGAGCAGCTTCTCGGCATCGAACTGGCGCACCGCGCGCGTGATCTCGCGGAAAATCTCGTAGGTGATGGTCTCGGCCGTTTTCATCGTGCCGCGCCCGCTGCAGACCGGGCATGGCTCGCACAACTGGCGCTCGAGGCTTTCGGTGGTGCGCTTGCGCGTCATTTCGACGAGGCCGAGCGGCGACATGTCGTAGACCGTGGTCTTGGCATGGTCGCGCGACAGCGATCGCTCCAGCAGGCGGATCACCTGGCGCTTGTGTTCCTCGTCGACCATGTCGATGAAGTCGATGATGATGATGCCGCCGAGATTGCGCAGGCGAAGATGACGCGCCGCCGACTGCGCCGCTTCGAGATTGGTTCGGTAGACGGTTTCCTCGAGATTGCGCGTGCCGAGATAGCTGCCGGTGTTGACGTCGATCGTGGTCATCGCCTCGGTCTGGTCAACGATCAGGTAGCCACCGGACTTGAGCGGAACTTCCTTTTTCAAGGCGCGCTGGATCTCGTCCTCGACGCCGTAGAGATCGAAGATCGGGCGTTCGCCGGGGTAGTGCTCGAGCCGGTCGGCCAACTCCGGCATGAAGCGGCGGGTGAATTCCTGGGCGCGATCGAGCGTCTCGCGCGAATCGATCCGCACCTTCTCGATGGTTGGCCGCATGAGGTCGCGCAGCGCGCGCAGCGCCAGTGGCAAGTCCTCGTAGATGCGCGTGCCGACGCGTGCATCGGCCATCGTTTCGTGCACGCAGCTCCACAGTTTGCCGAGGTAGTCGATGTCCTCGGCCAGCGCATCGCGGCTCTGCCCTTCGGCATTGGTGCGCACGATGTAGCCGAGCGGCGAATCACCTGCCGAGGCGGCGATGACCTCCTTCAGTCGGCTGCGTTCGTCCTCGTCCTCGATGCGCACCGAAACGCCGAGCACTTTGCTGTAGGGCAGCAGCACGAGGTACCGCGACGGGATCGACAGATGCGTGGTCAGCCGCGCACCCTTGGTGCCGATCGGGTCCTTGACCACCTGCACGACGATCTCCTGGCCTTCGCGCAGCAGGTCGCTGATCGGCGGTGTCGGCGACGGCAGGCTCTCGCCGTTCTCGCCGATCAGGGCCGCATTGGGACGGATGATGTCAGACGCGTGCAGGAACGCCGCCCGGTCGAGCCCGATCTCGACGAAGGCCGCCTGCATGCCCGGCATGACCCGACTGATGCGGCCCTTGTAGACATTGCCGACATAGCCGCGCCGGCTCGCGCGCTCGACATGCAACTCCTGCAGCATGCCGTTTTCGACGAGACCGACCCGGGTTTCGCGCGGCGTGACGTTGATCAGTATTTCTTCGGACACGACAGCTGCTTGGCGCGAAAAAGTGACTCGACTTATAGCTGGCCGGCAGGAGCTTGTCGAATTGCGCAGACGTTCATGTGAACAGGCTGAAGCGTCGCAGCAGGGCTGCCGTCTCGTGCACGGGCAAGCCCATCACGCCCGAGTAACTGCCGGACAGGTGGCTGATGAAGGCAGCGGCGCGGCCCTGGATCGCGTAGGCACCGGCACGGCCGAACGACTCTCCGCTGGCGACACAGGATTCGATTTGCGCACTCGACAGCGGCGCGAAGGTCACGTCGGAGACACTGACGGCGTGATGCTGCTGCCCGGCATCAACACACCAGACGACCGAGACGACGCGGTGGCTGCGACCGCCGAGGCGCGTGAGCATTGCAATCGCGCGCGCGGCATCGTCGGGCTTGCCGAACACTTCGCCGTCGAGCAGGACCTCGGTATCGGCACCGAGCACGACCGCGCCGGCGTCGTCGCCGACCTGCGCGAGTCCGGCGATCGCCTTGTCCCTGGCCACGCGGCTCACGTAGGCCTCCGCCGACTCGTCGGCCGCGCGCGACTCGGGCACATCGAGCGCGAGCACGTGAAAAACGACGCCGATCTGTTCGAGCAGCTGGCTTCGTCGCGGTGACTGCGAGGCGAGATAGAGCGTGCGCGCTGGCGACCCGATCATGACTCTGGCACCTGCGCGGCGGACGGTTCGTTCCAGATCCGCTGCCACATTTCGCCGAGCCGCGCCGGCACGTCGATCTGCATGTCGAGCTGCACGGGCCGCACGCCGCTCCACTCATCGCCGATCCGCTCGGCAACGAGGAACGAAAACGTGTAGTCCGGTTCGGCGCCCATGCGCAAGTCCGAGATCACGAGGTCGCGGTCGCGTGCGTCGATCTTGACGAAACCGCTGGCGAACCAGTGCAGGCGCGCCACCGACGGCAGTTGCGTGCGCAGTTGCGCTAGCGTCGCGGTGTCGCTTGGTGTCTTGCGCAGGTGCAGTGGACCACGATCCGCAACCAGCGATCGCTCACCTTCCAGGTACCCGTCATCGGTCATGACAACGACACGCCACAACAGCGTGTTGAATGGCATCGGCGTCGAAAACCAGCGCGCACCGCGCCGGCCCTCGCGCGCCAGCGCCTCGTCGACGCTGTGTTCGACGAGCGCCTTGGCCACCAGCGACCAGCCGAGGTACGCCGTGCTGAGTGCGATCCCGGCGACCAGAAACGGGCGCGCCCGCGCGCGCGCGCCGAGGATGATCGCTGCGATGAATCCGACCAGCAAAGGCAATGTGTAGAGCGGATCGATGATGAACACGCTCGACCACATGGCTGGCGCCACCGGCAGCGGCCACAGCAACTGAGTACCGTAGACGGTAAACGCGTCAAGCAGCGGATGCGTGAGCAGGCTCAGCACGATCGCCAGCAGCCATGCACGCGGCGCCTCGCGCACCGGCACCCATATCCGGCGCAGCAGCATCCAGATCAGCAGGCCGAGGGCGGCGAGCACGAACAGCGAATGCGATGGCCCGCGATGCCAGGTCATGTTGGCGATCGGATCGAGACCGAGCAGGGTCAGGGGGATCACGTCGAGATCCGGCAGCGTGCCGAGCGCGGCACCGACGAGGAGTGCGCGCCGCCGATGCGCAGCCGGCACGACGCAGGCGGCCAGTGAACCGCCAAGCACGATCTGGGTCAGGGAATCCATGCCGGGATGATAGCCGTTGAGCTCGTTTGCGCGTCGTGTCCGGCAGTGGCGTCGCGCCGCGGCGTGGCAGGGACGAACTCCGATGGCGGCGTCCGCTGCCGCCGTCCATCTGGATTCATTGTTTTGCTGCAAGCCTTGAAACACGCCGCACGCGCCGAGCCCCGGCGGAGCATCGCGATGCGTTGCACGGGTAGTCGGCTGACTGAATCCGAGTACTGGAAAAGGCGCGTCAACCCGATGCGCCATCCTCGTCGTCGAGCACACGTCCGTTGACCATCTTGCGTCCGCTGATCATGGCCGAAACGAGCGCGCCACCCTTGCGGGATTCGGTCACGACCACGGCCGCGATGTGCACGACGATCGTAGTCGCCAATGCGTAGAAGCCGTAGAGATGCAGCGTGGCAAACGACGATCGCCATGCGCGCATGTTCGCGTAGGCGATCGCATCGTAGGTCTCCGGCGCGTATGGCAGCAACGTGGCGGGATCGACACCGTCTGCCGCAATCGTGGCCGCGATCCAGCTGCCGAACGGCGGAAAATAGATGTCGGTGCCGGCAAGCACGAGCCCGGTGAGCGCCTGATTGATGATAAGCAGGAACAGCACGGCAACCCCGATCCGGCCCGCAGGGTTGTGTCCAATGTAGGTGCCGGCGTCGGAATTCGATTTACCGAAGCTTCCGACGTATTCGCGAAACCGCGCAACATAGCCGCGCCCACCCGGCAGCATCTGCCGCCAGCGCGAATGGTGGCTGCCGACGAACGCCCAGAAAATGCGGACTGCGAGGTTGAGGGCAAACACGTAGCCTGCGTACACGTGCCAGGTCTTGAGCGCGATCTTGCCTGCATTCGGAATACCGAGTGCGCCGGCATTGAGAATGACCAGGCCGATCGCGACGAGCACGAGGATGCAGGCGAGATTGATCCAGTGAAATGCGCGCGTCGGCGCATCCCAGACTCTGACACTTCGAAACGTGTCCATGCGCGTCTCTCCGATTCGCCGCAACAGCAAACAGTCGGTGCACTTGGCTGCTGCGTTGATGCCTTAATCGCCCCAACCGCCGAATGCCAGTGGACCTTGTCTGCGAAGAAGTAGCAAGAACAGCCTGCATCGGAAGGTAGCGCAAGCGTGGCGCCAGGGCTCATGGCCCCTCCTCGTCACGACTATCGCTCGCCAAGGGTCAGGCCAACCGGAACATGGCCTCGGCATCACGCTCGAGTTCGACGTACGGATTTGTCGGGGTCAGCGCACTG
>JBBSOU010000092.1:0-15090 GCA_038259445.1 Lysobacterales bacterium | reverse complement strand
GTCACACAGTCAGAGGCATTCCTGCGTGCGGCGGGTGGATCGATCGGTAGTACCGCAGGAGGAATCGCCACCGTGCTGTCGAAGCCGATCGACACACTCGCCGGCCTGCCGGCCGGAGTGATGCGCTATTTCAGCAATCGTTTACGCAAGATCGGCAGTCAGGCGCAGTCCGCCTCGGATCGCGTCGCCCGACGCTTCGGTCAGGATGGCAATCCTTATCCTCGCCATGACGGACCGATGGGCGAAGCGCACGATGTCACGCGCGCCGAGAGCCAGGCACGCGCCAGCGGCAATCGTGACCTGCCGTTCGGCAGCGTCGGCAAGGAGGTCGGCCGCGAGCTCAAGCGTCAGATCAAGTATGGTCAGGTCAAGCGCGAACTGGCACGTCAGCTCGGCATCGATCCGTACACGACCAATCCCTACATCCGAGAGCGTCTCGATGAGCTGGCCTGGGCCGGCGCCGGCGGCCGCTTCGCCGCCACCTCGGCGATTGCGGCAATCGGCGGAAGCGGCGCGGTCGTGCTCGAGCGCGGTGGCCAGCTCAACGAGCTGGTATGGCAGCTCGAGCCTGAAGAACTCCGCGAGCGAAACAAGCTGCGCCTGCAACGCTATTGCCGTGATGAGCTGCTGATGCGCCAGTTCGTGCGTCGCGGCGCATTCACGCCGACGTTGCAGACTGCCCTCGTCGACGCACTCGATCGTCTCGCACCGGCGGCGGGCGGTGATGCGCTGCTTGAGCTGGGGATGACCGCGAAGTCCGAACTCGAGGCGCGCTTCATCGTCAACGCATTGACGATGGTCGCCGAGGAACTGGGGCCGCGTGCCGGCGCCGGTTCACTGCGCCCGATTGGCGCCGGCCTTGCCTACGAGACCCGCGACGGTGAACTGGTGCTGCCGATGCCCGTCGATTTTCTGGCGTGGACCGATGACGTGGCGAGTTTCGTCGATCGGGCCGAGTTTCGCGAGGCACGAAAGTTGATCCTGATCAGCGGTACAACCTCGGTGCGGACCGAACGTGAACTGACTGCACGCGGCTGGAGCATCGGCATGCGTACGCCGATCAGTCTGGACCACGCGCTGGCTGCAGCTTCGCAGCAGGCCTCGACATTGGCACGTCCAGACGACTGAGCACTGGCGTTCGGTGAAGCGCATTCGGCGCGTGGAAGTGACGTGCACTGTCCGGGCAAGCGCCGCCACCGACGACGCTCGAGGTGCCATCGACGAGTGCTGCGCGAAAGCATCGCCGCTGCGCCGCTTGCCACGACAGCGGGTGCGCTGCTTGGCGAGGGAAGTGCGGCGAGGCACCATGCCTTCAAAGGACGATGCGGCCATCCGGCCGGAAACCCTCGACGCTCGCGCCACATCCCGCACGGACATCGCCGGATTCGCACTTTCCGGTTTTTCGTGGGAAACGCGGCGAGGCGCGATACTTTGGGTGACCGATGCTGGAAACCAACGACGCCCGCTCGGGATTGCTATCGACGCCCCAGCCAGACCCGATGGCGTGCACCCTTGTTCGCATGCGCGCGGACAACGTGTTCTTCGACGGCGAAGCCGACCTGCTGCAGCCGTGTCGTGAACGCGCGATCGGCATGCGCCGACCACACCGCGAGCACGCCATCCTTGCGCAACGCAGCGTGCGCGACGCCCAGTCCCGCGATCGAATAGAGCCAGTCGTTGGCTTTCTGCGTGAGCCCGCCCGGACCGTTGTCGACATCGAGCACGATCGCATCGAATGCCTTCGATTGGCCGCGCACCAGCGCGGCAACATCGGCCACCTGCACGTCGACGCGTGCATCACGCAACGGATACCCGGCATGCGCACCGAGTGCACCGCGATTCCAGTCGACCACTTCGGGCACGAGTTCGGCGACGACGACGGTTGCGTCAACGGGCAGCAATGCCAGTGCGGCAGCCAGCGTGAATCCCATGCCGAGGCCGCCGATCAAGACGCGTGTGCTGGAACGACCGGCAATCGCGGCGCAGGCAATGCGCGCGAGCGCATCTTCGGATCCGTGCATGCGCGTCGACATCAGATCGCCGCCGTCGGCCAGCTTGATCGAGAAATGCTCGCCTTCGGCAAACAGGCGGATTTCGCCGCCGTCACCCGGAACAAGCGCCGAGGCGATCCGCGTCAGACGCTTCGAGGGAGCGCCCGGCGCGATGCTCAACCTTCCTCGTCGAGAGGCGCGCGGAACAGCAGGTCGGGCACGTGCATGACGATGCAGTGGATGGCGCCTGCCTGGGTGATGATCGATGAGCAGTTCACCGGGACAATGTCATGGTCAGGCAGGGCCGTCTGGAACGTCGACAATGCTTGCGCGTTGCGTGTCGCCTCGCCATTGAACTGGCAGACCAGCACGGTCTGGTTGACGATGACGGAGTTCGTGTAGGTGTAGTGCGCACGCTGCGTGGTGAGGTTGCTGCCCCACGCAGGCGTCCGGTACACGGTGTAGCCACGCGACGCCATGAGTTCTGCCGTAGCGTCCGTCACCGCCTTGGGCACACCTATGGTGCTCCCCTGATTTCGGCAACCGTCGGTGGCCGCGTACTCGCCGATCAGCACCTTGTCGTCGGTGAGCGGCAGCATCCACATGTCGATGTGCTGGGTAGAGTCAAAGCACGCCGGCAGTGGATCGGTCAGCGTGAGATCAAGCCCCTGGTACTCGAGGTAGGCGTCCTTGATCTGCTGCTCGGTAAGCGATGGATTCTCGTCCGCGATCAGGCGCGTCATGTACGCGTCGCGACCACGGAAAAGATGGAAATTCCCGCCCCCGTGTTCGAGCGGAAGATTGTAGACGGTCTCGCCGATTTGTCCGGCAAAAACGCTGGGAAAGTTGTTGTCGTTCGGCCGCGGACGGTTGTAGGTGTGATCGGAAACGGCGCGCTTGCCCCAGTCGTCGATGAAGCGCGGACCGTAGTCGCGGATCCAGACCGAATCGGTGGTCGCGGTGATGAAACGCACGTGCGCCATGTTGGCTGCACTACCGCTCAGAGTTGCCGAAGCGGACGCCTGCTGAGCCGATCCGCTGACGACAACCCAGACCGTGGCGGGTGGCGTCGCTGTGGTCAACGGCACGACCATCGACGTCTGCAACGCGTCGTATCCACCCCAGCGGATCAGGATGCCGTGGTTGGATTCGTATTCCGCTTGCGCACGCACCGGTCCGATCGGCGCAACACGTGGCGCGTCGGGTAGCGCAAGTCGTGGCAGATGGATCTCATGCGGCGCCAGGTTTCTTGGCAGCATATTCGCGTTGTCGTCGCGCAGCGTAGCCAGATAGGCGGGATCGACGGTCCTCGGCGCAGCGACTGCGCCAGCAGAGGCCACTATCAGCAACAGGCAGCACGCGGCGGAAGTTTTCAAGTCCGATCCAGATCACAGCGGGAATCTCTGCAGTGTAGCGGTGCGCACTGTGCCGTTTCCACACGCGCACCGTGAACGGCCAGGCGACTGCTGCGTTACCCGGCGGTTTGACGGACAATCGAGAACTTTCCGAATCGAAGCGACGCCATGGACTCGACAACCCGCGACCGCCTGACCACCGAACTCGACGCGATCCGCGAACAGGGCCTGTACAAGACCGAGCGCATCATCGCCACGCCGCAATCGGCCTCGATCCGCACCAGCGATGGCCGCGATGTGCTCAATTTCTGCGCGAACAACTATCTGGGCCTGGCCGACAATGCGGAAGTGATCGAGGCCGCCAAGCAGGCGCTCGATACGCACGGCTTCGGCCTTGCCAGCGTGCGCTTCATCTGTGGCACGCAGGACCTGCACAAGCAGCTCGAAGCAACCATTTCCGATTTCTTCGGCACCGAGGACACGATCCTCTACACAAGTTGCTTTGATGCCAACGGCGGGCTGTTCGAGACCATCCTGTCCGATCAGGACGCGGTCATTTCCGATGCGCTGAACCATGCCTCGATCATCGACGGCATCCGCCTGTGCAAGGCCGAGCGTCGACGTTACGCGAATGGAGACATGGCCGAACTCGAGAAGCACCTCGTCGAAACGGCCGGCAAGCGTACGCGCCTGATCGCCACCGACGGCGTGTTCTCGATGGATGGCTACATTGCCCGACTCGACGAAATCGTCGCGCTGAAGAAAAAGCACGGCGCCTTGCTCATGGTCGACGACTCGCACGCAACGGGATTCGTCGGCGCTACCGGCCGTGGCTCGGCAGAACTGCACGGCGTCATGGACGAGGTCGACATCTACACCTCGACACTCGGCAAGGCACTCGGTGGCGGCTCGGGCGGGTTCACGACCGGACGCCGCGAGATCATCGACCTGCTGCGCCAGCGCTCGCGGCCTTATCTGTTCTCGAACACGCTACCGCCACCGCTGGTCGCCGCGAGCATCAAGGTGTTCGAGATCCTGTCGCGCTCGACCGAGCTGCGCGATCGCGTCGAGGCGAATGCACGACATTTCCGCACGCGCATGAGCGCGGCCGGTTTCGAACTGCGCGAGGGCAATCATCCGATCGTGCCGGTCATGTTGCACGATGCCAAGCTTGCCCAGCAGTTCGCACGCGACCTGCTCGATGAAGGCATCTATGTGATCGGTTTCTTCTATCCGGTCGTGCCGCAGGGCCAGGCGCGCATCCGCACGCAGATGAGCGCCGCGCACACGATCGCGCAGATCGACCAGGCCGTCGATGCGTTCATTCGCGTCGGCAGCAAGCTCGGCGTGATCTGACCGTGAGCGGACAAGGGACCTTCCAATAAAGCCGTCGATCTGGCGCTGCGGAGACTGGTCAGGGCATCGCTGGCGAATGCATCCCACAGAGTCACTCACGCGTGTGCGCGGTTGCGGAAGTTGATGCGAGCGCGTCGACTTCGTCGCGCTCGAGCTCACGCCAGTCGCCCTTGCCGAGTTTGCCGAGGGCCAGTGAGCCGATCGCCACGCGCACCAGACGCAGTACCGAAATGCCGAACGCATCGAGCAGGCGACGGATCTGCCGGTTGCGACCCTCGTCGAGCACGATTTCGAGCCACGCGTTCTTCGCGCCTTGGCGCAGCACGCGCGCCGATTTCGCAGCGAGACGTTCACCGTCGGAGTCGACACCCGCAAGCATCCGTTCGATCAGCGCATCGTCGGGCAGCGCGTCGATCTGTACGTGATAGGTCTTGTCGAGCGCCGTCTCGGGGGCCGTGATGCGTGCGGCCCATTCGCTGTCATTGCTGAAAAGCAGCAGACCCTCGCTCGCCTTGTCGAGTCGACCGACCGCGGCAAGCCACGGCAAACCGGCCTCGGCGAACGCGTGGTAGACGGTATCGCGCCCCTGTTCGTCGGCCGTGGTGGTGACGAGGCCGCGCGGCTTGTTGAGCATGAGGTAGCGGCGCGACACGACACCGATGGCGACGCCGTTGATGGTGATGCGCGCATTATCGTGCGCACGTGATTCCGGCTCGCGCACGATGCGCTCGTCGACGCGCACGCAGCCTTCGCGAATCAGTCGTTCCGCCTGCGTCCGCGAGCAATAGCCGCGCTTGCTGATGATCCGCGCGAGGCCGTGGGTGGGCTTGGGTGGTTTGGGCATGACGGCGTGCGCCTCGCGTGTCGACGAATGCCTCTCGACGTGCGACTCGTGTGCATGTGCCGGGGGCAGCGCAGAGCTGCCATGGCGCAATGAACAACCGGCGTCGCGAAGTGCACTTCAGGATCGCGTTGTCATTCCTTCCGCTGCGCGGCGGGGGAAACAACTGTCTTGTCGGTCAAGTCGCCGCGTAACGAAAAAAAAGCCCCCTTACGCCCTGCCGGCACCTTCCCCCGCTTGCGCAGGGGAAGGGCAAAAAAAATCCGCGGCGCCTTGAGATTGCGCGGTGGATTTCCCTTACCCAGCGCAGCGGGGAAGGGACCGAAATGGTACGCCATTCCGATTCCCCATTCCCCATTCCCGGCAATCATGGCCGCCGTGCAAGCTCCGGGTCGTCCTTCGTCACCGGCATCAGATCCTGCTTGGAGACGCCGAGATAGAGCAATACCGGGTTGGCGAAGAACACCGACGAGAGGATGCCGATGAAGATGCCGATCAGCATGATCAGACCGAAGTTCTCGAGCGCTGGGCCGCCGAGGAAGTACAGCGTGCCGACCGCCAGCGCGGTGGTCACACCGGTCATGATCGTGCGCGACATCGTCGAGTTGATCGAGCGGTTGAGCACATCGGCCGGCGTGCCCTTGCGTGACGAGCGGAAAATCTCGCGCACGCGATCGAAGACAACGATCTTGTCGTTGATCGAGTAGCCAACCACCGAGAGCACGGCGGCAAGCGCGGGAAGGTCGAACTCGCGACCGGTGAGCGCGAATGCGGCAACGGTCAGAAGGGTATCGTGCACTTCCGAGGCGACCGCGGACACAGCGAATCGCCACTCGAACCGGATCCACAGATAGATCGAGATGCCGGCGATGACGAAGATGACAGCGACGAGGCCGTCGCTGCGCAACTCGTCACCGATCTGCGGCGAGACGAACGCCGAGCGCGACACGCTGGCGTCCTTGCGCTCGACCTGCAAAGCGGCAAGCACATTGTTGGCAATGCGGCTGGCGGCTTCGAGCCCGTCCTGCGCCTGGGGTACTTGCGCATCGCCGTCGGTCGCGATGACGGCCTCGTCGACGTCGCTACCGGCACCGGCCGAGGTGCGGATCGCGAATTCGTTGGTGCCGCCGTAGTTCTGCACGAGCGCGCCTTCGAAACCGCCCGCCGTCAACGCGCGGCGGACGTCGGCGACGTTGACCGCACTCTCGTACTTGACCTCGACCAGCGTGCCGCCCGTGAACTCGAGACCATAATTCAGTCCGCGCGCGAAAATGATGCCGGCAGACAAAACCATGAGCACAGCGCTCACGATCAGGCTGACCTTGCCCCAGCGCATGAAGTCGATATTGCTGTTCGGATTGAAGAGTTCCATGGAGTTTTCCCGAGATTCAGACCGGCAAGGCCTTGAGTTTGGTCGAGCGGCCGAACACCAGTGTGACCAGCGCGTGGGTGCCGGTGACCGAGGTGAACATGGACGTGAGGATGCCGACGGTCAGCGTGATCGCGAAGCCCTTGATCGGACCCGAGCCGAATGCCATCAGTGCGACGGCCGCGATCAGATGGGTCACGTTCGCATCGAGAATGGTGGCCCAGGCCTTTTCATAGCCGGCGCGGATCGATGCAAACGGCGACGAGCCGTTGCGCAGTTCCTCGCGAATGCGTTCGCAGATCAGCACGTTGGCATCGATCGCCATGCCGAGCGTCAGCACGATGCCGGCAATGCCCGGCAAGGTCAGCGTGGCCTGGAAGATGCTGAGGATCGAGACCAGCAGGATCAGGTTCAGGAGCAGTGCGAGGTCGGCGATCAGCCCGAAAACCTTGTAATACACGGCGACGAACGCAACGACGAGGAACAGGCCGACGATGATCGCGAGCACGCCCTTGCGGACATTGTCGGCGCCCAGACTCGACCCGATCACGCGCTGCTCGACGATGTCGGTCGGCGCAGCAAGAGCGCCGGCGCGCAGCAACAGCGCCAGTTCCGAAGCCGCCTCGGAACTTTCGAGGCCGGTGGTCTGGAAGCGTTTCGAAAACACGCCCTGGATCGTCGCCAGGTTGATCACCTCTTCGCGCACGCGTGCCGTGCGCACTTCCTTGCCGTCGACCATGCGTACTTCAGGGACGCGCTCGACGAATACGACCGCCATCGGCTTGCCGACGTTGAGCGAAGTGAAGTCGAGCATCTTGCGCGCGCCCGATTCGTTGAGCGTGACCGACACGGCCGGCGTACCGCTTTGCGGATCGGGCATGCTGGTCGCATCGACGAGTTCGTCACCGGTCACGATGACTTTCTTCTTGAGGACGGTCGGGCGACCGTCCTTGAACGTGTACAGGCGCGAGTCCGGCGGCACCGAACCGGTGCGCTGGGCCTCGATCGCATTGACCGTCTCGTCGACGGCGCGGTATTCGAGCGTTGCCGTGGCGCCGATCAGCTTCACCGCTTCGGCGGTGTCCTGCAGTCCGGGCAGCTCGATGACGATGCGGCTGTCGCCCTGCTGCTGGATCACCGGCTCGGCGACACCGAGTGCGTTGATGCGATTGCGCAAGGTGCCGACGTTCTGCTTGATCGTGTTGTCGGCGATCAGCTTGACCCGCTCTGGCCGTACATTGACGATCAGGGTCGCCTGGTCTCCGGTCGTGGGGCCGTCGACCACGGCCAGTTCGGTAGCCAAGTCCTTGTTGATCGCCGCGGCGATCGTGTTGCGGTCTTCGGTGCCACGCGTCTGCACGATGATGCCCTGCGCACCGCGATTGACGCTCGCATTGCGGATCTCGCGATCACGCAGGATGCCGCGGATGTCGTCAGCGTACCGTTGCTCCTGTGATTCGAGCACGCTTTTCTGATCGACTTCCATGAGGAAGTGCACGCCACCCTGCAGGTCGAGTCCGAGCGGCATCGAATTGGCCCCGATCGCACGCAGCCACGCCGGAACCGTCGAAGCGAGGTTGAGCGCGACCGTGTAGTCGGTGCCGAGATCCTCGCGCAGGGCCGATGCTGCCGACAGCTGGCTTTCGTTGTTGGGGAACAGGGCGAGCAGGCGCGCGTCCTTCACCTCGACAGTGTCGAACGCGATGGACCGAGTCTGCAGTGCCTGCAGCGCGCGTTCCTTCAGTGCTTCGTCGACCTGCTGCGAGCTCGTGTTCGACAACACCTGCACAGCCAGCTGCTTCGGATAGAGCGTCGGCAGCGCGTAGATCAGGCCGACAATCGTCACGACCAGTACGAGTAACTGTTTCCAACGTGGAAATTCATTCATGGTGTACGTGCCCGGTTCAACGCTGTACGAAAGGTGGAGGTGTGCACGCGACCGGCGATCCTGCCAGTGCGTGACAAAACCGCTGTTGTGCAAGTGAATTGATCAACGAGGCACGAAGGCTCCGACGCCGTCGCTGCATCCGCAAGCCGTGTTGCTGATCGACCTGTCCCTGCGTGGGGATCGGCCGGTCGCCATTCAAGCCTGCTTGATCGTGCCCTTCGGCAGTACCGCGCTGATTGCGTTCTTCTGCACCTTGATGCTGACCTTGTCGGCAATCTCGAGCGTGACGAACGACTCGGCGATGTCTTCGATGCGCCCGAGGATTCCTCCGGTGGTCAGCACCTCGTCACCCTTGGCCAATGCCGCGACCATCGCGCGAGATTCCTTGGCGCGCTTCATCTGCGGGCGGATCAGCATGAAATAGAAGATGCCGAAAATGATGATCAGCGGCAGGAACGAGGTGAACGGATTCGGCGCTGCGGCGGGCACGGCAGCTTGGGCGAACGCGGAACTGACCAGAAAATCCATCGTGACTCCAACGGGTTGCGAAGCGATTGCCTCAAGGGCCATCGCGAAAAAGGTCGCAGATTATGCCACGGCGGGCCGAGCAGCGGTTAAAGGCTGCTTGTGCCTGCCGGCTGACGCGCAGGCGTGTGGGTTTGGCCGCCGGCAAGGCTTGCGAATGGCGCCATTCCGTACCGCGCTGCGAGCAGCCCTGCCCGGCTGATTGCCTCATCCGCAGCGATTCGGCGCGTTGCCGCGACACCCACACGCCTCAATCGGCCTCGCGTTTCACCGACACGCGCACCTCGAGTTCGTGTGCACCGCCGCCGAGAATCACGCCGCGCAACGGTGAAACGTCGCCGAAATCGCGGCCCCAGGCCACGGTGATGTGGCCGAGTTGTGGAATGAGATTGTTGGTTGGATCGAAATCGATCCAGCCCTGTCCCGGGCAGTACACCGAAATCCACGCGTGCGATGCATCCGAGCCGATCAGGCGGGGCTTGCCGGGAGGCGGCGTGGTCAGCAGGTAACCGCTGACATAGCGTGCGGCGAGTCCGAGCGATCGCAGGCACGACAGCATCAGATGGGCGAAATCCTGGCAGACGCCGCGTCGGTTGGCGAACACCTCAAGCAATGGCGTGGCGATCTTGGTGGCCTTCGGATCGTAGGCAAACTCGTGGTGGATCTTGTGCATCAGCGCGAGCGACGCATCGAGCAGCGGTCGGCCGGGTGCGAAGCTGTCGCGGGCATAGTCGGCGAGCACCGACTTGATGCGCACGAAAGCCGATTCGAAACGGAAGCGCGCGGCATCGATCTGCTCGGCGGTCGGCACCTTGCCGGCTCGGTACGCGAGTTGTCCGACGACCATTTCCCACGCCATCGTGGACGGTTCAATGGCCGCTGGCGCAGTGACTTCAACCTGCATCTGGGCAATGATCGACAAGGTCGAATGGGGTCGGTCGAACTCCAGCCGCGTGAGCGGATTGCCGAACGCGTCGATGCTGTCGATGCGACGTGACGGTGTCGGCGAAACAATCAACGCATGTGATCGGCACTGCTGCAAGGGCGACGGCCGCGGCAGCAGGTGCAACAACTGCTGAGACATCGATACCGGGACCGCATAGGTGTATTCGGTCGTATGCTCGACGCGGTAGCGCACGCGGTCAGGCCGAGACGGTAGGCTGGCTGATGTCGTCGACATGGGCAAAGTACTTGAGGGTCAGTTGATCGGACACGGCGCGCGAGGCGTCGGCGGCGGCGCTGGCGAGCGCTGCCAGGCCGAGCATCGCATCGCTGCGACCTCGCGCGCCGAGCAGTGATTCCTCGAGCAAGGAGAGGTCGCAGTGACTGAGCCGCTGCTCGATGTCATCGAGCAGCGCATCCTCGCCGAGCGCGGCAAGATCACGGCGCAGTTCCTGCACCTGGAAAAGTACCGAATGCGGATTGGCCGGGTCGCACAGGACCAGATCGAGGGTTGGGATCAGCTGTGGTGCGGACAGGTAGCGTGAGCGGTAGGTGATGATGCAATCGGCGAGCTCGAGCAGCCATTCGAGCGTGGCCGGATCGCCACCAGCGGGATGCCGCAGCACGCGCGCGACCACGTCGGCAACGAATTGCAGCCGCTCGAGCCGGCGCGCGATCATGAGGAAACGCCAGCCGTCATCGCGGGTCATGTCATCGAGTGCGAAACCCGCCAACGAAGTTGTCGCCAGCAACAGTCGATTGAGCACATCGAGCGCATCGCCGAGGCCGATTGCATAGGTCTGCAAGGCTGCGGTCTCACGCTGCAACTCCTTCAGCGCGCGCCAGTTTTCCTGCGACAGCCGTCCGCGAACCTGGCCCGCGGACCAGAACAGTCGAGCGAGGATGCCCGACAGGCTGCCGGGCACTTCGGCATCGACCAAGGCGGCGAGCAAGCGTCGCCTGATTGCGCTGTTTCCGCGCAGCATGCCAAGCGATCGGCACGCATCAACGGCAGCATTGAACGAAGGATTGGTGCTGCCGCTGTCGACATAGCGCACGAGCAGCACGCGCAACATGCGCGTCGTGTCGTCTGCACGTTCGCAATAGCGCCCAAGCCAGAAAAGATTCTCGACCATGCGCGACGGCAGGAAATTGTCGCGGCGGACCAGATCGGCGGCACGGATCTCGAGTCTTTGCAGGCTTTCGACCTTTTCGTGGGCGCGTGCAAGCACCCATGTGTCCTTGCTGCCCCCGCCACGCTGCATGGAGACGATGCCGGCGCCGGCACTGCCGGCGATTCGCGTGAGCCCACCCGGCATGATCTTGTAACCGTTCCTGGTCGCCACCGCATAGACGCGCATTCCGGCCGAGCGTGGGGCGATGCGCGGGCGCGTACCAGCGCCGAGCCACACCGGCGTTTGCGCGAGCTGCACGAGCTCCTGTGCCACATAGGCCTGTGGTCGCGCGCGGATGCGTGCGCGCAAGTCGGCAATCTGCACCGCATCCAGCGAATCACCGAACACCGGTTCGAAACGTTGCGACGGATAGGTGCCCTTGATAACCAGGCGCTCGATCTGATCGAGCGCCTGCGCGCAGACCGGACCTTCGCCGCACCACCACGTCGCCACCGACGGGATCGCCAACGGCTCGCCGAGCAGGCGCTCGCTGATCCGCGGCAGAAAACCGAGCAGGCCGGGTGACTCGAGCACGCCGCTGCCGAGCGCATTGGCAATCAGTACGCGACCGGCACGCGCGACATCGAGCAGGCCCGGCACGCCGATCGCCGAATCGCCGCGCAGCTCGAGCGGATCACAATAGTCGTCGTCCATGCGACGCAGGATCGCGTGCACGCGCTTGAGTCCGCCGAGTGTCTTCATGTACGCCGTGTCGCCACGCACGGTCAGGTCGTGGCCTTCAACCAGCGGCACGCCGAGCGTTCGCGCGAGGAACACGTGCTCGAAGTAGGTCTCGTTGTATCGACCCGCGGTCAACAGCACGATCAGCGGCGGCTCACCTTGATCGACCGGCGCATCGCGGCGCAGGCTCGCCTGCAGCTCTGCGAAGAATCCACTAAGCCTGCGCACCTTGAGCTGACGGAACAGCTCGGGAAACGCTCGCGAAATAATCTGCCGGTTTTCGAGCGCGTAGCCCGCGCCCGACGGCGCCTGCGTGCGGTCGGCGACCACCCACCATGACCCATTGGGGGCGCGCGCGAGATCGGCTGCATAGACATGCAGGAAACGTCCCCCGGGCGGCACGATGCCGTGACAAGGCCACAGAAAGTTGTTGTGGCCGAAGACGAGCTCGGGCGGCAGCAGACCTTCGGCAAGCAGCGTTTGTGGTCCATACACATCGGCCAGCACGCGATCGAGCAGAGCGGCGCGCTGCGCGATGCCGTCTGCCAGCGTCGACCACTCCTGGGCATCGAGGATCTGCGGCAGCAGGTCGAGTTCCCACGGCCGGTCGGCGCCCTTCGCATCGGCATAGATGTTGTAGGTGATGCCGTCTTCGCGAATCTGCCGGGCGACGAAATCGAGCCGATGACGCATCTGTGCCATCGTCGACGCATCGACATCGGCGAGCAGATCCTGCCAATGCGCGCGCACGCCCCCATCAACCTCGAACATCTCGTGATACCGATCCGCATCACGCTCGTAGCCCGCCAGCAGCCTTTGCGCGGCAGGCGTGCGTTTGTCAGTGGTGCTCATCGGCACGCGCGGCTCACGGGGAAGGAGTCATTCGAATGGTGCTTCAGCAACGATGCCGTGCATTCTCGCCGGTTCTGGCGCCGCCGGCCACCGGCGCCTAGCTGGTGCGACGGCAGTGCTCCAGCGGGATGGCCAATATCGGCGCCGGCAGCAGTCATTGAACGCCATGGATCCAGCTTCCGTGTACATCGTTCGGTTCGACGAACTGCCGTCATCAAGGCCGATTCGCAGGAAAAATCATTTCTTCCAGAGAAAGTGTGATCACGTCTCAACAAGCCTCAGCGCACGGTCTGCGCGCAGTGCGAGGCGTGGCGGCGAGAAAAAGACTGACCGTTTGTCGATTCGCCACAACGCGCAACGACGCGCGGGGATTACAGATCTGCACGTCGCAACTGCGTGGCTCACACCTTTTCGTTGGGCATGGCGTGCGCCACTGCAGACGCGCGAGTCGACTAACCGAGCGTGCGCAGATCGAGCGTGAACGGATACTCCGGATTGCTTGCTACGTCCTTCGGCTGCAGCGTTCCGGGCGTGTGGCCGACACGGAAGAAACGCGCGAGGCGCCGGCTCTCGGCCTCGAACGCATTGATCGGGAAACTCGCGTAGTTACGTCCTCCCGGATGCGCGACGTGATACTGGCAGCCGCCAACCGAGTGCGAAGACCACGTGTCGACCAGATCAAACACCAGCGGTGCGTCGGCCGCGATGGTCGGGTGCAGGCTCGATGCCGGGTGCCAGGCCTTGTAGCGCACGCCGCCGACGTATTCGCCGACCATGCCGGTCGAGCGCATCGGTACGCGGCGACCATTGCAGGTCAGCGCATAGCGATCCGGTGCGAGTCCACAGAGGCGCACCTGCATGCGTTCGACCGATGAATCCACATAGCGCACGGTGCCGCCGGGTGCGCCTTCCTCGCCCATCACGTGCCACGGTTCGAGTGCGTGGCGCAGCTCGAGGTCGATACCATTGACCGAATAGTCGCCGAGCTTCGGGAAACGGAACTCGAAGTGCGGCGCGAACCAGGCAGGATCGATCGCATAGCCGGCAGCCTGCGTCTCGGCGAGCACGTCGTTGAAATCCTGGCGCACGAAGTACGGCAGCATGAAGCGATCATGCAGTTCGGTGCCCCAGCGGGCGAGTCGCTGCGGCGAGTAGGGCTTCTGCCAGAAACGTGCGACCAGCGCGCGCAGCAGCATCTGCTGGGCGAGGCTCATCTGCGCATGCGGCGGCATCTCGAACGCGCGCATTTCGAGCAGGCCGAGCCGTCCGTTCGGCCCATCGGGCGAGAACAGCTTGTCGATGCAGAACTCGGCGCGATGGGTGTTGCCGGTGACATCGATCAGCAGGTTGCGCAGCAAACGGTCGACCAGCCACGGCGTGGCCTCCCCGCCCTTGGCCGGGAACCGCGCGAACGACAGCTCGAGTTCGTACAGGGAATCGTTGCGCGCCTCGTCGACGCGCGGCGCCTGCGAGGTCGGGCCGATGAACAGGCCGGAAAACAGATACGACAGCGACGGATGGTTGTGCCAGTACGAGAGCAGGCTGCGCAGCAGGTCCGGACGACGCAGGAATGGCGAGTCGTTGGTGCGCGCGCCACCGAGCACGAAATGGTTGCCGCCACCGGTGCCGGTGTGGCGCCCATCGATCATGAATTTTTCCGCGATCAAGCGGCATTCGCGCGCCGACTCATACAGGTGCGTGGTGCGCTCGACCAGTTCGTCCCAGCTTAACGCCGGATGGATGTTGACTTCGATGACGCCGGGATCCGGCGTGATGCGGAACACCTCGAGGCGCGGATCGCGCGGCGGTTCGTAGCCTTCGAGAATGACGCGCGTCGACAACGCCTGCGCGCTGGCCTCGATCGCCGCGACCAGCTCGAGATAGTCCTCGAGTCGCGCCAAAGGCGGCATGAAAATGTACAGCTGTCCACCGCGCGGCTCGGCACAGATCGCCGTGCGCGCGATCGAAATCGCTGATTGGCCACGCACGGGACGCTGCGCCTCGTGCGCGCCCGTCGCCCCAGCAGCGGCCTCGGGTCGCCAGTGGCGATCACCGTCGGCAGCGGTGTGGATCGCCATGCGAGCGCGCTGTGGACGCGCCGTGTTGTCGCGCACC
>JBBSOU010000091.1:0-15178 GCA_038259445.1 Lysobacterales bacterium | reverse complement strand
GGGACCGGTTACCGCCACAAACTCGCCGTCGCGTACATGAATCGAAAAGTCCCGCAACGCATGCGTCTCGATCAGATGCGTGCGGTAGACCTTTTGCAGGTGGGTCATCTTCAACATGGCGGGAACCTCTTCTGTGATAACTGCTAGGGACTAGGGGCTAGGGCGCGAAGATCGCAACTCGCAGATACTCTGGACTTCGGCGCGAGGAGCTCGAGGAGTTGCTTGACCATGCGCCCTAGCCCCTAGCCCCTGCTTCATCTCGATAAAGCAACACGCTGCACTCCGTTGAACTGATCGGTACCCGAGATCACGATGCGGTCGCCTTCCTTGACGCCGGAGATGATCTCGACCGCATTGAGGCTGGTCGCGCCCACCTGGATCGCGGTGCGTTCGGCAACGTCACCGCGCACGATGTAGGCGACACGGCCGGCGCCGGAATCAACGAACGGACCGCGCTCGACCATCAGCACGTCGGGGTGTTCGTCCATCAGGATGCGTGTGGTCAGGCGCTGGTTCTGGCGCAGGCCGGCCGGCTTGGCGTCGCTGAAACGGATGCGACCGGTCACCTGGCCATCGATCACTTCGGGCGACACAGCGCTGATCTCGCCGGCATACTTGCCCGAGTTGTCCTGCACTTCGGCAGCCATGCCGATGGCGAGATCGTTGGCGAACACTTCGGGCACCTGCACCTCGACCTCGAGCGCGGTCAGGTCGACCACCGACAACAGCGGCGCGTTGGCGGCGACATTCGCGCGCTGCTGCACGATCAGCTGGCCGACCTGGCCATCGACCGGCGAGCGCACCTTGAGGTCTTCGACCTGGCGCTCGAGATCGGCGGCGAGAAAACGTTGGCGATCGAGCGCGAGGCGCTTGCTGCGGATCTCGAAGGCGAGCGCCTCGATATCGAGTTTCATGTCGTCCTCGGCGTTCGACACATTGATGTCGGCCTTGGCCAGCGAATCCTTCGTACGCAGCAGGTCCATCTCCGACATCGCACCGGCATTGAACGCACGTTCGGTGCGCTGCACTTCACGCAATGCGGTTTGCCGATCGATCATTGCCTGATCGAGCAGTTTCTTCGCCGCCAGCTGTCGCTTGCGATGATCGAGATTGGCGCGTTGAACATCGATCTCGAGGCTTTCGCGCGTGGCCTGCTCCTGCTGCAGCCGGTTGCTCAGTTCGGGGCTGACCACTTCGGCGATCACGTCGTCCCTGGCCACCTTGTCGCCGGCGTTGACCTTGAGCGTGACTGTACCGGCGCTCGGTGCGTACAGGGTCGGACTGACCGCGGCGACGACGCGACCCTGCACCGACACATCGCGCGTCAGCGTGCCACGCGTCACTTCGGCGATGCGCAAGCGGCTCGTGCTCGCCGAGGAATCCGACGAGAACAGCCGCGCGGTGACCGGAACCAGCACCACCAGCAACGCGATGAGGACAACCGCGACGACGCCGAGCTTGAGCCAGCGCCGGGCACCTTGCGGCGCACGCGCAACCTGGCGATCGGTGGCCGACGTGTCACGAATCATCGCGTTCTCTCCCTGCACCGCCCTGCGCGGTACTCACAAGAACATTAGCAACGAACGTGCCATCAACAAGAACATGATATTTAAAGCGTTTTTCTGCGTCCGCCGACCACGGACAGTGTCCGCAGGCGATGGCGGACAGGCGCGGACATCGCGCATGAACGACAAACGGTCCCTCACGCTGGACCATTCGTTGCGCGGCGGCACCGACCGCGCGATAGCAGCGCGATCAGATCGTCCGAATGCCCGAACACGGCGCTGAAGCAGTGCGCACGCATCCGACACATGTCATATCAGATCTCCACATATGACGTGACGATTGGAAAGCGCTTTGCTTTGCTCACTACCCTGGTGATCAGTGCCGAAAGCAACGAGACGACCACGCTGACGGCGACAGCCAAGCTGACCATCCACCACGCATCACCGCGCGCACCGCTGAAGTTCAGGGCGAGATTGCCGGCCAGCACAATCGATACCGGCAACCATGCCAGTGCGAGGACCAGCGCGAAAACGCTCACCCTGCGCGGCACGGTTCCACTGCTCGAGAGTGCGACCGCGGCAGCTGCTACCGACGAAAGCACGAACGCCGCGAGTGCATTGCCGAGCGGAAGTCCGCCTGGCAACTGCCACTCGAGCGTGTCGGCTGCGAACACGAGGGCCGCGAGCGCGAGCATTCCACAGATGAGCAGCAAGGCGGCAGCGTACGTGGCGGGTTTCATGGCGATGCGGGCAAAGGCTTCAATGATTGCGCGACGTCGACACGATCATGCGTGCTGACAGCGGACGCGGCGCAGGTCAAACGTCACGCCGCATATGTCGGCAGTTGACCGATCCACAAGCGGTTGCCGTCGGGATCGTCGATGCGGAACTCGGTCATGCCATAGAACGTCTGTTCGAGGTCGGGCACATCGAGGCCGTTGTCCTGCGCGTGTCGATGAAACGCCACGATGTCTGCTGGGTACAGATACAGCACCGACATGCGAGGCAGCGACGGATGCACATTGATCGACTGGTCGAGCATCAGCTGACACCCGCCGCAGGCGATGCGCGCCCAGCGCCAGTCGTCGTTGCGCTCCTCGACGACGAAGCCCAGTTTCGAGTAGAACGCGATGCTGTCGGTCACGCTGCGCACCGGTTGCATCGGGATGATGGCATCGAGTTTCATGGTCGGTTCCTGTGGTGACGTCATTGCGCTCGCGAGTCGTCAAACGATTCCCGCACGCCCTGCATGGGCATCTGCTTCGCCGCGCGATCCGCCACTGCAGCGCCGATGGATTCGCCTGCAATCCATTGCAGTGCCAGAGCTTCATGTTGCTTGACGAACGCGTCTTTTCCCTCGATGTACGCACGAGCGTCATCTCCGAACGCGTGCACGAGCCGCTGCTTGAGCGCACTGTACGAACGCGCGGCTTCGGAATGCGCGTTCATGTAGTCGCGAAAGGCAAGATGCCTGCGCTCACCGTCGCTGCCGCGTTCGAACGCATGGACTTGATGGGTGCGCACCCCCGATGCCGAATCCTTGCGGAAGTAACGACGTCCCGGTATGCCGAACTCGCCCTTCACCTCGTAGCCGAGTCCGTGCATGGCGCCGACATGGTCATCGAGCAAATCGATACGGTCGACAGCCAACAGCATGTCGATGACGGGTTTGGCGAAGACTCCCGCGATCGCCGTGCTGCCGATGTGCTCCACATCGAGATCGAGCGCATGCAGCGCGACGCGTATCCGCTGCGCTTCGTCGGCGAATGCCAGCGACCAGTTTGGGTCTGGAGGTACGATGATTACGCGCATCGGATAGTCGTTCAAGACGCAGAGACATGGCATGCAGCAGGAATACGCATGCGATCCATGCGCACTGCAGCTGCGACCGTATGGCAGGCAACAGACGAGCGCGTGTGCCATGGAGTGAATGCGTGCGCCACGTCCATCACAGCAATCCGGAAACCAGGCCAAGGCCGACCAGCAAGAGCATCAGCGCCACGATGCGCTGGATTCCCGGCATCGTCATCTTCTTGAGGAATCGATTGCCGAGCCAGGCGCCGGTGAATGCCGCCAGCACGGCCGCGACCAGCACACCAATGTCGAACGACGTTTCCGATGCCGGCACCGCGACGGCGTAGATCGCCAGCCGGGAAACATCGATCAGGCAGGCGATCACGACACCCGTGGCGATGAACGCTTCCTTGCCCAGCCCTGCACGTGCAAGAAACGCCGAGCGCAATGCGCCTTGCATGCCGGTGAGGCCGCCGAAGAATCCGCTGAGCACGCCACCGACCGGCAGATAGCGTGAATCGAAGGCGAGGGAGCGAAAACCTGGCGCGAATTCGATCGCGCAGAACACCAGCAGCAACACGCCCACCACGAGCTTGACTGGCGTCACGGCAAACGCATGGCCGAACGCGACGTAGCTGAACAATGGCGGCACCCCGGCCAGCCAGAGCAGCAGCGATGCGCCGACGAACGAGAGCACGATTGCCGGCACGCCGAAGCGCACGACGACATCGCGGTCGGCGTGCCGACCGGTCAGGCCGAGCTTGAACAGGTTGTTGAGGAAATGCACGATCGCAGTCAGCGCGACCGCATGCTCAACCGGAAAGAACAGCGCGAACGCCGGCAACAGCAGCGTGCCGAGCCCGAACCCGGAAAAGAAGGTCAGCGCCGACGCGAGCAACGAGACCGTGCACACGACAAGGTAGATCATGCCGGAAGCAGACCGACGGCGTGCTGCACAGGTGAACACCCGCGCCGGCGCGCCGCGGGGGCGGCGTGGCAGGAAATTGGCACCGCGGTCATTGCGCCGGGGTCGACAACGTCAGCGCATCGAATGCAGGCCGACCTTGTTGCCCTCGGTATCGATGAAATGCGCGAAATAGCCGAAGTTGTTGCCGATCTCGGTCTTGGGCACGGCAATGACGCCGCCGGCACCCTCGACACGGTCGAGTATCGCCGTGAGATCTTCACCGCCATTGAGGTACACGATCGTGCCTTGCGCAGATGGCGTGAATCCCTCGGACAAGACGATCGCGCCACTGACCGCATTCGGGTCGGTCGAAAAAAATCCCATCGTGAACGGCCCCATGACCATCGTTTCTACTGTCACGCCGAGCACGCTGTCGTAGAACGCCTTGGCGCGCGCAAAATCGGTCACCGGGATCTCGAACCAGCTGACGACGTTCGGACGTGCGGACATGCAAACCTCCTGATCTTTCGACGTGGCAGAAGGTCAAGGCTGCACCGCATTCGCGTCGCCTGCAAGATGCCGGGAGCTTCGTGATGAAGTTGGTCAGCTACTGACTGGATGGAAGCCCTGAATTCCATGGAACGCATGCCTCGATTCGCAGTGGCGCGGGATATGTTCGTGACAATCCGCTGCAGTCATCGAAACGATCCCTGCCAAGCGCGACGCAACACGATACGCGTCATCCAACCCGCCACGATTGATATCCAAACGTGTTCAGACGACGCCAATCACGCAACAACGTGAAGGAACGATGGCGCCTGCGCACTCACCCGACCTGCGTGCCGATCCACCACGTCGTGCCGCCTGCATCCGAGAAGCCGCCACGCTTGTCACCGTCGTCACCCTGCACCGGTTGCTTGACCGGAGTGGCGCCTGCGGCGATCGCCCGCTGATAGGTCGCGTCAACATCCGGCACATAGACGTGAACGTGGGCGGGAATGGCAGGCCAGCCTTCCGCTGCATCGCTCAGCATCAGCACGGTGTCATCAATCCGCACCTCGCCGTGTGAAAGCGCACCGTTGTCGCCCTTGTACATTCGCAACGTCTGCGCATCGAACACCTCCACTAGGAAATCGACCGTCGCCTGAGCGTTGTTGACGACAAGATACGGGGCGACGGACGAGTAATCTTTCGGCTTGAATGCCATACGCGATCCTCGGAAGCCTGTCGTCGGATGCTCAGCGTTTGTGTGGCGTGGGTCAACCACGCGCTTAACCGCATCCGCCCCGAAATAGTATCGCGGAGAGCCAACCTTCGTCGCTACATTCCCTCCGCCTGAATCCCGGAGCCATGGCTGGCGGCGGATCGTCGTACGCGCTTGAACAGAAGGCGCGTCGCGTGAGCAACCGTGGCAATCGCAATGCCGTAAACGGCCGCCAGCATTCCGCTGAGGGTATCCATGAGGACAATCGCAACGGCGATCAACGCTGGCAGCACGAGCGCGCTCAGCAGGGATTCCCCGCGCCGCAGGAGCAGCCACGCGTAGTACGGCGTGAATATCGCGAGCGACAGCGGCAGCGTGAAGATCATCGCGTACATCGCCATGCCGAACGATCGAGCCGGCAGTGCCATCCATTGCTGCGGCCCGGCGGCTGTAGCAGCGTCGATCGTCTCCAGGAACAATGACGCGCAAAAGCCGCCGATCAGGCAGCCAACCACCGTGCAGAAAAGACTGATGCCGAACGAAATCAGAAACCGCATGGTCACTCTCGGCGCAACAATCCGTGGCACTCCACTGTAATCGATCCGCTACCGGCCGAAACGCGCGCGAGAATGAAATCCGAGCGCAGCGTTCACGGCAACGATCGCTCGAAGGCACGGCGCGCAATTGCGGGGTCATCGGTGAACATCGCGTCGACACCGGCGTCGGCATACGCCCGGATCTCTGCGATCGAGCCACGCTCGCAACGCGCATTGACGTCATCACCGCATCGCAGTGCCGGAGGCAGGAATGTGTTCTCGGGACGCAGCGTCCAGGCGTGCACCTTGAGGCCGGCCGCGTGCGCGTCGGCGACAAGCGAGGTCGCCTGACCGAGTCGGCCATCGGTGCCTAGCGGGATGATCATTCGCGTGTTCGGTGCCACAACCTGTGCATACCGTGCAATCGCGGCGAGACCATCCGGCGTGGTCATCGCTGCGTACGTAAGCGCGGGGTCGGCGGCGGCGCTGCGATCCGCCGGCCATTGCGCCGGTGCACCGATCAACTGTACGAGGAACACATTCGGCCGGTCGCCGAGGAGGCTGCGCAGGCGCTGCAGGTTGCCGACCTCGAACGACTGGATGCCGATCGGTGCTTTGCCCGTGTAGGCGTGCCGCTGCAGCACGTCGACCAGTGCCTGCTCAGGGTCGAGTCCGCGCCCATGGTGATGGCTCGAATGCTTGATCTCGGGAATCAGGCCAATCGTGCGTTTCTTCTCGCGAGACTTGCGTTCGGCCAGCGCAATGATCTGTTCGAATGTCGGCACGCCGAACTGTCCATCGAAGGCTGTGCCACGCATGGCCGGCAGCCGCTCGCGGGCGCGCAGCGTGGCGATTTCGGCCAGCGTGAAGTCCTCGGTGAACCAGTCCGTACTGGTTTCTCCATCGATCACTCGCTCGGTTTGGCGTGACGCGAACTCCGGTTTCGTTGCGACATCGGTGGTGCCCCCGATCGCATTTTCATGGCGTGCGATCAGGATACCGTCGCGGGTCATGACGAGATCGGGCTCGATGAAGTCGGCGCCATCATCGATCGCTTTTTCATAGGCAGCGAGCGTGTGCTCGGGACGCAACGCGCTCGCACCGCGGTGGGCGATGATGAGTGGCGTTGCAGACTGGGCCAAAAAGGCGCTCCGGGGCTGGGCAGATGATGCGGTCGGTGCACAGAGCATCGCAGCAAGGATCACGGGAAGCCAATGGTGGGTCATGGTTTGGTCCGGAAGTCTTGGAAACGGGGATCGATTCGGGCGCATGTGTCCTTCTCTTCTCCTGTGCAACGGGGAAGGTGGCGCGCAGCGCCGGATGAGGGGCGCCCGCAATGCCGAGCACTCCAGTCGATCCGCGGCAAAACGCTCGCTGTACAACCCTGATGCTGTGCCGACTGCATCGCCAGCCGAAGCTGCGGTTTGCCGCGTGCCTGAGCTGCCCCCATCCGCCCCTGTCGGGGCACCTTCCCCCGCTGCGCAGGGGCAGGCCAAGCAAGGGCTCACGCGAACACGCGACAGGCGATTCATTTCCCTTCCCCTGCGCAGCGGCGAACATCGGCAGGATGGCCGATGTTTGCAGCGTCTTCAGTGACGCGCGTGCATGGAAACCGAAGCCGGACTTCGTTGCGTGAGCGGGTAAACTGTCCGACCGCGAACAATAGCTCCGTTGAACGCGCCGCGGTATCGAACCGCTGCCGGAGGGGGCGGTCGGCGCGCGCTTTGCTATGATCGACCCGCGCTGCCGAAAGTGAGCGACCGGACTGCGATTCCGCACGCGTGAACCTTCACCGACGTAGCTCGCCGCCGTTCCCGACGGCCAAAGCGAGCGACCGGGCGAAGGCATGAACGATGCCGGAACGCCCAGCCCGATCGCACACTGCGTGCAGCTTCCCGTTCCAGGGGTGGGGACATGGCCGGCAAGTTCCAGGACATTCCTGGCTACGAGATGATCAGCGAGCTTGGCGAGGGCGGCATGGCGACCGTATTCCTCGCCATCCAGCATTCGCTGGATCGCAAGGTCGCGATCAAGATCATGCGCCGCGAGTTGCGTTCGTCGACGGGACCGATGCCGGAGTTCGAGCGGCGCTTCCTGCTCGAAGGTCGCACGATGGCCAAGCTGCCCCACCGCAACATCGTGGCGGTCTATGACATCGTCACGCGCGAAGATGTTGCCTACATCTCGATGGAGTACCTCGAAGGCGGCACGCTATCGGAGCGCATGCGCAAGGGCCTGTCACTCGGCGAGGCGATCGGCGTCGTCGTGCAACTGGCCAACGGCCTCGAGTACGCGCACCGAAACGGCGTCATCCATCGCGACCTGAAGCCGTCGAACGTGATGTTCCGCGACGACCACACGCCGGTGCTGACCGACTTCGGCATTGCCAAGCAGTCCGACGTGATGGCCTCGCGCATCACCCAGACCGGCCTCGTGCTCGGTACACCGACCTACATGAGCCCCGAACAGGCCAGCGGTCGCGACACCGACGGGCGCTCGGACCAGTACGCACTCGGTATTCTTTTCTACGAATTGATCACCGGCCAACCGCCATTCACCGGCGACAATCCGATGAATGTGCTGATGGGTCATGCACTGCAGCCACCGCCGCCACTGCCGACTGATCTTGCGCCACTGCAGCCGGCGTTCGATCGCATGCTGGCCAAGAAGCCCGATGATCGCTTCGCCAACCTGAGCGAGTTCACGCGCGCGTTGCGTGGGCTGGTTGTCGGCAACGACGCGTTGGCCAGGCAGCTCGGCAACATCACCGGTGCAAGCACATCCGAGCGGTTGCGCGCGCTCGGTTTCTCGGGCGAATACACCGGTGGTGAAAGTGGCTTCGGGCTTGATCTGTTGCGCATGCCGCGTACTGACCCGACGCTCAATCCGGCAACCACGTCTGCAGTGCACAGAGCGTGGCGACAGCGACCGCGAACGGTTGCCGCAGTCGCGATCGGCATCGGCGCTGTCATCATCGGCATGGTCTTGTGGATGGCGCTCAAGCCACGTGAACTAAGCCAGGACGAACAGTTCCTCGTACGCACGTTGCTGCGCGAAGCGGATCGCTTCGTCGCCAGCGACGCGGTGCTCGATCCGCCCGGCGAGAATGCCTTCGAGAACGTGCAGAAGGTGTTGCAGAAAGACCCGGCCAACGAACGTGCGCTCGAACTGCTGCAGATCATCGGCACGCGCGTGCGCACCGATGCCGAAGCCATTCTCGCCAGCGGCGACCTCGTCGCGGCGAGCGAGCGTGCCAATCAGGCCTTGCTCGTAATCCCCGACGACACCGCGGTGCAGGCGCTGGTCAAACGCATTGGCGACGAACAGAGCGCACGTGCGCGCAGCCAGCGTGTCAGCGAATTGCTGCGCAAATCCGAGGAAGCCGAGCGCCGCCGCCAGCGTACCGGACCCGATGGTGCATATGCCTTGCTGCGCACCGCGCTCGCACTCGAGCCGTCCAATCAGGCCGTGCAGCAACGCCTGAAGTCACTCACGGATGCCGAGTTCAAGCGCGTGCGCGACCTGCTCGGCGTCGGCAAGCTGGATGACGCCGATGCGGCGCTCGTCGCGCTGCAGACGGATTTCGCTACTGATCCTGCATATGCCGCACTGGCCACTGAAATTGAACGTGGACGCGGCAAGGCGGAACGTTCTCGCCAGATCGCTGAACAGCTCGGCAAGGCAAAAGCAGCACTCGCCGGCGGGCGCATCAGCGAACCGGCCGGTGACAACGCGTTCGAACAATTCGAGCAGGCGCGGCAACTCGACAATGACAGCGTCGAGGTTGCGGCGTTTCGCTCGATCTTGTCGACGCGACTGCTCGCGGATGCGCGTGCTGCGCAACGACGTGGCGACGACGAACAGGCGCTCGACCGCGCCGAACTCGCGCTTCGGGTCGATCCGATGCTAAGCGCTGCCGCCGAAATCCGCGAAGCCACGCAGCGCGCGCTGGGCGTCCAGCGCGCCGCGATTGCTACTCAACTGAGCCTCGCGCGCGCATCGATCGCAGCCGGCAAGCTGTTGCCGCCAACCAGGGACAACGCGCGCGACGTACTCGGCGCCCTGCTGCGCATGGAGCCGAACAATGCCGATGCGACCAAGCTGCTCAATGCTATGCCGCAACTGGTCGCCGAAGCGATGCGTGGCGCGCTCGCGCGCGATGATCTCGACAGTGCGGCAACGCTCGCCGACGCCGCAGCAACTGACTATGCCAGTGATGGCACGATCACCGCACTGACCGCTGAGCTGCGCGCGAAACAGCAGGTCCGCAGCGCCGAGCAAATGCAGCGCGAACGCGAACAGCGCGTTGCCGCAAGCTTGCAGAAGCGACCGCTGATCGAGGCCGATGCAGTCACCATCAGTCGCGAAATCATCGGGGTACGCGGCGCCAATGCAGGCCTGGCCGCACGGTATGAGCAACAGCTGGCTGATGTGCTCGACGACGACATGCGCAATGCGACGACGCTCGATGCCGCGAATGCGACGCTGGCGTCGATTCGCTCGAGCCTTGCCACCCTTCCGGGCAGCACGGCTCTCGAAGCGCTGCGTGACAAATCGGCAACGCGACTGGCTGATCTGCAGAGCGCACGCGATGCGGAACTGGAAGCACAGAAGGGCATGCTCGTGATCAACGCGCTGCCGTGGGGTTACGTCGATCAGGTGCTCGATAGCGCGCGCAAGCCGATTGCGTTGCCCGAGCAACGCAGTACGCCGCTGCAATTGACGCTTCCTGCAGGCAGCTATTACGTGACGTTGCGCCATCCGAACTCGGGCAAGACGGTATCCGCGTTTGCACGCGTGCAAGCGCGTCAGCGCAGTCAGACCAGCGGCAGCTTTCCCAGCCTCAGCGCCGAGGAGTACATCAAGAATGCGGGGCTTTGAGCGCTGCGCGTTCGGCCTCTGCCTTGCACTCGCGGCAGTGCCCGCGATGGCCGATTGGAAGGACGACTACGCACGTGGCCTCGAGGCCGTGCGCGACGGCCGCTGGAACGAAGCCGCGCGGCTGATGGACAGTGCCATTGCCGGCAATGCCCAACCGGCTCAACGAATGCGTCTTTACGGTCAACGATACGAAGTGTACGCGCCGCAGCACTACGCCGGCCTCGCCGCGCTGCGCCAGGGAAACTGCTCCGCGGCACTGCGATACTGGAGTCAGTCGGCGAACCAGACGTTTGTCGCCGCCAATGCGGCGCTTGTCGAAGTGGAGCAACGCGGCCGTGCGGATTGCGGTACGCAACTGGCCAGCGATGCGAAGCCACCGACCCCGGTTCCTTCGCCCACGCGTGACGAGCCGAATCCGCCACGCGATTCAGCCGCCGAACGCCCACCAGCAGCGACAAGGCCGCCTGCCGCACCGCGTCCGATCGTGCAGGCGCCGTCCGCGACGACGCCCAACGCATCACCCGTGCCACCGGTCAAACCACCGGTCGCGGTGGCATCGAGACCGGTCACTTCGGCGGCGGCAGAGGTCGTCCGGCCCGTGTTGCTTGCTTACCTTGGCGGGCGTTATGCGGATGTATTGCAGCTCACCGAACGCGCTGGCTCAGACGCCGTTGCAGGCTGGCATCTGCAGACGCTACGTGCGGCAGCGGCCTATCAACTCGCACAACTCGGTCGCGAACCTGCCGATGCCGAGGCGACTGCACGGGCGGCGGTCGCGCAGGCGCGCCGCTTCAATGCAACGCTGCGGCCCGACGCCAGATTCTTCTCGCCGCTGTTCATCGCGTTTTTCGCCGGCAACCAGTAGCCGCGAAGTCGACGCCGGTCAGTGCACCGCGCCACGTTCGTCGAAAGCGAGCGGTCCGTGACCGCCGAGGCGCTCAGTATCGCTTTCGCGCATCCGCCACGTGACGATCGAGCTGATCCTTCATGAGGCACGCGCCAACATCATCGGCATGGCGCTCGATGGCCTGCTTGACGCGCTCGACGCGCTGCTGGTCGAGCCGATCGAGCGCGGCTTCACCGCTGGTGTGGGCAAGCTGCATGGCCTGCGCGGCGCATGGCCAGTTTTCCAGCCGCACGTGTGCGTCGGCAAGTTGGGTATAGGGCAGATAATCCGTGAACCACATGCCGTAGAGGCGCTTGTCGAGACGCGGCACCGGATTGAGATCAACCGATTGGCTCAATTGCACGACCGCGCGACGCGCGTCCCCCGCGTCAAGCAATGCCCGACCGTATTCGAAGTGGAAGTACCACGGCAGCCCATCACGCGAATCAACAAGTCCGCATTGGACCAGCACCTTGCGACGCAACAGATCAGCCGTCTCGTCTGCCAGCGCGATGACAGCGGTGCCGCTGACGTGTGCATCGCCTGCGACTGGCGAGTCGGCGGCGTCGACGGCACCGACCATGGTTGTCGACATCGCCAACAACGCGCTCAACATCGAGGTGCGGTTCATGCCCGTTCTCCGGCAGCTCCGATCGCGATGCGGACCGGTGATGGCGCCAATCATACTCGCCGACCTTGCCATTGTGACGTGCGCTCCATCTCCTCCCCAATCCGGACACATCGTGTTCATGTGAGCCATGTCGCCGCGTTTTCGCGCCATACGAGTCAACAAAACGACCAAACCTCCCCCTGCCGATACCGAGAGTAGAACGGTTGGCGCTGAAAACCGGCAAACAATCGCGCACGGTTCCTTTGCTTTATGGCGCTTGACACTGATTCTTGATCGGTGCTGTTATGCCGCCGTTGCGACTGTCGACAAACCACACTCCCGCACGCTGGCATCATCGAGCGGGCTGGCGGTGCGGACAGCGCGAACACGGGTGGGGTTGGTCGTTGGCATTCAAGCGATCAGACAAGGGAGAAGGAATACATGAATATTTTCAAACGTACCGGCGCTTTGGCCGTGCTGCTGGGCTCGTTGTGGGCGACCACTGGATTCGCGCAGGACTCGCGACCCAATTGTGCGAACTTCTTCCTGCAGATCAACGATCCCGCGTTCGCGATCTGTCGAGGCAATCTCTCGGCGATACCGTTCGACCTGCTCGCCCCGGGCGCGCGCTCGCTAGGCCTCGGTGGTGCCTTTGCTGCCGTGGCGGATGACGCGACGGCGGCGGAAGCCAATCCGGCTGGCCAGACGATCCTCACACGACCCGAGGTGTCGGTGCATCTTCGCCAGGCGAGCTATGACGCACGCTTCTTCGATCCGAATGCGCTCGACGCCTATGCGTTCTCCGAGTTCAATTCGGATTACGCGCCAGTCGGCCCCGGCCCGATCACCGGATACGACGACAGCAACACCAAGATCTCCTTTCTGAGCTTCGTTTATCCCTTCGAACGCTTTGTACTTTCCGCGTTCTATCAGAATGCCGGCGCGCTGCAGGCGAACACCGAAATCGTCGCGGTCGAATCGACGTTCAACGACACCTACATCGCCGCCACCGGGATCGACATCGAACAGGAATCGTTCGGCGTGTCGGGCGCATTCCGCATCAATGATCTTTTTTCGATTGGTGCCTCGATCAAGCATTCGTCACTCGACTTGCAGACGTTCTCCAGTTCGACCGTGCTCGACTTCCGTGATCTCGAAGTGAACTTTCCCGGCGGTGGTCCCTACCTGCAGGACGAGATCACGCTCGGCAGCCGCAGTTATGGCGACGACCACGACATGACCTGGAACGTCGGTTTGCTGATCAACCCGAACGGTCGCTTCTCGGGCGGCATCGTCTACAAGAAGGGCGGCGACTACGACGTCACCAACCAGCTCTACGTCATCAACATTGCCACCTGCGCGAACGCGGCGTGCGACGCCGACAATTTCGTCGGCGATGTCAGTCGAAAGCAGACGATCAGCTTGCCCAATGTGCTTTCGTTCGGCCTTGCATGGCGCCCGACCGATACCTGGCTGGTTTCCACTCAGATCGATCGCGTCGACTACGGCAAGCTGCCGAATGGTTCGCCGAATGGTTTTCTATTCGGCGGCACAACCGACGTCACGGCCGACGTCACCCCCTTGGACACCGAGACCGTGCTGCATATCGGCGTCGAGAAGACGATCCTGTTCGACTCTCCCGTGCTCGGCCTCAAACTGCTCTCGTTGCGCGCCGGCGGCTTCACCGATCCCGATCACGACAGCTTCCGCGAACTTGATACCGACGACACCCACTACACGTTCGGCCTCGGCACCGTGCTCGGTGAAAAGCTGCAGGTCGATCTCGGCGCCGAGTTCTCGGATCGCGTCGATGCGGTCGTGCTTTCGGGCGTCTACCACTTCTGAGCGCGAGCGCAATGTGGTGAAGGAAAAAGCCCGGCATTGCCGGGCTTTTTCATGACGCTCTGAACCTCGAAGAACGCTCAGGCGGCGCGATCCAGCGCCGCAGCGGATCGTTGTGCGAGGGCGCGTTCGATCACCCCGAAATCGGCGTCAGCGCGGTGCGCATTTTCGCTCAACGTGCGTCGCCAGGCGCGTGCGCCCGGCAAGCCCTGGTAGAGGCCGAGCAGGTGCCGGCTGATGTGCTGCAGGCGACCGCCGCTGGCGATATGCGCCTCGATGTATGCCTGCATCGACTGCACGATCCTGTCGCGCGGCGGCAGCGCCGTACCATGCAGCGCATGTTCGAGTTCTGCGAGTCGATATGGCTCGTGATAGGCCGTGCGGCCGAGCATGACGCCATCGCATTCCTGCAGATGCGACAACGCGGCGTCGACACGATCGATGCCGCCATTGAGGATGATCGTCAGTGGCGGGAAATCCCGCTTGAGCTGATACACGCGCTCGTAGTTGAGCGGCGGAATCTCGCGGTTGTCCTTCGGCGAAAGTCCCTTCAGCAAGGCCTTGCGCGCATGCACGACAAACACCGTGCAGCCGGCGCAGTGCACGGTTGCGATGAAACGCTCGAGATCGGCGAGCTCGCATTGGTCATCGACACCGAGCCGGCACTTGATCGTGACCGGAATCGTCACCGCCGCCTGCATTGCGGCGAAGCACTCGGCAACGAGCGCAGGCTCGCGCATCAGGCACGCGCCGAACCGACCCGACTGCACGCGATCGGAAGGACAGCCGACGTTGAGATTGATCTCGTCATAGCCAAAGTCGGCACCGATGCGCGCAGCGTTGGCGAGCTCGCCAGGGTCCGAACCGCCGAGCTGCAACGCCACCGGATGCTCGCTCGCATCAAACCCGAGCAGGCGCTCGCGATCGCCATGGATGACCGCCGCCGAGGTCACCATCTCCGTGTACAGGCGCGCATGCGGCGCCAGCGATCGGTGGAAGTGACGGCAATGCCG
>JBBSOU010000090.1:0-15502 GCA_038259445.1 Lysobacterales bacterium | reverse complement strand
GCCTGGCTCACGAAAGTGGCGACTGCCCGTCGAAGAGTACCGAATGACGCGGTCGAAGTGATACGCGGTCACCCGCGGCGAGTGGTGTGGTGGCAAAGCGTTCACGTTCGTAACTCGCCACGATCGGCCGCGCCATCGAGGCATGCGTTGCTTCGATGCGGAAGCTCGGGCCGAGATCGCGTACGCTGGTGATGGTGAAGTCCGCGTCGTCGCCCGCTGCGCTGTCCAGTGCAAGATCGTGCGGACGTACGAAAGCGATGATCGACGGGCGAGCGTCACCGCTCCAACGCGCATGCACATGCGGGGGCAGCTCATTGACCTCGCCAAGAAACCGGCACACGAATGGACTGGCCGGTCGCGTGTACAACGTTTCCGGATCGGCGAGTTGTTCAATATGGCCGGCGTTCATGACGGCGATGCGGTCGGCGAGTTCGAACGCTTCTTCCTGATCATGCGTGACGAACACGCTGGTCACGTGGATACGGTCGTGCAGACCGCGAAGCCAGCGCCGCAGCTCGCCGCGCACGCGCGCATCGAGTGCGCCGAACGGCTCATCGAGCAGCAGGATCTCCGGCTGCACGGCGAGTGCGCGCGCGAGCGCGACGCGCTGGCGCTGGCCGCCCGACAATTGCGCGGGATAGCGCCCGGCGAGTTCACCGAGTTGCACGAGTTCGAGCAGTTCGCGCACCTTGGCGGCAATCACCGCGCGTTTGGGCCGACGCCAGAACGGAATCACGCGCAGGCCGAAGGCGACGTTCTCGAACACCGTCAGGTGCCGGAACAACGCGTAGTGCTGGAACATGAAGCCGACGTGGCGATCGCGTGCGCCGAGTGCGCTGACATCGCGATCACCGAAATGCACGCTGCCTTGATCGGGAAACTCGAGCCCGGCGATCACGCGCAGCAGCGTGGTCTTGCCGCAACCGGAAGGGCCGAGCAGGGCCAGCAGTTCGCCCGATTGCACAGCGAGGTCAACACCATCGAGGGCGACGGTCGAGCCGTAGCGGTGCGTGATGGCACGCGCGTCGATACTCATGTCGGTGCGTGCAGGCGAACAGAGGCGGCCATCGAACGGCTCACGCGCCAGCCGATCGCGCGCTTGAGCAGCAGCGTGGCCAGCGCGAGCATCGCCAGCAGCGAGGCGACCGCGAACGCCGCCGTCGACTGGTATTCGTTGTAGAGGATTTCGACATGCAGCGGCATCGTGTTGGTCATGCCGCGAATATGCCCGGAAACCACCGAGACAGCACCGAATTCGCCCATCGCGCGCGCATTGCACAGGATCACGCCGTAGAGCAGGCCCCAGCCGATCTTCGGCAAGGTCACGCGCAGGAACATCTGCAGACCACTCGCGCCGAGCGTGCGCGCGGCCTGTTCTTCCTCATCGCCCTGCGCCTGCATGAGCGGGATGAGTTCGCGCGCTACCATCGGCAGGGTCACGAACATCGTCGCCAGCACGATGCCGGGCACGGCGAAGATGATCGAGATGTCGCGCGCGTACAGCCACGGTCCGAGCCAGCCGTTGAGGCCGAACAGCAGCACGTAGATCAGTCCAGCGATCACCGGCGAGATCGCAAACGGCAGATCGATGATCGACACCAGCAGTCCCTTGCCACGGAACTCGAAGCGCGTGACCAGCCACGCAGCGACCACGCCGAAGACCATGTTCACCGGCACGCTGATCGCAGCAACCATCAGGGTCAGTTTGACGGCAGCTCGTGCGTCCGGTTCGCTGACTGCAGCGGCGAACGTTTCCCAGCCCTTCTCGAACGCGTAGGCAAACACCGCGACCAGCGGCAGCAGCAGGAACAAGGCGACGAACGCGATCGTGATCGCGAGCAAGGTTGCGCGCAACCAGAACGGATCACGCAGCGCGGGAGCGTTGCTGATGATCATGCGCTGCCCGCCACCGATCGACGACGCACGATCCACAGTTGCACGAGGTTGATCGCGAGCAGCGCGGCGAAAGAGACGACCAGCATGACCACCGCGATCGCCGCGGCACCGCCGTAGTCACGCTGATCGAGTTTGCCGACGATCAGCAGCGGCGCGATTTCGCTGACCATCGGCATGTTGCCGGCGATGAAAATGACCGAGCCGTATTCACCGATCGCACGCGCAAAGGCGAGCGCGAATCCGGCGAGTATGGCCGGCCACAAGGCCGGCAGGATGACCTTGCGCAGGATCGTCACGCGACCCGCACCGAGCGTGGCAGCGGCTTCCTCGATATCGGGTTCGAGCGCTTCGAGGACCGGCTGCACGCTGCGCACGATGAACGGCAGGCTGACGAAGATCAGTGCGACGACGATGCCGGTCGGCGTGTAGGCAACCTTGTATCCGGCCGCTTCGATCCAGCGCCCGAGCGGACCATTGCTCGCATAGAGTGCCGTCAAGGTGATGCCGGCAACGGCAGTCGGCAACGCGAAGGGCAGGTCGACCAGCGCATCGATCACGCTGCGCCCGGGAAACCGATAGCGCACGAGTACCCACGCGAGCACGGTGCCGAAAAACAGGTTGACGAGACCGGCCAGCGCGGCGCTCGAGAACGTCACGCGATACGCAGCCATCGCGCGTGGCGAGGTCGCCGCAGCCCAGAACTCCGCCGGTCCGATGCTCGCCGCTTTCAGCACGAGCGCGGCCAGTGGAATCAGCACGATCAGCGCGAGATAACTCAGCGTGAGTCCGAGCGTGAGCCCGAATCCCGGCAGGGCCTGACGTCGCAACACGCGCATAAAGCTTTTTCCGGTGGCGGACTATCGATTCGGCACGTAGATCTGGTCGAACAACGCGCCATCGGCGAAATGGGTGGCATGCGCACGGTGCCATCCGCCGAACAGTTCGTCCACCGTGAACAGGCTCAGCTTGGGGAAGTCGGCCGAATACTGCGCGGCGACGGCGGCATTGCGCGGGCGGTAGTGATGTTTGGCCGCGAGCTGCTGGCCTTGGTCGCTGTAGAGGAAGCGCAGGTAGGCCTCGGCGAGCTTGCGCGTGCCGCGCTTGTCGACGACCTTGTCGACCACGCTGACCGACGGCTCGGCGAGGATGCTCATCGACGGCACGACGATCTCGAAGTTGTCCTTGGCCAGATCGCGCGTCGCCAGCAGCGCCTCGTTTTCCGAGGCCAGCAGCACGTCGCCCTGACCGCGCTCGACAAACGTCGTGGTCGCGCCGCGTGCGCCGGTATCGAGCACCGGCACATTACGATAGAGCTTGCCGACGAACTCGCGCGCGGCGGCCTCGCTGCCGAGCGTTCGCTGCGCATAGCCCCACGCCGCAAGATAGTTCCAGCGCGCACCGCCGCTGGTCTTCGGATTCGGTGTGATCACGCTGATGCCCTCGCGCACGAGATCGTTCCAGTCGAGCAGCTGCTTCGGGTTGCCCTTGCGCACGAGGAACACGATCGTCGAGGTGTATGGCGCGCTCCTGTCGGGCAGGCGTTGCTGCCAGTCAGCCGGCACGAGATTGCCGTTTTCATGCAACCCGTCAATGTCGTAGGACAGCGCCAACGTGACGACGTCGGCCGGCAGTCCATCGATCACGCTGCGGGCCTGCTTGCCCGAACCGCCGTGGGACTGGCGCACCGTCAGCGTGTCACCCGATTCGGTTTTCCATTGCGCGGCGAAAGCGGCATTGACGTCGCGGTAGAGCTCGCGTGTCGGGTCGTAGGACACATTGAGCAGGGTGATGTCTGCGGCGATCGCCGGGCCTGCCCAGCCAAGCGCAAGGACGCAAGACAACATCGACATCCGCAGGAACTTGGACATGGCGCTGATTCCGCAACGAGGGACCTCGATTGTGCGCACATCGGGTTGGCAAAAGGTTACACGCACGACGCCTGTCACCTGTCCTCGAAAATGACGAAGGCCGGGATCGACCCGGCCTTCGGATTTCACATGATCCGGTCGCGACACGAATGTCGCGACCGGATTTCTTTCTTCGACTACTCGCGAGTCATGGATGCCGCAGCCGAATGTGCCTCTGCCGAGCCCGGCAGTCCGCCGACGAGCGTCGAACGCGGTGCAGCCGGACCGGCGCATCCGCCGGTATCGGTGTTGTCGATGATCACGCTGTCGTAATCGATCGTGCTGCCGGTCGAGCCTGCTTCCATCAGGCTGATGATGGCCACGTTGCGTGTGTCGCGGGCATTGGCCGTCGTGCTGATCGCCTGACCGGTGAAGATCGACGTACCGTTCAGGCAGACCTGCATCTCGCCGTCGGCGCGCCGAGTGACCACTTTGATGTCGAACGGCGAGGCACTCGGCCAGGTGACCGCGGGGATGGTCACGAAGGCCGATGGATTACCCTGCAGCACCTGGATCTGATTCGTGCCACGCACGAACTGAACCCGTGTGATGACCAGTGCCGCACCGGTGTCCTGAGGCGCGAACTGCCACGTTGCCCCGGTGCCGGTGTTGTTGATCTCGATGCGTGCGCTGGCATACGAATGGGTTTCCGTTCCGGCAGGCAAGGTCGGCGACAGCGAGAACGAGCTGCCGAGGCCATCCGACAGGCCTTGCACATGCTGCGCACCTTCCGCCGGGTTGGCGGTCGAGACCAGCCAGTTCGCGAACTGAGCGAACCACGACTGCTGGCCGGTGACGTCTCCGACCGTGAAGTCGGGTGCCTCGAAGCCGGTCTCGTAATCCGGCGGCGATGCCGGCGCTCCGCAGGCACGTCCGAGCGTGCAATCGAAGCCGTTGCGGAACAGCACCACCTCGGCGCTCCACGTGTCGGTGTTGTTGCCGACGTTCGGATCGAGAACGCTGCCGCCGACCGTGGCTGTCGCCGAGAAGCTCACGCTTCCCGCCGCGTCCTCGCCGAGCACACTCGCCTGCACCGTGTAGATCACGGTGCCGCCGGTGGGCAGGTTGGCCGAGGTATCGAATGTGCCGATACCGGCCGGTGCACCGCAGACGCCGCCAGACAGTCCGACGCAGCTCCAGCTGAAGAAGCCGAGTTCGGGCGGAACGACGCCGTTGACCGCCACCGAAGGCGCGGCACTCGGGCCTGGATTCTGCACGACCACGGTCAAGGTCACGTTTTCGTTCGTCTGCACGAAGGCGATGTCGTTGAGGATCAACAGCTCGACATCAGCCGCTTGCTGCACGGTGTTGGTGTCGGTCGCGCTGTTGTTTCCCGGTACCGGATCGACCACGCCAGCCGGCGCGGCGATTGTTGCCGTGTTGGCAATGGAGCCGGTTGCGCCCGGTGACACCGTGCAGGTGGCCGAGAACGTCGCCGAGCCGCCGGAGGGCAGGTTGACCAGTTCGTTGATGTTGCCCGAACCAGCTGCCGCACACGTGCCGCCGCCGCTGCCGACGCACGTCCAGCTGCATCCCGTCAGCGCCGCGGGGAACGTGTCGGTGACCGTTGCACCGGTTGCGTCGATCGGCCCCGCGTTGCTCGCCACGATCGTGTACGTCGTGCTCTGCGCCGGTGCAACCGACGTGACGCCATCGGTTTTGCTGATCGACAAATCGGCCTCCGGAACTTCAATCGTATCGGTGTCGGTTGCCGTGTTGTTGGGCAGATCCGGATCGAACGCGCCACTCGGTACCGAAACGGTTGCCGTGTTGACGAGGCTGCCGGTCGCCGCCGCGCTGATCGCGCATGCCGCCGTGTAGGTCACCGAAGCGCCGACGGGCAGGTTCACCACATCATTGATGTTGCCGCTGCCGGCCGCGGTACACGTGCCGCCGGCGCTGCCGACACAGGTCCACGTGCAGGTCAGTGAGGCTGGGAAGCTGTCAGCCACGGTAGCTCCGGCGATGCCCTGCGGACCGCTCGGGTTGCTGGCAACGATCGTGTAGGTGGTAGAACCGCCAGCGGTCACGCTGGTGGTGCCGTTGGTCTTGGTGATCTGCAGGTCGCCCTGGTCGACACCCGTGACGTCCGGCTCGGCCAGCGTGAACACGCCGAACGTGCTGACGCCGGTCACCGCTCCGGTGTTGGCCGTGGTGTCCACCGTGCCTGCGAGGTCGGTGAAGCTCGAACCGTCGCGGCGATAAACCAGAAGATCGGCCTCGGTCACGGTCGCGATGTCAGCCGGGTCGAGGTAGGTGAAGGTCAGGTCGGCAGTTGTCACGCCTGGCGCACCCACCACCCAGTGACGCGTGATCGCGTCGGCGGGCGGGAAGATCGTCGGCGCCACCGTCTGGATCGCGCTGACCGTCACGTCCGTCGGGAATGTTCCCGCGGTCGCGTTGGCCACCACCGGCGAGTAACCGTTCGCCGTGCCTACTTCGAAGGCCTTGCTGCCGGCAGCGGCATAGGCCTTGCGGAAGCTGCCGTCCACGTAGCCGGCCGTGCGATTCACGATGCCCGCAGCGGCCAAGCCCAGCGTGTTCAGCCCCGTAATGACGCGGCCATTGACGAGTGCCAGCGTGCCGTTGACGAGGAGATCGCCGCCAGCCACGGTAAGCGTGTTTGCGGGATTGTCGTCATCGATAGTCAGGTTCGTCAGCGCTCGCGCGGGATTCACTTCCGGACCGACAGTCTTCGAAGAGTTCGTGCGCAGGTAGGAAATCGTTTGCCCGCCCGTTCCGAGGTCAAAGGTGAAAGGCACGTCGAACGTACCGCCCGCGGTTGGCGTTGTGGTGTTTCCGATCTGGATGATGCCGGTGCTCGCACCACCAATACCAAGCGTGATCTTGTTGGAGTTGGTGATGTTGCCGCTGAACAGGATGACGCGACCCACCGTAATATTCGAAGAGGCAGGGTCGACCGTCAGTCCGATGTCGTTCTGAAGCTCGAGGCTGGTCATTGGTACGGTCACGTTGCCAGTGCCGGCATAGGTATTGGCAGTCGCTTGCCGGAAGAAGATGAAGCGGCTCGACACGCCACTGGCCGTCAGCGTTCCGTTGTTGACCAGCGCCACGCCGTTCATCAAGAACAACTGATTGCCGATATTCAATGTCGCACCGGCATCGATCGTGATGTCGCGCGTGACGTTGTTGAACCCGGAGGGGGCGAGAAACGTGGCAACGTGTGCCGCAGTAGTGCCGGAAACGACAAGGTTGGCGACTACGCCTGCGATATCGAATGTCTGAACCGTGGCGGGCGAGGCTGCGTTGCCAAGCTGGAGCACGCCCGCCGTCACAGTCGTGGTACCCGCTGGGCCGGACTGATGGCGATAGTCACGGGGTCCTGAAGCCGCCGTGTTGGCAGTCTGCACCACGATCTGTCCGCCGCTGATGCTGATCGAGGACGCGGCTCCCGTCCCCATGTCGAAACTTGCGAGCGTCGTGGATACATTGCCCACCGTTGCCACGGTAACCGTACCGCCCGTTTGCGTATAGGTGATCGCGTTGGCGCTGGTGGCGACACCGAAGCGACCTGTCGAATTGATCGCTCCGCCTTCGACGGTGATGTTGCTGCCGGCGCTGAATCCAAGTGAATTGCCAGCGGCCGTGCCGATGTTGAACGTTCCCTGGGAGACGCGCAGCCTTCCGGCGACGGTGCCGCTGGCGTTCTGGCCGGTGATGACGTAGTTCGGATTGTCGAGCCAGAAGCCCGCGGCCGCCGGAATCGAGAAGGCCGGTATCGCGAACGTGCGGTTGGTCATCGGGAATGTGCCCGAGACATGAAGCGTGCCGCCTGTAAGCGTCACGAAACCCGCACTGTCCGTATTGACGCCCTGGACGGTCAGGGTGAGGGGATTCAAATCAACGACCGTGCCGACTGTGCCTTTCGCGATCGTCAGTGAACGCACGTCGGTGGTGGTGCCACTGCCGCTGAATGTCGCGTTCGCCGCCCCGGTGAACGAAATGCCCGCACCAGCGGTATTGGCACTCGTGCTGAAGTCGAGGACGCCATTGTTGGTCAAGTCACCCGCCAGCGACAACACGTGGGTTGTCACGGTGCCGGTCGCCTGGGTGGCGAACGTGCCGTTGCTTGCGATCAGTGTCGAACCGCTGACATCCAGTGAACGCGCTGCGGCGGAGTCCCACTGGAGAATGGCGGGCGTACCGCCGGTGCCAATCGTGAGGCTTAGTGCGACCGCTGCGGTGTCGATCGTCACGGTCGCGCCGTTCGTGATCGTCGCATTGTCAGAACTGCCGGGCACGTTGCCTCCCACCCATGTCGCCGGATCACTCCAGTTGCCGCCAGCGCCGGTCGAGACGATGTTGCCGGGCGGATTGGTGCCTTGCGTTCCGCTGAGTGGCGGACTCGCAGTACCTTCGGAAAGGGCGACGACGCGCCAGCTATAGGTCGTGCTCGGCGCAAGTCCCGTTGCAGCGAACGTCGTTGCGTCCTGCGCGGCGGTGCCGACAAGACTGAACGTGGTGCCATCGGTCGAGCGATAGATCAAGTAACTCAACTCGTTCGGCGAATCGGTCCAGCTGAGGTCCATCGAGATGGCAGTGACGGCATTGAACGTCAGTGCAGTCGGTGCGATCGCTGCTGGCGGCGTGAACGTGAACACGCGGCGCGCGCCATCGGCAGCGGAGTTGAGTACGGTGATGACGCCCGCGGTATAGAGGTTGTTGACTGGCGTTGCCGAGGCGCCGTCGAAGGTCGGGTCGGGTGTGCCACTTTGTGCGGCAGTCACTGAGCCGACGCTGCCGGCGATGTTCGACGACGAGAAGCCGAACTGCGGATCGTTGGAGTTGGCGTCAGCAGCGCCTGCAGCAGATAGCGTCATCGCGCCGTAGACGTACTCGATGACGCCGGTCGTCTCGAAAAGGCGAACCTGATAAGTGAGGTCAGGCGTTCTCGGTGTGTTCCAGTGCGAAAACATGTTCAGCCACTCGATCACCAGCACGCGGTTTGGTGCAGTGCCGTCGATACGAAAGTGCACGCGGCCGGTTGCCGAGGTGCTCTGATCGGCACCATAGGCAGTGAGTTTGGCTTGGCCAGCGACAGCAAGCGGCTGGTACGGGGTGCCACCGGGAACCGCGGCCGGGCCGAAGCGCAGTGCACCGTTGGCATTCACCGAAAACTGCGAGTACGTCGAACCCTGAAAGATGAAGTCGAAACCAATGTTGGTGATCGCCGATGCGGGGGCATCATCGATATTGGCTGCAACCAACTGGGTGGTAGCCGTGCTCATGTCAGTCAGCGAGCCGTTGGTCGCAGTCGCGAATGCGTAGTTGCTCGCAACGGTAGGTGCTTCAGGCGCATCCGGCGTCGCCGGGATAGAAGCCGGCTGATCTTCGGCAACCGCGTCCGGTGCAACGGAAAGGCCCTTAAGGTCGATCGTGGCCCGGGCCATTTCGACGCTTTGCGACCACGCGCTCGTGGACACGACAGACGCCAACAAGGCCACGGCGAGCGTGACCCCCAATGTGATTCTCATGCAAGTTTCCCCTGGTTGAACTGAAGCGACGTGTGCTCGGGCGCCAGCCATCCGCGTCTGCGGGCAGCTGAAATGGATGACTTTCAATGAACGGGTAAACAGCGGGAGTGGGCGGCGGCTTGATCGCGCACTGCAGCGCTGGCGTCTTGCGCGCAGAACCGCACCGCGGAAATCGGGATCCGAACGCATCGAATGCTGATGGACAATTGCCGCACCGCTACCCCTGACGTGGTTGCTGCAAGGAGCGGTCGACTCGCCCCGCCATCGCCGCAACGGCGGCTCGACGGGAGGATGAATGGCGAGACTCCCCGGCTCGCCGCCCATTCTGTGACGTGGATCACAGAGGGCCGCATCATAGGCACAACAAAACCGTCGGCGCCAGTGGGCGCGTGAACCTGAATGAGCCGTGTTTTCGTGCTCGCAGCCGACATTTTTCAGCGGCTGCGAGCGTCGCCGAACGGCTCAGCGGTGACGATATGGCGGGTCGGCGACGAAACCGTTCGGGAACGGATTCGGCTCGGTACTGGCGAGCGGTCGGCGCGGAACGATGCCGCGGGCGGCGAGGTTCGCGTAGCTGTCGTACCAGATCGCGATCTGTTCGGCCGGCCGGCTGCTGGCGCGCTGGAACGTGGTCGTGGTGACGCGTGACCACTCGCGCTCGCCATGTCCGGTGCCGAGGCGCTCGCCGCGCGATTCCTGCTTGCGCGCAATCGCCCGCGGACTCTGCGCCGCGGCAGATTCACTCTCGGCCATCGAATCCGCAGTCGCTGCACCGGATTCGCGTGCCGCGCTCGATTCGTTCGGCGCAGGTGGAGCGGGCGGTGCGGCAGCGATGCCGATGCGGTCCTTCGGTCGCGGCTTCGGCCGATGCTCGGTGAACACGGCCACGCCGATCACGCCGACGTTGGCCGGACGACCGGTCTGTGCGGCATAGCTGTTCGGCAATGCGGTGAAGTTGAACTGCGCGACTTCATCGAGACTCTTGCGCCAGCCATTGATTTCGGTCGACTGCCAGGCGTCGAGCACGTAGCCATTCTGGCCGGCACCCGCCGTCTCGCCGGTCACGGCATTGACGCCATCGACCGACAGTACGGCCATCACGCGCGCACCAGTGCGATTGCTGAGGCGAACCGCGTAACGGTGCCCGGGCTTGCCGGCGACATGGAGTTTTCCGTTCGACGTCCAGGTCGGCAAGGTCGAGCCGGTATCGCGATCGACGACCTGCAGATCGAGCAGGTTTCCCGCATGTGCGGGCAGGGCACTGGACAGGGCAACGGTGAGAGCAAGCAACATCGCACGCATGGGACACCTCCGGGTTGGTAGTACATGCAACGCGGTCGTGGGGCGCGCGGGGTTTGACCGATTCAGCCGGAACGCGCAGGCCATCCCGGCGACGTGCGGATACCTGATGGCGAGACCGCGTGACCCGCCGAGCGAGTCGTTGCGACGGATTCGCTAAACTGCACGATCCGCACGCACACTCGATCCCATGACCGCGAAGATCCGCACGCTCACCGGCATCACCACCACCGGCACGCCACATCTCGGCAACTACGTCGGCGCGATCCGTCCGGCGATCGCCGCGAGCCGGCGCGACGACGTGGAGTCGTTCTACTTCCTCGCCGATTACCACGCGCTGGTCAAATGCGAGGACCCGCGCCGCGTCGCGCAATCGCGACTCGAAATCGCCGCGACCTGGCTCGCACTCGGGCTCGACACCGAGCGCGCGTTCTTCTATCGGCAATCGGACATCGCCGAGATTCCCGAACTGACCTGGCTGCTGACCTGCGTCACCGGCAAGGGCCTGCTCAATCGTGCGCATGCGTACAAGGCCGCGGTCGATCGCAACGTTGCCGACAGCGAAGACGGCGATGCCGGCATCAATGCCGGGTTGTTCATGTATCCGGTGCTGATGGCCGCGGACATCCTCGCCTTCAATGCGCACAAGGTGCCGGTCGGGCGCGACCAGATCCAGCACATCGAGATGGCGCGCGACATCGCGCAGCGGTTCAATCATCTGTACGGCGCGGCGTTTCGTGCTGCGACTGGCGGCAACAGCGATCCGTTCGTGCTGCCCGAAGCGGTCGTCGACGACAACGTCTCGACGCTGCCCGGTCTCGATGGCCGCAAGATGTCCAAGAGTTACAACAACACGATTCCGTTGTGGTTGCCGGCCAGGGAACTCCGCAAGGCGATCCTCGGCATCGTCACCGATTCGCGCCTGCCCGGAGAGGCCAAGGACACCGAAGGCTCCAATCTGTTCGCGATCTACCAGGCCTTCGCCAGCGACGACGAGACCGCGGCGATGCGTGCCGCGTTCGCCGACGGCATCGGCTGGGGTGACGCCAAGCAGAAGGTGTTCGAGCGCGTCGATGCCGAGCTTGCCGAGCCGCGCGAGCACTACGATGCCTTGATGCGCAAACCGGATGAGATCGAGCAGCGCTTGCTCGCCGGCGCAAAAAAGGCGCGCGAGCGCAGCGCGCCGTTGCTGGCCGGCTTGCGCAACGCGGTCGGACTCGGCGTGCTGATCGGCGACGCGCGCGAACTCCGTGTCGAATCGGCACGTCGCGACACACAGGGCGCCGCGCAATTGCGCCAGTATCGCGGCGATGACGGCAAGTTCCAGTTCAAGCTCGTCGACGGCGCTGGCGAGACGCTGCTGCAGAGCACGTCCTACGACAATCCTGCAGACGCCAATGTCGCCTTCTCGGTGCTGCTCGCCTTCGCCGAGCGAACGACGCGTGCGCAGTTCGAGGCCGCGGCCGATCGCGAACTCGACATGGCGACGTTGAGCTTGGCACGCGACCTCGGCTCGATCCACGCCGCACTGCTCGACATCGCCGCCGCAAGAAAGCAGAAGCAGGCGAAGAAGTCGGGCGCCGTGTGATGCGCTGGCTCGCCGTCGTCCTGTTCGCGCCGTGGTTCGCGATCCTGCTGTGGGCTTACTGGAACTTTCCGAAATCGCTGCCGCGCAGCGCGGCAAGGCGAACGTTCGATCTGGTCGTCATCGGCGTCACGTTGCTCGCCAGTCTTGCTGCGATGCTGCTCTCGCACGATCTCAGCGAAGGCATCGGCGCTTCGATCTGGAAGCAGGTTGCCGCGTCGACCGGTATCTACATCGCGTTTCTTGGTGTGCTGCTGATGGCCGTTTGGGTGCGCGCCATCCTCTGGCGACGACACCCCTGAGCCCGCGCAGGTCGCTTGCGTAAGCGACTGCAACGATTTGCGATGGCTTGGCGCAACGCGTCAGTTCTGGAACCCGTCGCGAAAGATGAATTCGCTCTGGTAGATCACTTGTACCGCGCCAGCGTTCTCGGCCTGGTTGTCGTTGAGGTAGGTGCCGATGGCGAGGTCGACGGCGTTGTCGTCATTGAAGTCGCCGGTTGCCAGCGTGCTGCCGAACTGATCGTTCACTCCCGCAGGTGCGATTGCCAGCGGTGCGCTCAGCGTCCAGCGTTCGGCGTCGGCGAGACTGATCCCCGAGCCGTCGCGGGCCGGATGCAGGACCCACACCGAACCTGCCTGCGATTGACCTTCGGCGTCGTCGAACGGCGCGCCGATGGCGATGCTGTCGAGCAGGCTGGATGTACCGCGCAGTCCGCCAGTCGCGAGCGGGCGGCCGATGCGTGCCGTCGAGGTCGCCATCGGCACGGGCAAATCGATGCCGCGGACCAGCAGCGAGCCTTGCCCGCCATTCGGTCCGGTGATCCCGGATGGCAGGATCGTCACGCTGCCGCGCTCAGTCGGATAGCCTGCGCCGCCGATCACCAGATCCGGGCGTACATCGGCATTGAAATATCCGACAGCCAGTTCCTCGCCGAAAGCGCGGCCGTCCACGCAGGAACCCGGTACGCCACCGACACCCGAAAAGTAGATTCTCGATTGCACATTGCTCAGGCCACCAACGCCGTTCTGACCGCGCAGCACGACCACGGCACCACCCCGCTCATCATTCGGACAGCGCGCACGGCGTATTCCAACAGCAAGATCGTCCGGCCCGTCGCCGGTGAAATCGACCGCGGCAAGGGCGTCGCCAAACCGGTCATCGGTTTCGGCAGACTCCGGCTGGCCGTCGTTGTTGCGGGTAAACAGTTCACTGCGCGCTGACGTCAGGCCGGCCGAACTTCCATAGACGATGAGCACGGCACCCGCTTCGTCATTGGAGGCGACGACCTTGCCATTCGCGCCAATGGCGAGGTCGGCATAACCATCATTGTCGAAGTCGCCGCTGGCCATGGAGTTGCCGAGTCTGTCGCCTTCACCCGGTGTGCCGACATAGCCGGAGCTGCCAAGGCGGATGGTCTCCTGCGTCGACCAGCTGCCGTTGGTGGCGCGATCCATGATTGCCACCGAGCCTTGGCTTGGCAACCCGCTCTGGCTGTACGACGGATTTCCGAGTGCGATTTCGTCGCGGCCGTCATCGTCGAAGTCACCCACCGTGATGGCGCCGTTGAAGGAAGGTACGGTGACCGTGGTCGACGTGAACTTGAACGGAAGTATCGTCACGCCGACCGTCCACGCATTGCCGAGCAGGACGCGGAGTCTCGTACCAGTGCTCTCGGAGACAGCGAGGTCACCTATGCCGTCGCCGTCGAAATCTCCAGACACGACCGTTCGTCCGAATCTGCCGTTATCGGGCGGGGAATCGGGATTTCGGATTCCGGCATTGCCTTCATTGCTCAAGCGTGTCTGCGCGTTGAGCGTATCCGTCGCGAACACGCAGAGGATCAGGACGACAAGGAGTCGTGAGAGCGCAAACGGCGTTTTCATGCGGGTTTCTCGTGTCAGGTGGAGCCGCGGGTGCGGCTGTCTTGACCTACCACGCAGAAAAACACCGTCATGGGCCAGACTGGCCACGCACGGGCGACGACGGGCCGACGTCGCAGTTGGGCAGCACTATGGTGTGGTGGCACTGCCCAGAGCTGGCGCGATGTGCTCGACCCATTCGTCATAGCCGGCACGATTCATGTGCAACGCATCCGGCCCGAACAGTTCGGGTCGTGGCTGGCCATCGGCGCCGAGCATCGGCGTGAAGATGTCGATGGTGCGGATCGCGCGCTGCGTGTTCGCATACGCCTCGACCAGCGCATTGGCACGCCGTGCCGCATCGAGCAGGTTTGCGCGTGCCGGACTCGGCTTGATCGCGATGAACGCGATCGCCACGTCGGGCAGGTCGCGGCGCACGCGCTCGACGAACGCGGCGAAGTCCTCGCGCACCTGTTGGGGCGTGCGTCCTTCCGAGAGATCGTTGTCGCCGGCATAGAGCACGACGAGGCGCGGCCGGTACGGCACGACGATGCGTCGTGCATGGCGCGTCGCATCGCGAATCTCTGAACCACCGAAGCCGCGCTGGATGATCGGCGTGCCGGGAAAATCCTGCTGCAACGTGTCCCACAGACGGATCGACGAACTGCCGATGAAGACCACGCCTCCCGCTGCCGGTGGATCGCTGCGATCGGCTGCCTCGAACGCGGCGATGTCGGCTTCCCAGCGATCGGGTGGTGCGATTTGCGCGGCTGCGCTGGTGAGCCAGGCCATCGCCAGCAAGACGAGCAGGAGTCGCATCATCGATCGGTGGGACAGGGTGCAGGCCGCATCCTGTGAGGGCCATTGCGCGGCGCCGTTTCGCGCTGTTGTTGAGGCAGCGATGTCGCTCGCGATGTCCAGTCCATGCGCCCGCGGAGACGCCACGGGCTTGATGGATTCTGCCGCGCCGTATCCACTCGCGACGCGGAAAAGCATCGCGGCTGAAGCCGCTCCCGCAACAACTCTGTCACGGGTAATGCTCACGAAAGCCGCTTCTCGCTTTGCGGATCGAACAGATGGATGCGCTCGGGCGCATACGCGAGCGTGATCGTCGTGCCGGCGTCGGGCAGCGGTTGCGGTGGCACGCGCGCGACCAGCGCGTCGCTGCCGCAACTGAGGTTGAGGAAGATCTCGTTGCCGACCGGCTCGATCAGTTCGAGGTGTGCAGGCAGCGTCGCCGCTTCGGCATCGCCCCGATCGGGCATGAGGTCCTCGGGGCGCAATCCGGCGATCAGTTCGCGTCCGACGAATGCGCGCGCACCGGCCTTCAGTTCGGGCGTGCCTTCGAGCGGCAGTCGCGCATGACCGGTATCGAGTTTCAGACCGCCGTCGTCGATCACGCGACCGCGCAGCAGGTTCATTGCCGGGCTGCCGAGGAAGCCGGCGACAAACAGGTTG
>JBBSOU010000089.1:0-15720 GCA_038259445.1 Lysobacterales bacterium | reverse complement strand
GGCGCGAGTACGGCGTGCATTGCCACGCATCCGAGCGACATGGCAGTGGCGATGCGCGCGCTCGATGCGACGATCGAAACCGTGAAGGCCGATGGCGCGACGCGCAGCATTGCGATCGCCGATTTCCATCTCGCGCCGGGGAATACGCCCGAGCGCGAGCACGTGCTGGAAAAAGGCGAGCTGATCACCGCCGTGACCCTGCCGAAACCAATCGGCGGCACGCACATCTATCGCAAGGTTCGCGATCGCGCCTCGTATGCGTTCGCGCTCATATCGGTCGGTGCCGTGATTCAACCCGATGGCAGTGGACGTGTCGCCGTCGGCGGCGTCGCGCACAAGCCGTGGCGTATCGAGGCAGCCGAAGCCGAGTTGCCGAACGGCGCCAAGGCGGTGGCCGCGCGTCTGTTCAGCGGCGCCACGCCGACTGCCGAAAACGCGTTCAAGCTGCTGCTGGTCGAGCGTACGCTGGCCGCCGTGATCGCCGAAGCCAAGGAGTGACGCGATGAAATTCGATACGCCGGCGACGACCAATCCGATCGACCAGCTCAAGGTCGTCGGCAAGCCGCACGACCGCATCGACGGTCCTCTCAAGACCACCGGCACGGCCACTTACGCCTACGAATGGCATGAGCCGGTGCCGAATGCCGCGTATGGCTACGTGATCGCTGCCGGCATCGCCAAGGGCCGTATCGCATCGATCGATACCGATGCGGCGAAGCGTGCACCGGGCGTGCTCTCGGTGGTCACGGCCGCCAATGCAGGAAAGCTGACCAAGGGCAAGTTCAATACTGCCCGTCTGATCGGCGGACCGGACATCCAGCACTACCATCAGGCGATCGGCCTGGTCGTCGCCGAGACGTTCGAGCAGGCGCGCGCGGCAGCGAATCTGGTGCGCGTGCGCTACGAGCGCGAGCGCGGCGTGTTCGATCTTGCCAAAGCGAAGGACTCGGCATCGCCGCCGAAGGATTCCGATCCGCCGGCGCAGTCGTCGGTCGGCGATTTCGAGCGCGCATTTGCCGACGCCGAAGTCACGCTCGAGGCGACTTACACCACGCCCGACCAGTCGCACGCGATGATGGAACCGCATGCCTCGATTGCGCAGTGGCAAGGCGACAAGCTGACGCTGTGGACGTCCAACCAGATGATCGCCTGGGGTCGCGGCGACGTTGCCAGGACGCTCGGTATCGCCAAGGAAAACGTGCGCCTGATCTCGCCATACATCGGCGGTGGTTTCGGCGGCAAGCTGTTCGTGCGCGCCGATGCCGTGCTCGCCGCGCTCGGCGCGCGCGCCAGCGGACGTGCGGTGAAAGTCATGCTGCCGCGACCACTGATCGCCAACAACACGACGCATCGCCCGGCAACGATCCAGCGCATCCGGCTCGGTGCAGCCAAAGACGGCAAGCTCACCGCGATCGGTCACGAGAGCTGGTCCGGTGACCAGGCCGGCGGCGGTCCCGAAGTGGCCGTGCAACCGACGCGCTATCTGTATGCAGGCGCGCATCGCATGACCGCGATGCGCCTTGCGGTGCTCGACCTTCCGGAAGGCAATGCGATGCGCGCTCCCGGCGAAACTCCGGGGCTGATGGCGTTCGAAATCGCGATGGACGAGATGGCCGAAAAGCTCGGACTCGACCCGATCGAGTTCCGCATCCGCAACGATACGCAGGTGCATCCTGAACATCCCGAGCGCCCGTTCTCGCAGCGCCGGTTGATCGAATGCCTGCGCATCGGCGCGGAGCGTTTCGGCTGGAGCGCGCGTCCGCCACTGCCCGCGCAGAAACGCGAGGGCCGCTGGCTGATCGGATACGGCGTGGCCGCCGGCTATCGCGGCAGTCCGGTGATGAAATCTGCAGCACGCATCCGTCTCGACCATGACGGCGTCGTCACGGTCGAAACCGACATGACCGATATCGGCACCGGCAGCTACACGATCATTGCCCAGACCGCAGCCGAAGTGCTCGGCGTGCCGCTGGACAACGTCGTCGTGCGTCTCGGCGATTCGGACTTTCCGGTCTCGGCCGGTTCCGGTGGCCAGTGGGGCGCGAACAGTGCAACGGCGGGCGTGTATGCGGCAGGCATGAAGATGCGCGATGCGATTGCGGCGAAGCTGGGTCTGACCGGCGATGGCGCGTCGTTCGCCGAAGGCCGCATCACGGTTGGTTCGCGCAGTGTCGCGATCGCCGACGCGGCCAGCGATGCCGAGCTGGTTGTCGATGATGGCATCGAGTTCGGTGACCTGCACAAGAAATCCGAGCTCGGCACATTCGTCGCGCATTTCGTCGAGGTCGGCGTCGATCACGCCACCGGCGAGTCGCGGGTCCGACGCATGCTGGCGGTCTGCGCGGCCGGTCGCATTCTCAATCCGAAAACGGCGCGCAGCCAGGTCATCGGCGCGATGACGATGGGACTCGGCGCGGCACTCTTGGAGGAACTGGTTGTCGATGAACGTCTCGGATTCTTCGTCAATCACGACCTCGCCGGCTACGAAGTGCCGGTGCATGCCGACGTGCCGCATCAGGACGTGATCTTCCTCGACGAGACCGATCCGAAGTCGTCACCGATGAAGGCCAAGGGTGTCGGCGAACTCGGCATTTGTGGTGTCAGTGCGGCGATCGCCAACGCGATCACCAACGCCACCGGCGTGCGCGTGCGCGACTATCCGATCACGCTCGACAAGTTGCTCGCAACGTTGCCGACTCCGGCATGAGCGACGTCAACCGGATCGATCCCCAAGGGCGGCTCGCTGCGACCAGCCCTGCAGTCAACGGCAGCCGGCAGGCAGTGCACCGCGACATAAGGTAAATAGTCGCCCTCGCTCCAACTTGCGCGCATACTGCCGCCACGGGGTTTGGTGGGAAACACGCATGCGCACCCACTTGCAGCGCGACGCGGTCCAGGCACGTTTTTCGGACTTGCTCGAATCGGTACCTGATGCCATCGTGATGGTGAACCGCGACGGCAGGATCGTGCTGTCCAACCGCCAGGCCGAACAGCTGTTCGGATACGACATCGACGAGTTGAACGGAAAATCGATCGAAACGCTGCTTCCTGCGTCCAGCCGGCACGCCCACGTCAGCCATCGGTCCACGTACTTCGATCTGCCCGGACCGCGCGCGATGGGCGGCGAGTTCGCACTGCTCGGCCTGCGCAAGGATGGCACCGAATTTCCGGTCGAGATCAGCTTGAGCCCGATCCAGACCGAAGAAGGCACGCTGGTGATGAGCGCGATTCGCGATATCGGTGATCGCAAGCGCGCCGAGCAGAAGTTTCGTGGCCTGCTCGAGTCGGCGCCGGACGCAATCGTGATCGTCGATTCGTCGGGCCAGATCGTGATCGTCAACACGCAGGCCACCACGCTGTTCGGCTATGACCGTGCGAGCATGATCGGCTGCCCGATCGAGATGCTGCTGCCCGAGCGCTTCCGCGAAACGCATCCGCAACGGCGCTCCGGGTTTGCCGGAGATCCGCGCGTGCGACCGATGGGTGCCGGGCTCGAACTGCATGGGCGGCGACGCGACGGCAGCGAGTTTCCGGTAGAGATCAGCCTGAGTCCGCTCGAGACGGAAGGCGGCAGACTCATATCGAGCGCGATCCGCGATATCACCGAGCGCAAGCTGATCGAGCAGAAACTGAACCGCGCGAGCCGCATGAAGAGCGAGTTTCTCGCCAACATGTCACATGAACTGCGCACGCCGCTCAACGGCATCATCGGATTTTCCGAGTTGCTGGTCGATGAACGCATCGGCGCCCTGAATGCCAAGCAGAAGGAATTCCTGACCGACATCCTGCACAGCGGCCAGCACCTGCTGCAGCTGATCAACGACGTGCTCGACCTGTCCAAGGTCGAGGCCGGCAAGATGGAACTCAATTCGCAGAGCTTCGATCTGTCCCAGGCGATCACCGAGATCTGCGCCGTGGTTTCGCCGATGTCGACGAAGAAGAACATTCGTGTGCAGGTCGACGTTACTGTCGAGGCAGCCACGGTCCTGCTCGATCCGCAGAAGTTCAAGCAGGTGTTCTACAACCTGTTGTCCAACGCGGTGAAGTTCACCGATGACGGTGGCTGTGTGACCATCAGGGCGCAGCTTGAGCCGGATCGCACACTGCGCCTGAGCGTACGCGACAGCGGCATCGGCATCCACGAAAAGGATCTCGACAAGCTTTTCCAGGAGTTCACGCAGCTCGACTCGGGCAGCACGCGACTCTACGAGGGAACCGGGCTCGGCCTCGCACTGACGCGCAAGCTGGTGGAGTTTCAGGGCGGAACGATCGGCGTTTCCAGCCAACCCGGCACCGGCAGCCTTTTCACCGTCGATCTGCCGCAAGGACCCGTCGCGCAATGAAGGCCTGCATCCTGATCGTCGACGACAATGCGATCAATCTCAAGCTCGCCTCGCAGGTCCTTGAACTGGAGGGTTACCAGGTGTTGCGCGCCATTGACGCCGAGCAAGCCCTCGAGACGGTCCGCGCGCGTTGTCCAGACCTTGTGCTGATGGACATCGCCCTGCCGGGCATGGACGGACTCGAACTGACCCGACTGTTGAAGGCCGACCCCGAACTGTGTGCGATGCCGATCGTCGCGCTGTCGTCGTTCGCCATGAAAGGCGACGAACAGAAAGCGCTCACCGCCGGCTGCAACGGCTACATCACCAAGCCGATCAATACCCGCACACTCGGCGCACAGGTCGACGCGTTCCTGCGTCCGGGGGTGCTGCCATGAAACTGCTGATCGTCGACGATCACGACATCAATCGAAAATTGCTGCGTGCGCAGCTCGAGGGCGAAGGGCATGAGGTGCGCCACGCAGCCGACGGTGTCGAGGCGCTCGAGCTGCTGGCACTTGAGACCGTTGATGGAATCGTCTCCGACATACTCATGCCGCGCATGGATGGCTATCGTCTGTGCATCGAGATCCGCAATCACTCCGACTACCGCGGACTGCCATTCATCCTCTATACGAGCACCTACAATTCGCCAGACGATCTGCAGCTGGCCGAATCGGTCGGCGTGGATGCCTACATCGCCAAACCAGCGCCGACCGCGCAGCTGGTTGCCGCGCTGGTGGCAGCCTCGGAGACCGAGCGCATCAAGCGCGCGCAGCGGGTACCGATGATCACCGAGCCGGCGCCGTTGATGAAGCAGTACAACGAGGTGCTGATCCGCAAGCTCGAGGAAAAAGGCCTTGAGCTCGAGCGCACCCACGAAGGCCTGCTCGAGACCCAGGCGCGATTGTCGGGACTGATCGCTTCGGCAATGGACGCGATCATCGCCGTCGACGAGATGCGTCGGATCGTGCTGTTCAACGCGGCCGCCGGGCGCATGTTCCGCTGTGATCCAGACGCCGCGCTCGGGCGACCGCTCAATGAGTTCATACCGTCCGGTTCGCGCGAAATCCACGAACGCCACATGGCCGCATTCGCGCACGAGCAGGAGATCAGTCGCGCGATGGGTCCGCGCGATGTCTCGGCACTGCGCGCCGACGGCACCGAGTTCCCGATAGAAGCCAACATCTCGCGCCTGCCGACGTCGCAGGGTCAGCTGTTCACGGTGTTCATTCGTGACGTCACCGAGCGACACCGTTCACAGGCGGCGCTGAAGCAGAGCGAGGCCGGCCTGCTTCGGGCGCAGGACATGGCGCAGATGGGTCATGCGATCATCAATGCCAGAGGCGAAGTGGAAAACCGCTCTGCCTCGTTCGCAGCGATGCTCGGTGTAGCCATCGACAAGGTGCCGCGAAACGTCACGGAGTGGATCACCTACATCCATGAGGAAGATCGACCCAAGCTGCAATGGGCGGTCGAGGAAGCGCGGCGATTCGGGCGTCGCGCCGACGTCGAATACAACGTGCGTCGCGGCGCCGAATGGCGGCGCGTCCGGCAAATCATCGAGCCGCTGGAACAGGGCGCCGGCGCGGGTGGCTTGCGTACCATCAGCACGTTTCAGGACGTGACCGCCGAACGTCACAAGGAAGAACATATCAAACGGCTCAACCGCGTCTACGCGGTGCTGAGCGAGATCAACAGCCTGATCGTGCGCGTCACCGACCGCGACGACCTCTTCGGACAGGCGTGCCGGATTGCGGTGGAGACCGGACGCCTGGCAAAAGCGTGGATCGGCATGCTTGGCGAGGGTTTCGATCCGGTGAAGATCGTCGCCTGGGCGGGCACCGATGACGCCTTCTTCGAAGATCTGCAGCTGCGGCTTGCGGCCAACGCGTCGAAGAACGAAGGTCTTCTTGCCCGCGCGCTCAGCACCGGTCAACCGGTAATCTGCAACGATATCGCCAACGATCCGGTTGTTGTCGAGCGCACCAAACTGCTCGATTCCGGCTCGCTTTCGCTGGTCCTGCTGCCGCTGGTGATCAATGAGCGGGTCGCCGGCATCCTCTCGATCCATGCGCCGACCACAGGGTTCTTCGACGCGGAAGAAACCGATCTGCTGCTCGGACTGGCCAACGATATCGCGTTCGCGCTCGATCACCTCATGAAGGCCGAGCGCCTCCACTTCATCGCCCATCACGACACCTTGACCACGCTGCCCAATCGGCTGCGATTCGCCGAATTGCTGACCGCTCAGCTATCGCAGGAGGTGACGGTCGACGCCTTGGCGTGCGTCGCTCTGGTCGATCTGGTGCGCTTTCGCCGCATCAACGAAACGCTCGGTCGACGCGGCGGTGATGTGCTGCTCGCGGAGGTGGCGGAAAGGCTCCTGCACGCCGATCCCACAGCCGCGCGGATCGGTTCCAACCTGTTTGCGCTGCGCATCAGCGGACGGCGCTCCGCGGCCGATCTCGCGCGCCATCTCGATTACGTCGCGCAGACATGCTTCGCGCTTCCATTCGATATCGGCGGCGAGGAAGTGCGTATCGGCTGTCGGATCGGCGCGGCGGTTTTCCCCGGCGATGGCGCAGATGCCGAAGAACTGCTGCGCAATGCCGAGGCTGCACTGCGCAAGTCGCGCAGCCTTGCCGAAATGGTCGTGTTCTATTCAGCTGACATGAACTCCGCGGTCAACGATGCGCTGGTGTTCGAGACGAGGTTGCGGCGCGCGATCGAACGCGAGGAGTTCGTGCTGCATTACCAACCGAAGGTGTGTCTTGCCGATCGCCGCATCGTCGGTGCGGAAGCGCTGATCCGCTGGAATGATCCCGATGACGGCTTGGTCCTGCCGATGCACTTCATCCCCGTGCTCGAGGAGACCGGACTGATCGCGACGGTCGGGCGCTGGGCACTGCGCAGGGCGCTGGACGAGGCCGCGCAATGGCACGCGTCCGGCACCGCGCGCCTGCGTGTCGCGGTGAATGTCTCGCCGCTGCAGCTCAACCAACCGAATTTCGGCGCACAAGTAGCCGCGTTGATTGCGCCTGATGATGGCGACATGCTCGAGCTCGAGATCACCGAGAGCGTGATCATGGATGACGTCGAGCGCACGATCACCCTGCTCGCGCAGCTGCGCGAGCTCGGCGTGCAGGTCGCCGTGGACGATTTCGGCACCGGCTATTCGTCGCTCGCCTACATCTCGCAACTGCCGATCACGTCGCTGAAGATCGATCGCGCTTTTATCGCCGGCATGACGACGACGCCGCAAGGTTACATTCTGGTCTCCAGCATCATTGCGCTTGCTCACTCACTGAACCTCAAGGTCGTCGCCGAAGGCGTCGAAACCGAAGAGCAGGCGCAATTGCTGAATCTGCTGCGATGCGATGAAGCGCAGGGATACCTTTTCAGCAGGCCATTGCAGGGCGATAAGATGCTCGAGCTGCTGCTGGCCGACCGCGCGCTGCCGTGAGCACCAGGGCCTGAGGCTACGGCCTCGGCCAGGCGCTGGCATCTGCACCGCCGGAAATCCGGGCGACGCACGGCGTTCGCCACCAACGCCTGTGTCGAACGCGAAATGAAAAGCACTGCTGGATCGCCGCGCGACGCGCGTTCGGCGTCCGTTTGGCATGGCATCGGTATCCTGCCCGCCGTTTGCCGTGTCATCCGGATATCGCCAGCGGCCTGTGCCGGCAAGGCGCCAAGGACAAGAATGATGCGGCGCGAACTTCGTACTCCTGACCTGAGAAAAAAATCCATGATCGCAACAAGAATCCTCGGCCATGCACTGGCCATCGGTCTGCTCGGCGTCTCGGCTAGCTCAGTCGCAGCCCCGACCGACGACCGTTTCACGCTTCGCATCGGCGCAATGCACACGCAAGGCAGCGGCGAACTGTACGGCAGCGGTGAAATCTTCGGTCAGACCGCGTCGTTCCGTGAAGGCGCTGACTTCGGCAGTCGCGAACTGTCGCCGCGACTCGACGGCGTGTTCCGCCTCAGCGAGCGCAATCGCCTGATCTTCGACTACTTCGGCTTCAAGAAGGATCAGCGAGCGACGCTCGACGAAGAGGTCGAGTTCGAGGGCGACACGATTCCCGCCGGTAGCGTTGCCAGTCTGGAAACGCGCTTCCAGCTGGCCAGCCTGATGTATGACTATTCGGTCATTTCCACGCCGACGTTCAGCGCCGGGCTGCAGATCGGCGCCGAGTACGCAAAGATCGACGGCCGCGCGCGCGCCGATATCGGTGATACGCGATATTCGGTCTCTGGCCAGCAGGACGGTCTCGCTCCGGTGATCGGACTACGCCTCACCGCGACGCCCGGCGAACGCTGGCTGCTCAGCGCACAGGCGCAGTACCTCGATGCCGGCTGGGGCAACTTCGACTATGACGGAAAGATCCGCCGCGCCAATGCGATCGCCGAATACCGCCTGACCGACAGCATCGGCCTGTTTGGTGGCTACGACTGGTTCGAGATTGAATACTCCGAATCCGGTGCGGATGCGTCAGGCGGTATCGAACTGGCGTTCAAGGGTCCGATCGCCGGCGTGTCGTTCGCGTTCTGATGATCGCGAGCCGGGCGCAGGAAAGCGCGCCCGGCGCGCGCGTCAATCCGATGGCTCCGTCTCGTCTGGCCGTATCGCCTGCGCGGTGAGGCAATCACGCCGCGCCCGACAAGGCCTCACGCATCGGTCGAACCGCTATCGGTCGCCGCATTCGCGTGCGGTTGCGTGCCACTCGGGCCACGCGCCATCGCGCTGAACACGCCATCGCGCCGCACCCATGCATGGAACAGTGCGGCCGCAAGATGCAACAGCACGGTGGCGAAGAGCACGCGCGCGAGCCACGTGTGGGTGTTGCGCAGCACGGTGTAGATTGTCGGGTCGTGTGCGGCGATCGCCGGCAGTGTGAAGCCCGGCCACAGCACGACAGGATTGCCGGCTGCCGAGACCATCGCCCAGCCGACCAGCGGCATCGCCAACAACAGCGCGTACAGCAGCCAGTGCGACGCGCGCGCGCCAGCGACTTGCCATGTCGGCAGATCCGCCGGCAACGCCGGAGTCGTCGTCAGCAGTCGATTGATGATGCGCACCATCGCGAGCAGCAGGATGGCAATGCCGAGCGGACGATGCAGGTCGAGCAGCATCGGCCGCAGCGTGAGCGAGGCGACCATGCCGACACCGACGAACAGCATCGCGATCACCAGCACGGCCATGCTCCAGTGCAGCGCTCGGGCGAGCCCGTTGAAATGCTCCGTGGCGCTCATGGTGCGTCCTTCGTTGCGGGCGGTTTGGCGCCGGTCTGTGCCGCGTCGCCGCGACCCAGCGCGAGCTCGCGTTGTCGACGGTCGAAGGACTGCGCGTACACCGCCGCACGTGCGGCGAGGATCGGATCATCGGAGAGCGCGACGCCGGGCGGCACGATGGTCGGGTCGAAGTTGAGATCGCGACAGGCACCGGTGGCCTGTGCCTCGGCACGCTCGATGACAACGGTGCCGAGGACAATCTGCTCGCGGTCTCGCGGCCATGGCGTCGACGGATCGGCGCTGTTGTCACCGGGTCCGGCGACGGTCGCGCGCATGTTCCAGCGCAGCGGGCCTTTCGCCAATCGTGCCTGCAGTTCGTCGATGAGATAGTCGGCCTCGGCGTCTTCGCGCTGCACCATCGTCAGTTCGACGAATGGCGTCTGCGCAACCATCGACCAGCGCAGCATGCGGCTGCCGCCCGTGGCATCGCTGAAACGAAACGCATGGATGCCGTTGTAGTCGGTGTTGGCGAAACTGTCCGACCACGGTGCCGATTTCGCCCACGCGCCGAACTTCGCCGATTCGGGATGTGCCGCAGCAAATGCCGCCATGCGCGCGGGATCCGGCTTTCCGGTTGCCGGATCGGGCGCGGACGCGAGCGTCTGCGCGTGGAAGGCCTCGATCGAGGCCACGCTGAAGAACGGGAAACTGTTCATCGCCATGCGCCATTCCTGACCGTCGTCGCCGCGCAGCAGCAAGGCCATGCTGCGCACCCGCGCCTGCGCGTCGGGTCCGTAGGGCGAGCCACCACCGATCGACATGCGGCCGAGCAACGGCGTGCGTCCCGGCGCCAGCACGCGTGCCTTCGACAGCGCTGCGGCTGCTTCATTGCCCTCGAAGTAACCGGCAACGCACACGCCTTTCGCATGCGCGCGACGAAAGCCCGGGAACGGTTGAGCCAGCGTGCCTTCGATCGCGTTGGTCATGCGTGCGGTTGTCAACCGCTGCGGCGTCAGCCAGCCAGCGGTCCAGGCGAACAGCGCGGCCAGCCCGGCAACGATCGCCGCGATGGCGAGAAACGCCGCCCACGGCGTTGATGATGGCGCGCGGGAAGACAGTCGATCCATGGATGGCACCGTAGTCGCGCACAAGGAATCGCAAGAATACGCCGAAACTTCTGCGCGACCCGACACGCGGCAAATTCAGGAGGCCGAACACGTCGGAAAATCCGGATGACCGCGATGGGCCCGGCGCTCGATTCAGCGCGTCGTCGCTGCCCGCAATAACCCCCAGCGTCGCTGCCAGAACCCGTTGACCGATGCATGCACGATTTCGCTTGCGTGGAACGCGAACCGGCCACGCCACCTTGTCCTGCACAACGCCGACGTGGCCTCGAACGCCGCACTTTCTCGTTGTCATGAGCTGGGTAGTGGGCGAGGACACGCATGAACGCCATCACGGAAGAAACCGGCGCGTTGTCCGAGCCAGCACGCATTGCGCAACGCGCATGGATGCTGACGATCGCAGCGCTGCTGGTCGGCATGCTGCTGGCCGCGTTCACGCTCGATCGCGACTACGTCAGCGGCAAGGGAGTGTACTGGCAGTCGCAACTCGGCGACCCGGCCAAGGGCGAGATTGGCTGGTTCTACTACGCGCGCGATGACTGGCGATTCCCGCTATTCGACTCGCGCAATACGCACTATCCGGAGGGCAGCAGCGTCGTGCTGGCCGACAGTCTGCCGCTGTTCGCGTTGCCGGCGAAACTCGCCTACAAGGCGTTCTGGCCTGCCGGCAGTGATCCGCCCATCTACACCGGCTGGTGGGTCGCACTGTGCCTTGTGCTGCAGGCGCTCTGCGCTTCACGCCTTTTGCGCGCGCTTGGCATCGTGGCAGCGCTGCCGCACCTCGCCGGTGTCGTCACGTTCTGCTGGATGCCGATCGTGTTCCTGCGCTTCGGGCAGGCGGCGCTGATGGCACAGTTCCTGATCCTGTTTGCTCTCGAAGGCTACGTGCGCGCGAAGCGCCACGGACTTTCGCGCCGGCAAACGATTGCGCAATGCCTGCTGCCGGCACTCGGCTTGCTGATCACTCCGTACCTGGCAGTGATGGCCGGCGCGGTGGTCGCGGCTACGATCGTCGACGGCTGGCGCGAACGACGCCTCACCCTGCGCGGTGTTTGCGTGCGTTTCGGCGGTATCGTGGGCTGCTCGTTGCTGGTGATGGCGCTCGGCGGATTCTTCAGCGCGACGCGCAGCCAGTTCGGCGACTACGGCTTGTACTCGATGAACCTGTTGTCGCCGTGGGTGCCGTTTCCGCAGACGCAATCGGGACAGTGGCTGGGCACGACGATGCCGGTCATCACCGGCAGCAACCAGTGGGAAGGCGGTGCGTGGCTCGGCGCCGGCACGGTTCTACTCGGCATCTTCGCTGCGCCGGCGCTGCGCGATCTGCGCGCGAACCTGCGTCGACACGCGGTGCTCGTCGGCGTGCTTGTTGTTGTCACCGCATTCGCCATTTCGCATCGCGTCGGCATCGGTCCGCGCGAGGTGCTCACACTGCCGTTGTCCGACGCCTTGCTCGCTGCCCTGTCGCAACTGCGCGGCTCGGGTCGCTTCATCTGGATCGCTTCGTACACGTTGCTCGCGGCGATGATGGTCGCCGTGTGTTCGCGCTACCGGCCACGCATTGCCGCCATCGTGCTCGCATCGGCCGCGGTGCTGCAGATGCTCGACGCACGTCCGATGCAGATCGGCGTGCGCGCCGCCAGCGCATCACCGGCGCCTTCGACGATCGATGTGGCGACATGGACGCACCTGATCGGCAGCCACGCGCGCATCTTCCAGTTTCCATCGTTCGAATGCGGCGGCCTGTTCGGCCACGGCGTGCCCGGCAACAAGTTCCGCGGCGTCGAGATCGACTGGATCGCAGCCCGCCTCGACGTGCCGACCAACAGCGCCTACCTCGCGCGATTCACCAAGGACTGCGAGCGCGAACGCGCCGAGGCGATGTCCGTTCACGGCGCACCTGGCGTGCTTTACCTCTACCGCAGCAGCGACGATGTCGGTGCCACCCTCATCGCAAGCGGGGTCGACAGCGGACTCTGCGGGTTTCTCGACGATGTCGTTGTCTGCTCGCGCGATGTGGATCTGCGCGATTTGCGGTGACATGCAACGCTGAGCGCACTCAGTCCGTCACGGTGCGCGGACGATGCCGATGCGAAATGGTGAACAGGATTCGTCACCGAAAACGCCGCGCTCAGAGTGCATCGTTGCCGACGGCACTGCATGCCGCGCAGTGCCGTCGTCTACGTGCGGCATCGTCATCCAGCGCGTTTCAGGCGCGCTTTGCCCAGACGCTGCACCAGCCATTGGCATTGACGAGGCGGCCCTGGAAGATCGAGCAGGGCCCGGTGGCTTCGCCGGCTGCACCCGAGTACAGCACGCAGGTACCGCATCGCTGTCCCGCTGCATGGTTGGGGTACTTCGCCGCATCGACGCGGGTGGAGTCGGTGACGTAACCGAGACTGCTCGCGACCGGCTCGTCGGCGCTGACTATCGTCGGCGCCGTTGCCGGTGCTGGCGTAACGGGTGCCGGCGCGACGGGTGCTGGCTCGACAGCCGGCGCTGCGGTTGCCGGGGGCGGTGGTGCTGCCGGCGTTGTCGGCGCTTGTGTTGCCGGTGCGGCTGGCGCGGGCGGCGCAGCGGGCGGCGTCTTTTCGCCACACGCCGACAACAGGCCCATGCCGACCAGCGGCGTCAAGGACAACGATGAGACGAAACGACGGCGCGTGGTCATGAGTAGTCCCCTGGGAGCGCGGTGGGTTGGCGAGTGCTCCGTTCAGACGCGGAGCGCGTACTGAAAACGGTGCGGACAGAGTCTAGGCCGATCGGGTCGGATCTCACGAATCGAGAATCAATCGCAACATCGCAGCGCCTGACACTTGAGGAACGCTGGCTTCGATTCAGAAACCGACCCACAAGCGGCCTGGTCTCTGCAGGACGGACCGGGGCGCTTCAGCGATGAGGTCAACCATCTGGCCGACGACAGGCAAGCCAGTGTCGTCGCTGTTGATGCGACACCCGCGCGCCTCAGCCAGGAAGTCGTGGCGGCGAAAGATATGCTTGACCGTCAGGTCAGTGGCCATGCGAACTGCATCCGCTTGTGCGCGACCGCCGAGAGCAGCTCTCGAATGCCATCTCGGCGTACTGCGGGTAGTCGCACGTAACCTGCCATTTATTCGTCGATGAACGCACCTGACATCGCGGCAGGCGGTGGGACCGCAGTCGGAAACGGTACATCGAAGCTGTCGCAGAAAATGCCGGTGTCCCTGCTTCGCGCGCACGGGATCCACGTCTGAACGTTGTGCCAGATGCAGTGCGCGGGTGAGGAATCGCTGGCACAGGCCGCCAGCACCGCAGGGTCGGCGCTCGCTCCCTGATTGACAGCGCCAACGACGGGCACGGGTCCCGGCACCTCGATGTTGTCACGTGGGCGAATGCCCAGCTTCACATCCACAGATCCACTCGCCGCCAGTGCTCCGCCGCTGCAGGTGACGGTTTGACCGGTTGTCTGCCAGCTGCCGGTGCTTGAGCAGGTCATTGCAAGTCCGTTGGTCGTGGTCGTCGCCAGTTGCCACTCGAATCCGGCAGGCAAGTGCGCTTGCATGTGGGTGCCTGACGTCGGTGCATTGCCTTGATTGACGAGATAAATCGTGATGCGGGATGTGACCTCATCCGGCTGGAATACGAGCGGGGAATGATTGGCTTGCTGAATGTACAAATCAGCCATCGCCGCCGCCTCGATCGGCAGATTCCGCTCGACGCAGTAGTTCGGAAGCGAATCGACGATACATCCCGCCAACGTGCCCGACTCCGCTGGCAACGAGTCATCGACGCCAATCACGAGGCGACCGAGTCCGATTGGCGCATCGAGAGCAACGGCCACCGTCAACGTGATCTGCCCGACGTTGTAGATTCCCGTTGAAAGCCCGCCGCCCGTGCAGGCCACGTGTTCGGCACCGTCCGGCATCATGCTGGTTGTGCAGGTGGCGGGAAAAACCGGTGCGTAGGTCGAATGGGAAACGTAGTGGATGCCTGGGGGCAGCCGAAAGTAGATCGTGCTGCGTTGGAAACTGGTCGGGCAGCCGGGAACGGAATTTGCGCATTTGCGGATGATGCCGCTGATGATGCGCGTGCTGCCGCGTAGAAACGCCGTTCCACCGGTGTAGACCACCTCCGCTGACAGGTAAGGCGTCGGCGGCGAAGCCAAGGCCATTGCCGGAAGAAGAGGCAAGGCAATCAGTAATCCGAGCAACAAGCGAGGCAGCATGGGGAAGTCCCAGGTAGCGAGGCGGCCACTGTAGGAGGCCACCCGGCGCTTCGGTACCCCCCGAACGCGGGGGCGGCCAGGAAGTTAGGGCCGGAAGTTAGGGGCCGGAAGTTAGGACACCCATAATTTCCATGAGAATGAAAATCAGGACGCCCACGACTTCCAACGAGAACCAGGACGCCCACGACTTCCTGTGCGATCAGCGCCTGCCGACAAAATCCGATCAATCAGCCTGACCTGCGCTTCCATCAGCTGCCGGCGGGCCACGAACTCATTGTCGACGCCGGTGACGTACATCGCACGCACGCCTGCATGAGCGCACGCTCAACGCCGTCGATGTCGTCCTGAAAACTGGCCTCCAGGGCATCGCGATTGATGGCCTCGTCAATCTCCAACACCGCGTGCTCGGTGGCCAACAGCGTGCCAGTGAACACGCCTGCGGCGCTCAGCCAGGCCGCCGGACGGGTGGTTACGCAGCTTGCGGCCATCGGGCCCATCATGCCGCCCCCGACGGACACCCGACGTTCGTTTGGTGGGCCCACCAGGATTTGAACCTGGAACCAACGAATTATGAGTTCGCTGCTCTAACCAATTGAGCTATAGGCCCGTGCGGGGGTAGAAGTTTAGCGGGTGATGGCGGAAGCGACGACGCCCGCGGGTTGCGCGGGCGTCGAGGTCAACTTCGGTGAGTGCTTACTCGAGATCGAGGAACGAACGCAGTTGTTCCGAGCGGCTCGGGTGGCGCAGCTTGCGCAGGGCCTTGGCTTCGATCTGGCGGATGCGCTCGCGGGTGACGTCGAACTGCTTGCCGACTTCCTCGAGGGTGTGGTCG